>CAZXMX010000159.1:0-1251 GCA_964641645.1 uncultured Neomegalonema sp.
ACAGCACCGTTTCGACACGCGGATGGGACACAAGATATTCAGCCACCGCCTGCGCGTTCTGGCTCATACGCTCGACCCGCAACGGCATCGTTCGCATCCCTCGAACCAGCAACCAAGCCTCGAATGATCCCATAACCGCGCCAGCATCGTGGCGATCGACCTTTATCGCTTGCCACCGCGCGCTCGCAGCATCACGCACACCAAGAAATCCAGCCAGCACATCACTGTGTCCGTTGATCCCCTTCGTCGCCGAATGCATCACGACATCTGCACCAAGGTCGAGCGGCTGAGACAAAACCGGCGTCGCTGCTGTCGAATCCACCACCAACGCTGCGCCAATTCCTCGAGCAACTTCCGCACACCCCCGAACATTAACCGTCTTGAGATACGGATTCGAAGGCGTCTCAATCCAAAGTATATCTGCGGGTTTCGCCGCTTCTTTCAGAGCATCAAGGCCAGCACAGTCAACTTCGATCAGATCAATCGCGCGCCGCGCACAAAATTCGCGGGTCCACTTAGTCACGCCCCAGTAGATACCCGTTTGCAAAATAATGCGCCCGCCATTCGGAACGGTTCGCATCAGCGCGGCAACTGCCGCCATTCCCGAGGGAAACAACAGTCCCTCATCCGCATGTTCGGCCTTGGCCAACATCCCCTCAGCCAACCGCACGAGATCATTGTCATCGCGGGCATAGGCATGGTTTGGAGAGATCAGCGCATTGCTCTCATCTCTCACAAACGTCGTCGCGGATTGCAGCGGCGGCACCACACCGCCGGTCAGAGGATCAATCGCTCCGTCGGCTTGGGCAAACAATGTCGCAAGCGAAGGCATATTTTTTCGATCGGTCACCGACGCGCCAATCAGCTCAGCAACCAGCCACCATCAACATCAACGGTGGTTCCGGTCACAAACGGATTGGTGATGACAAACATCAGGCCCTTCGCGACATCATCCGATGCTCCAGCGGACGGGATCAGATTATTGGCAGTGATCTTTTTATAGAACGCTTCCAGCCCATCGCCTTGCCCCGCATGCATCGGCGTATCGATTGTTCCCGGTGAGACGACATTGACACGAATACGGGGTGCCACTTCCTTCGCAACTGCCCGCGCCATCGCCTCAACCGCTCCACCAACCGAAGAGAGCGCGATCTGACCGGGGCGGCAGTTTCGCGCAGGCGCGCCGGATACCAGCGTAATCGAACCACCATCCGAAACGTGCTTCGCACCATAACGCACCACGTTGGCATA
>CAZXMX010000159.1:1351-7897 GCA_964641645.1 uncultured Neomegalonema sp.
GAAATGCTCATCCGATGTTCCCGTTCATGCTGATTGACTGAACGGCAATAGAGACCTGCACGCCCTCCAAATCAAGAGGCCGTAGAGTTGTCAGTCAGAATAGTGTCGAAGCGATATCTCAAGAAGCGCATCAAACACGCCAGGACAGCCCGCAATGACCCTTCCGCCCGCCGCCAGCATCGCCTCGGCGGATTGCGGTTCAATTTGGCCGCCAGCCTCAGCAATCAACAGTTGGCCCGCGAGGCAGTCCCACGCATTCATATGCGATTCAGAGTACCCGGTCAGCCTTCCGCTCGCGACGTAGGCCAGCATCAACCCGCCACTGGCATTGCGGAAGAAAACACCGCCGTCGTTCATCAGGTCTGAGAGAAGGTCCGCGACGGTCTTCACGTCGCTTCGCCCGTTCATGCCGACACCCACACTGCCATCTTTCAGACTGGTTGAATGTGAGACGCGAATCTTCCGGTCATTGCAGAAGGCTCCTGCCCCGCGCTCCGCCGAATGGGTTTCGTCGACATTGGGGTCATGGATAACGCCGAGCTGGGTTTTGTCTTCGCAGACTGCCGCGAGGATCACGCACCATTGAGGCAACCCCCGCACAAAATTTGCCGTGCCATCAATCGGATCAATCACCCATGTCCAGCCACTCGCACTCGGTTTTCGTTCGTGTTCCTCACCGACAATTCCATCATCGGGGAAAACCGCATTTATCTGCTCTCGGATGAATGACTCGAGCGCAAGGTCGGCATTGGAAACGAGGTCCTGATGGCCCTTAACCGAAACTTCGAGCGCCTCAATCTCCCGAAAATACTCCATTCCGAGCGCGCCCGCAGCCCTTGCAACCCGATTCGCAAATTCCAGCCGCGTCTCCATGTCGCCTCCTCAAATCCAACGCTACTCGTTCTTGCAGACCGAACAGGCGCGTTCTGTCACCAAAACGAGCCTCCGTTATGTCTAATCTCAACGATTGAACAATGATCTCTTTTGGACGCGAAAAATTCACTTGAACAAAACCCGCCACAGCCTCGCTCCAAAAGTGATCGTCAGCCTGTACCACCCACTGATTTATTGTTCTCGCATAGGCGTTGCGAAATCCTGCTTGGTTTTTTGGTCGCGTTCGGCCCTTCCCATGCCACACTCCCTCGGCTATTCGGTTGCCAAACAACGAACCGATAAGGGGAGTGATGAGGATGACAGAAACGCGACAGGCGAGCCAGTTGGCTCAAATCCAAGCTGAAATGACCCAAAAGCGCGGACGCGCTTGGGCGTTTCCGGATGTAACCGGCGCGCACACAGCGCTGATCGGCTGTGACGTATCCCGCCTCGGATTGGCGTTGGCGCCGCGATTACGCTCGTCCATTCCGCGCATCGACTGGCTCGCCCGTACCCTGCGCGCCAGCGGAGGCTCTGTGTTTTGGAGTCACTTTGCACCCAACGCATTTGACGGCCCTGCCGGAGAAATTCTCGGTGATGCCGAGGTTGCAACCCTCCGCAAACGTCTCAGCGACAAAAGCTGGATCGACATCAACGAAGGCGTCCAAGACAGCGAAAGCGATCAAAGTTTCTCCCGGTCCGGCTATTCGGCCATGACGTCCGAAATGCTCGCGGCATTGAAACAGGCAAAGGTCGACACGGTCATCCTTGCCGGAGCAGAAACCGATGGCGCGATCGACTCCACAGCCCGTGCGGCGGCAACAGAAGGCCTAAAGGTCATCGTCATCAGTGATTGCTGCATTTCTTCTGATGATACCGCCCATATCGGTACGCTAACCGCCTTGCATCGCCGCATTGCAGACGTTCGCCCGGTCGATGAGATTGTCGCAGATCTCAGACGCAGCATGGCGAGCTAAACGCCGCACGAACCCGCTAGGCTGGCACACCCCCTTGAGATACCCTATATCTGTTGGGTAACCCGCTTCACAAGGCAGTACCCATGGACGCACCGACACCCGCAGAAGGCGAACCGCTGATCCAGCCTTCGTCCGAAGACCATCCGATGTATAACGACATCGTTGAAGCGATCCGCACGGTCCATGACCCTGAAATTCCAGTCAATATTTATGATTTGGGCCTGATTTACTCGGTGCAGATCGACGGGGAAAACGCGGTTAAAGTCGACATGACCCTTACGGCTCCGGGTTGTCCTGTCGCCGGAGAGATGCCGGGTTGGGTCGCTGATGCCGTCGAGCCTTTACCCGGTATCAAGCAAGTCGATGTCAATCTTGTGTGGGAACCACCCTGGGATATGAGTCGTTTGTCCGACGAAGCCCGGCTTGAGCTAGGATTTATGTGATGTTTGGAGCGCCCGGTGGAAAAGCACCTGTGACCCTGACCCCGGCTGCCGTCGCGCAGTTGGAACAGCTCATGGCGCGCCCTGACGATCCGGTCTTCGGCCTGCGAATTGGCGTCAAAAAGGGCGGCTGCGCGGGCATGGAATACACGATGGACTACGCCACCGAGGCGACCGCAGGCGATGAAACCGTCGAACAAGACGGCGTGCGCGTCCTGATCGCGCCGATGGCCGTCATGTTCTTGCTCGGCACCGAAATCGACTACGAACGCGGACTGCTGGAAAGCGGCTTTAAGTTCCGCAATCCCAACGTCACCGAATCCTGCGGATGCGGCGAGTCGATCAAGTTCGCTGAAACCGCCTAACCCTCGCAAAGCCACTGGAGTCCGCTCCGAAGCCGGGTTAAGAAGCGCCCCGTAACAAAGGGAGCTTCTCATGACGTCACGTCGCAAACTCGTCGCCGGAAACTGGAAGATGAACGGCCTCACCGCGTCGATGGCCGAGCTGGTTGAGATGTGCGACGCCAACCCCTCGAATTGCGATGTTCTCGTCTGCCCGCCCTATCCTCTGATTGGCCGCTTTGTCGGTAGCGCAGGCAATGCCCATATCAATATTGGCGCGCAAGATTGCCATACGGCGGAAAGCGGCGCGCATACCGGGGATGTCTCTGCTGCATTGTTGTCTGACGTGGGCGCAACCGCTGTCATCGTTGGTCACTCGGAACGGCGCACAGACCACGGCGAGCAAAGCGCTCTCGTCAAAGCCAAAGCCGAAGCCGTACTCGCAAATGGCATGACGGCCATCGTCTGCATCGGCGAAACCGAAGCCGAGCGCGACGCCGGGAACGCCGAAGCCCTCGTCACCCAGCAAATGCGCGACTCGCTGCCCACCGGTGCGACCGCTGCGAATACGGTTGTCGCCTACGAGCCTGTTTGGGCCATCGGCACGGGCCGCACGCCGACAAACGAGCAAATCGCCTCCATGCACAAAGCTCTTCGGGCCGCACTGAAAGACGATCTCGCTGGCGAAGGCGACGGCATCCGCTTGCTCTATGGCGGTTCCGTCAAACCCGGCAACGCGGCTGAAATCTTCGCCATCGAAGACGTTGACGGCGGTTTGATCGGCGGCGCGAGCCTCAAGGCCGCAGATTTTCTGGGCATTGTCGCCGCCGCCTAACGCGATTACGCTGCGGGCCGGAGGAAACACCGATGGCCTTAGAAGCGCTGACAACCGAACAAGTCGAGTTCTACGAACGCGAGGGCTACCTCGTACTCGAAAATCGCGTGCCGATGTCGATCATCGAAGAGGTCCGGGCGGAAATCGCGCGCTTTCAAGAAGAGGCGCGGGGCATGACCGCTTCCAATGACCGAATTGATCTCGAAGACAGCCACACGCCGGAAAGCCCGCGTGTCCGGCGCATCAAGTTCCCGCACCAAATCAGTGACGTGATGCGCGACCTGCTGCACTCAGATCATATCCTCGCCCCCGCGCGCGACCTTTGCGGCCCGAACCTGCGCCTCAACACGACCAAGCTGAATATGAAGTCAGCGCAATATGGCGCAGCCGTCGAATGGCATCAGGACTGGGCTTTTTATCCTCAAACCAATGACGATGTTTTGGCGATTGGCGTTCTGATTGATGACTTGTTGCCCGAGAACGGACCGCTCATGGTCTTCCCCGGCTCGCATAAAGGACCGACCTTCGATCACCACAACAACGGCGTTTTCGCGGGTGCCATGGACCTCGCAGAAAACGATCTGCAAATGGATGACGCCACGATGTTGACCGGCCCCGCCGGGTCGATAACGATTCACCACGCCCGCACCGTCCACGGCTCTGCACTCAACACATCAGATTTTGACCGGCGTCTCTTGTTCTATGAGATGATGGCCGCAGACGCCTTTCCCTTGGTCGGATCGTTGGCGCGATTTGACGATTTTGACGAATACAAATCCCGCATCCTTTGCGGCGAACACCCTGACCAACCCCGCCTCGTCAACGCACCAATCCGATTGCCGATCCCCAAACCAAGCGACCTCGGCTCGATCTACGAAATCCAAAAGGGCGCGAAGTCGCGACCTTTAGCAGGCAGCACATGAGCGAATTGATTATCAAGGCGGCGGATCTCGCCGCACGCGCCCACGCGAACCAACGACGGAAAGGCGAAGGCGACATCCCCTATGTGAACCACTGTACCGCAGTCGCGCGCTTGGTCGCGACAGTTTCCAATAACGAAGCAACACTCGCCGCCGCTCTGCTCCACGATACCGTCGAAGACAGCGATGCGACACTTGAACAAATTGCAGATGAGTTTGGCCCGGACGTGGCCGCGATTGTCGATGCCGTGACGGATGCCGATGACATCACCGACCTCCCTCTCGCCGAACGCAAAGCCAAACAAGCTGAAAAAATGCGGACGGCTCCTGACGGAGCCAAACTCGTCAAAATCGCCGATCAAACCAGCAATCTAACCGACATCGTCAATATCCCACCGGGATGGTCTGTCGAAAAACGCACCGCCTATCTCGAAGGTGCGACACAAGTCGTCGCAGCCTGTCGGGGCGCCAGTGAAACACTGGAGCAGAAATTCGACGAAGCCGCAGCAAGAATGCGGGCGACGCTCTGAACTTTAACCGCTTCTCAGCGACCAAAGCGCCAACAGCACGACAAAGACCATCGCTCCGGCCATCGCAAAGTTGATTCCGCGTTGAACTCCCGGTGCAAGATCAAGCCGCCGCAGCGCAACGCCGAACCAAAGCCACAGAAAGTGTAGCGGAATCCAGATCAGATTCATGATCACCAGTTTCACGGCGATCTCGGTCCAGTAGCTCGCAAACCCGAGTGGAAACCCCGCAATCATCGCTGTGTTCACCACATAGGCCTTCGGATTGAGCGCCTGAAGCAATATCGCATCGCGGATACCCGGCGCGCGATGCGCTTCGATAAACGCGATCTTACTGCCTGAAAACGCGACTTTCGCAGCGAGATAAAGCAGGTATCCGGCCGATAGAATAAGCAACACCGTGCGAATGGTCGGCGAGGCCAACACCACCGCTGCAACACCCGTGATGACAGCAACAGCGACCATATTGGTCCCGAGAAACAATCCAAAAACATAACGCGCGCCGGGCCGATACCCGAACGCCGCGCCGACGCCAGCGGTCGACAGAACCCCTGGCCCTGGCGACAAGATCAAAAAGAAGAACGCAACGGCGAACTCAATCACCCGTTCCAGTCCCCGTGAAATCCCTTCCCTTCACGGTCAGTCCGTTCAAAGCCATGCGCGCCAAAGAAATCTCGCTGTGCTTGGATCAAGTTCGCCGTCGACCGGCCTGTTCTCGCCACATCAAACCACGTCAGTGCAGCAGACAAGACTGGCGCAGGCAATCCATACACCGCTGCCGTTGCCACGGTTCCGCGCAGCGACGGGTTCGCCGTTTTCATCATCCCAACAAAAGGCTCTCGCATCAGCAAAGGCATTGCAGACCCCGTCGTGACACGCTCCATCTCCAGCGCCGTCGCCATCTCTCCAAGCAGGCGCGAGCGGATGATACACCCCGCACGCCAGACCTTCGCAACATCGACGAGCTGAATGTCCCACCCATTCTCGATGGACGTTGCGTTCAACAAGGCAAAACCCTGAGAGTACGCGATGATCTTTCCTGCAATCAGCGCCTCCCGCAGCATGACTTTTGGATCAAGGCCTTCGTCAGCAATCCGCTGCGGGGCCGCGCCATAGACTTTTTCCATCGTCAACCGCTCGTCGCGACGGGCAGAGAGACTCCGCCCAATCAACGCACCCTCAACCGTCGTCAGCGGCGTCCCCGCGCGCTGCGCTTCGATGGCTGTCCACAGCCCCGTTCCCTTTTGTCCCGCACGATCAAGGATCACATCAACCATCGCCTCACCGGTCGCAGAGTCCTTTGACGTCAGCGCTTTCCCGGTGATTTCCACAAGGTAGCAATCGAGCGCGCCTTTGTTCCAATCGGCGAAGACAGCACCGATCTCGGGCGCACTCATCCCAAACCCGTCGCGCATAATGCCATAGCATTCCGCGATCATTTGCATCAGCGCGTATTCGATGCCGTTGTGAACCGTCTTAACGAAGTGACCGGCGCCATCCGCCCCTAGCCAAGCCGCACAAGGCGTGTCGTTATGTTTCGCGGAGATCTTTTCGAACACCGGCGCAACACGTTCCCAGACGCCGCGCGAACCGCCCGCCATCATCGCAGGGCCGCGCCGCGCGCCTTCGGCAC
>CAZXMX010000160.1:0-7892 GCA_964641645.1 uncultured Neomegalonema sp.
GCGACGAAATTGCCCTTCGCCACGCGCAGTCCAAGGTTTCGTGCTGCGCTCGCGCCGTTTCCGCCACCGCCGATCACACGGATGCGTTTCTCGGTTCGGGCGATCGCCGCCAACAGGTCGGCGGTTTCATCGGTTGAGCCATCATCGACGATGATCGCTTCCCAATCCTTGAATGTTTGAGCGATGAGGCTTCCCAGAGTGGAGGCGACGGTTTTGGCGCTGTTTCGACAAGGAATGATGACGGAGATATGGGGCACAGAATGTCCTTTCAGGAACGCGATTTGAGGATATAGAGCGTCGCGCCAAATTGAGCGGCAGCCGATGCGATGAGATACGTGTAGACCGACGCGCTCAATCCGAAGGGGGCCGCGATTGCGAGGCTCGAAATCGTAACGCCGGTGATAAAGATCGAAGCGATGAGGTCAGTTGTTGCGCGGTTCTCTGATCGCAACCACTGGCTCACGGCGGTCCAAACAACCGCTGGAACGGCTGCAAGGCAAAGCACGCTGACAAGATCACTGACCTCTGCCCAGCGCTCACCGAAGATGAATGGCACATAGATTGGAGCCAGCATTGACTGGAAGACAATGACCGGAACAACAGCGCAGATTGCCAAACGTAGAGCGCCGTTCAGCGCATCACGACGATCCGCGCTGTCGCGATGGCTACAAAGATGCGGAAAAAGCGCGATCCCGAAGGCCGTTGCAAAAGATGTCGCCAGACCAAGACCAGCGTTGAAAGCGAAGAACCAAATGCCAAGCGCTTCAAGTCCGAGAACACCACCAACAATCAGTTTATCGGCCTGCATCCGCACGGCCTTCACCGCTTCGACACCAAGCACCGCAGCGCCAAACGTGAAGAATGGACGCAATGGAGAGAATCCGGCATCGGAGTTCGCTTTCCAAGGCGACAGGCGACGCATGGCGATGGCCCAAGCCGGAGCCGTCAACGCGCGCGGCAAAATCATGGCCGCTGCAACCGGCCAAAAGAAAAGCAGCACGACGGCAAGTAAAGCGCTAACAACGATTTGGGCGCCCGCGATGCCCGCCACGGCACGGGTCCGGCCATTACGCATGGCACGAAAGCACTGCACGAGGCCGAACGGCATGAACAGGAACTGAATCGAGAAGATGATGAGCAGCACGGCTGTCTCACGCGCGTCAGCCAACAGCTCGAAGCTGAGTGCGATACCGCAGGCCGCTGCGAACAGTCCAAGACACCAGATCCAGAAAATACGCGAAGCGGTATTGCACGTTGCTTCAAGGTCCGAATCGCTCGCCGCAATAATCCGCTGACCAACACCGTTCTCAGCAAGTGACTTCAGGATTTCTCCGGTTGCCAAAACAAGGGCAACGATACCGAGGTCAGCGGGGACCAACACGCGAGCGGCCATCATGGTCGCACCAATGCGCGCCACCTTCGCAACAGCCTCCGACGCCGTCCATACGGCAATCGTACCGAGCAGCGAAGAGCGGGGGATATCGATGGCAAGTGTCACAGGGGTCAGCTCCGATTGCGTTTGTGTCGGAACCTCATGTCTCAAGTGTCACGCCAAGAGAGCGGTTGCTGATTGAAAAGCCCTCTACATCGTTGTTTTACCTATGCCTTTAGCGAAGGGTTTCGCCGAAGACAGGCTATTGAGCTTCAAAAGGCAGAGGCCATCTTCGCGTTTTGCAAAGCGATTTCGCCAACACGCATTGCAGGATGCAGAAACCGCGTAAAATCTATCCGTGGTCGATTCACGCTATTCCAAAAAAACAATATATTTCAACATTCTAAATAATTTTCGAGAGCTGGCGCAACCTT
This sequence comes from uncultured Neomegalonema sp., assembly GCA_964641645.1. GTDB lineage: Bacteria > Pseudomonadota > Alphaproteobacteria > Rhodobacterales > Rhodobacteraceae > JAHDDY01. The sequence continues at coordinate 1,807 of CAZXMX010000160.1, forward strand.
CGCAATGACTGCTTCCAAACGCAGATGCTGGAGACACGCAATGCAAACGCCTTCAAGACTTCCAACGCTTTCGCTCTTTAACATGCCCCTCATCAACGCAGGGAGACAGGCTGCGGTTTCGATGCTGTTTGACGGCGCGAAAAAGCGCGTCGCCTTCGTCAATGCCGATTGCGTCAATCAGGCCGCAAACAACGAAACCTATCGGCGTGCGCTCTCGAAAATGGATGTTCTTTTGCCGGACGGGTCAGGGCTGGCTCTCGCCGCAGCAATGAAAGGAAAACGGTTTGCCGCCAATCTAAATGGCACGGACCTCTTTCCATTGATCTGCGAAGAAGCAAGACGATCTGGAAAGTCGATCTATTTCCTGGGAGGGAAGCCGGGCGTTGCTCAATCCGCTGTGCGCGCGGCGCAAACTCAGTTTCCCGGTCTCCGCATTGCCGGCTTTGAACATGGCTATTTCGATCAAACTGCTGAACCCGGTGTCGTCGCGCGAGTAAATGCGTCCAATGCCGACATTCTTCTTGTTGCCATGGGTGCACCTCATCAAGAGACGTTCGTCGCCAGAAACACCGACACCCTCTCTATCCCCGTCTGCATGGGCGTCGGCGGTCTGTTCGACTTCATTTCCGGCAGCATTCCACGCGCGCCCAAACCTGTTCGCAAGATCGGGATGGAATGGGCGTGGAGGATGGCGTGTGAGCCGCGCCGACTTGCCAAGCGCTATCTGATCGGCAATCCCGTCTTTGTTGCCCGTGCCGTCGCAAACGCTGTTCCCCAAAAAGTAGATTGGTACGAGGCTTCAAAGCGCGGCTTGGATCTTTGCATTGCGGGCAGCGCACTCGTCATCCTTTCCCCATTCTTCATCGCAGCGTCATTAGCCATCCGTGCCGAGAGCAAAGGGACCGCCTACTTCACGCAGACGCGGATCGGACGAAACGGACGTCCCTTTCGGATGATGAAATTCCGGTCCATGCACCCCGATGCTGAGGAGCGCCTCGCCAAGATCCGAGCCAACAGTGACCGCGATGATGTTTGTTTCAAGATGACGAACGACCCGCGCGTGACGAAGATGGGGAAAATTCTCCGCACCACATCGCTCGATGAGCTTCCGCAACTGATTAATGTCCTCAAGGGTGAGATGTCGATGGTTGGACCGCGCCCTGCTTTGCCCGTTGAGGTCAATCGATACTCTCCCAACGAGGCAGAACGCCTCAATGGCGCTCCCGGCATTACCTGCCTTTGGCAAATTTCCGGTCGCGCCGATCTAAAATTCAGCAAACAGGTCGATCTCGATATTGCCTACCTCCAATCACGGTCCCTGTGGCTCGACATCGCGATCATTCTGCTGACCCCGCTCGCCGTTATCTCCCGACGCGGCGCATATTAGAATCTTCAAAAGGAAACCCAAATGACCCATACCCGCCCCCTCAAAACAGTAGTCTTCCCTGTCGCTGGTCAAGGCACGCGCTTTCGTCCCGCCACCCTTGGCACCCCCAAAGAACTGCTTCCGGTGATCGAAAAGCCATTGCTGCAATTCGCAATCGAAGAAGCCGTCGAAGCAGGTGCAGAGACGCTTGTCTTTGTCAGCAGTGAACAAAAGCCCGGAATCGAAACCTACGTCAATTTTCCCGGCATTGCGGCTGATTGTAACGTCGTCGTTGTCCATCAGCAGCAAGCGCTGGGTCTCGGCCATGCCGTCCTATGCGCCCGTGAATTTGTCGAAGCCGACGAATTCGGTGTGATCTTGCCAGATGACCTGATCCTTGCGCCCGTCGGATGCCTTTCTCAGATGGCTGCACGCCGAGGTGATTGCGGAACCAATATCGTCGCCGTTGAGCAAATCGAACGCTCCGAGACAACTCGCTATGGCGTTATCGACCCGACCATCACCGATGGTCCGTTCGTAAAAGCAAAGGGCATCGTCGAGAAGCCACTGCCAGACGATGCACCCTCTCAAATGGGTGTTGTTGGACGGTACATTCTTTCAGCAAAAATCTTTGACGTGTTGGAGACCCAGACTAAGGGAAGCGGTGGAGAAATTCAGCTCACTGATGCGATTGCCCGAGAAATCGACGCGACTGGCCTCAGCGGATTCCATTTTGATGGACAGCGGTACGACTGTGGCAGCCCCGCCGGAATGCTCGAAGCGATGATCGCTTATGCACGCCACCGAGACGATCTGTCTGAAACGCTCGATCAATGCTTGAAACACGCCGCATAAGTTAATCATTCGTTTATCGCGAAACGCAAAATGCAATGCACTTTCTTTGCGTTTCGCAACAATTTCTTTGCAACTCGCAACGAAAATCATGGGCGCACTCCTTGCTCTACCTGAGTGAAAGCCGCGCGACCTCGGGTGGCCTTCGATGAAGGGAACCGCCTATGAGACGTCTGTTTGTGACTCTGACAACGATGGCTGCGATTGCGGATCAAACGCACACTTTGTCGAACTCAATGTGAAATGAAGTTCCTCCCCCTCAGATTTGGTCTGGCTTTGGCAGCGTTGCTGAGCGTCGTCATTCTCGGCGTATTCAACACACGTTCAGACTTACAAACTCTGCAAACAACGTCGCAAGAAAATATCTTCCGGTCCGCAGCGCTGGTCGAGCGGGACTACGGCGCATTGCAGGTAGAACTTGCGCGCCTTGCCGCCGATCCTGCCGTTGATGCCGCGATGGTCCGCAAACGTTTCGATTTGCTCCGTAGTCGTGTGGCTATCTTTGACGAGGGCGGAAGTGGAACGCGGTTTCCGGCCGATCCCGAAGCGCGCGAGGACCATAAGAACCTTGTTAAACTTCTGAACGAGCTTGATCCTCTCGTTAGCGGTTTAAGCAATGGGCCGTCCGAAGAGCGCGATAGAGTATCTCTCTCGCTGAAGCAGTTCGAAGGCGTCGTTCGGGCGTCGACAATTCGCGTACTGAATAGCGAAGAGAATAGGTTTTCTGAAATTCGCAATACCATGCGCGAGGGCATGATGTTGACCGCTGCGGCGCTGCTCATGACAATCGCAGTTGCGATGGCGTTAGCGATCTTCGCGACAAGAGACGCCCGAAAGAACGCTTCGATCGCCAAGGCAGCTACATCCGCTGCCGCGAGCCGCAAGAAGTTCTTCTCGATGATGAGTCACGAGCTTCGAACACCACTAAACGGGATGCTCGGATCACTTGCGCTGATCAAGGATGAACCTGATCGAGAATCGAGGCGGATATTAATTGATGAGGCCCAAGCGTCTGCGCATCGGCTGTCAAACCTCGTGACGGACGCCCTCGACCTTAACGCCGACAACGACCTCGAAATCAATCCAACGCTTTTTAAAGTGCCTGATCTAGTCGAGGCCATTCGGACCTCTATCGAGCCGGAACTGCAGCGCCGCGAGGCCGTCTTTCGCGTGACCGGAATGTCGCAGACCCCCGACTTCCTCAAAGCAGATGTTCAGCGATTGATCCATGCCTTGTCGCATTTGACAATCAATGCGCTCCAACGTGGAGGGGCGCAGGAGATCCGGTTATTCATCTCGATGGATCGCGATAAACTTTCGATCGAGATTGGAACAGACGTTTCATTGCCCCATGATGCGTTCGGGGAAACATTGGCACGGGGTATAATTGAGCGCCTGGGTGGAACCGTCGAAGCGCACGAGTCAATGCGTGTTATCACTGTGCCGGTCGACATCATTCAGCTAACCGGGCAGCTTGTATTCAGTTCCAATGCTCTTTCGCGGATGTATGAGGCGCTGCTCAAAGCGAACGGCGTCGCCACGGTGAGCGCGGGATCGCAATCGGCGGACATTGTGCTTGTAGAAGCGACGCAAGACTCGAAGTCATTTGCCACCCTTCGCCGCGAAAACTCAGAAGCCGTCATAATTGCGTGTGGGTCGCCGTCCGGCGTCCATACCTTTGATGAAGTCGCCAGAACACCCGATGACCTCATGCGTGCTGTCTATTCAGCACTGCGTCACGGACTTTCAGACCAGGAGATTGCCGCATGAAAAAGCCAATCGAAGATCGGGATAAGTTGATGCTCGACGCGATCTGTGACACAGCGCTCGATGCTGTTGTCGCAGTGAATCACGATGGCATCGTTGTTGCCTTTAACAAGCAGGCTGAGGATCTATTCGGTCATGAATGCGCGAAAGCGCTAGGCCAACCGATGGCTGAACTCATTATCCCCGAGCGATACCGCGAGGCACACGAAGCGGGGATGAAACGATACATCGACACCGGCAAAAGAAAACTCATTGGCGGAAAAGTCGAGATCGAAGCCCTGCATGCGGAGGGGTATGATATTCCCGTTGAGTTAGGCCTTTCGATCCTGCCGATCAGTCAAGGCGAAGTGTTCCTTTCGTTCTTGCGGGACTTAACCGAACGAAACCAACGCGAAGCGGAGATCGCCGAGGCGCGTGAAAAGGCCGAACGTGCAAATGCATCGAAATCCTTTGTTATCTCGATGCTCGCGCATGATATGCGAACAGCGGTCGGCGGCGTGACGGGATCAATCGCATTGATCGATCAGGACGGTCTTCCCAATCGCGAGCGCGAAGTGGTCGATGCCATTCATTCTTCCGCGCATCAGCTCCGGCGTCTTTTAGATGATACGCTCGATTTTGCGCGTCTTGAGGCTGGTGAGATTGAGGTATCAAAATCACCGGTTCGCATTGCCGATGTCGTCGACGAACTTTCACAGTCATGGACACCGCGATTGCGCAATACGGACATGCCATTCCATGTGACCTCCGACGACGACGTGCCACAGGTCATCAATTTCGATGTTGCTCGGTTAAGGCAAATCTTAGGAAACTTACTCGCCAATTCGATGAAGTATGCAGCCGGATCGAATGTGAAGGTTCATTTCGCTGCACTTGACCAAACTGGATTGCACATCACAGTGACGGACACAGGGTCTGGATTTTCGGATGAAGCCCTATCGACCGCGTTTGAACCCTTCATGCGCCCGCACGGACAACAAGCGAAAGGTGCTGGTCTCGGATTATCCATCGTCAAGACGTTGGCCGAGAAGTTGGGCGGGACGGTCGAACTAAAAAGCCAGATAGATGGCGGTGCTCAAGTCGATCTCCGTTTTCCCGATTGCAAAATTGACGACGTTATTGTTGCGGAATCCTCTACGCCCATCGAGGCCAGCTTTGATGGGCTGGGTGTTCTCCTCGTCGAAGACAACGCGACCAATCAACTCATTGCAACGCGCTTTCTAGAACAACTCGGCTGTGACGTGACCGTCTGTCGGGATGGAGAAAGTGGACTTCAAACGGCTGAGAATGTCGGTTTCGACGTCATCTTTATGGATATCGATCTACCAAAGATGAACGGTAAAGACGTGATGCGGGCCATTCGCGCGGGCAATGGCCCGAATATTCTGACACCGCTCATCGCCTTTACGGCCTTTGCGATCCGATCCCAAAAAGACGAGATCATGGCCTCTGGCGCGGATACCATCTTGGCCAAGCCGATCTCGGATCGTGAGGATTTTGAAATTGCCTTGTCGACGGCGTTAGGGAAAAAGCCTTCTTCAGAAGTGTCTGGTTTAACAGAACACACGGAAGCTGCCATCGACCCTGATCGGCTCAACTCGCTACGAACTACGTTGGGGCAAAAAGACTTTCAAGATCTAGCGACAGAGTTCGTCAAAGACCTTTCATCGCTTCGCAATTCTCTCTCTCGTGCTGATCGAAACTCAGAGACGATCCGCAGTACGACGCACATCGCCGTGAGTGTCGCAGGAGCCATCGGCGCGCAGAAAGCGCAGGCACTCGCGGAGTCGCTCAATGCGCTTGCTCATACTGGAGCGCCCGATGGCTTTGACGAAGGCGTCGCCGATCTCGATATGGCACTTGAAGAAATAATGACCGCGCTCGCTTCGTTCTTGGAGGCTTCGTAATGGCAGACAATCCGCGCGCATTGCTTGTGGAAGACACAGGCTCAATGGCGATGATGTATCGCAAGTTGCTCGAAAGAGATGGCTTTGACGTCACAGTGGCGAGCACCGCCGCCGCTGGACGCGCCGCCATTGAGGAAGGTGAGCATGATGTGCTGCTGCTCGACCTAATGCTTCCCGATGGCAGTGGATTGGAA
>CAZXMX010000161.1:0-7882 GCA_964641645.1 uncultured Neomegalonema sp.
CATTGTACGTCGACTTCGCGAGCCTCGACCCCGATGAACGCGGCGGTATACGCATGGCTTGTCACGGTTGCTCCCCCTCAGAGGCACAACTCTAGCCGTCCGTGTGCGGAGCGCAAGGGCTACCCGCCGAGATGTTTATTCAAATACGCGGTGGCTTTCGTCAGGGCATCTTTTGCTTCGGGCAGCGCCGTGCCGAAGAATTGCCATGCGTGAGGCGTGTTCTCCCACTGCTCCAACGTTACGTCCCCCCCGGCTTGTTCAAGCCGTTCGGCCATGCGGATGGAATCGTCGAGCAGGATCTCCGCGCGGCTGACTTGGATCAGCGCGGGAGGCAGCGGGCCGTCATCGAAGAGGGGCGAGGTAATCGGGTCTCTTGGGTCGCTGTCGCCGATGTAATAGTCGACAACTTCCTCAGCGCGCTCGACCGGGAGCATCCGCTCGCGCTTGGCATTGGTTCTGACGGACTCGCCGCTCATGGTCAGGTCGAGCCAAGGACTAAAGGCCACGATGCAGGCAGGCGGCGGGAAGCCCTTATTTCGAAGCGCAATGGCCGTGGCGAAGCACTGACCGCCGCCAGAGGACTCGCCAACCAACGCGATATTGGCCGCGTCATAGCCTTGCGCGAGCAGCCATGAGTAAACCGCGACGGCATCTTCAACACCGCAGGGTACTGGATATTCCGGGGCCAAGCGAAAATCGGGAACAAGGACGCGCATCCCTGTCATTCGTGCCAAGGCGGTCGTGATCATCCGGTGCGTTTTCGGACTGCCCATGATGTACGCGCCGCCGTGCAGGTAAATCAGCACGCGGCGGCGATCCGCCCGCCCCGAAGACAGCCATTCGACAGGGACCGGACCGGCGGGGCCGGGGATCGCCTCGGAATGGAGGTTGATGCCGCGCATCGATATTGGCAAGCGCGCGGTGCCTTTTTCCATGTGTCGCCGCGCCGCTTGCGGGGTTTTCACCCGCGATAGTTGGGGACGGACAAAGGCGCGTAAGAAGGCATTGAGCAGGGTAAGCCTCAGGCTCATAAAGGGTTCTCCGATTTACAACCTGACAAACACCATGCACTCGCCATGTTTTGCGCTATATACAGTAGGAATAGTCGAACAGGAGACAAGTTCATGTGGGTCAAATCAGCTTTCGTCGCCCTGACGTTTGCGGCCCAAGCTGCGCAGGCCGCCGAGCCGGAATCTTTTGGGGATTGGACGGCCTTTTGTGCGGCAGATGCGGGATGTGCCCTCGCGACCGCCTCAGAAGATGGGCATCAGTTGGCCTTTTCCGAACCGAATGTCGGCGAAGATCGCATGGTCTTTCTACCGGTCGAGCCCATCAAAGACGGATCCGTGATGATGGTTACACTCGACGGACAGCCGGGCGCGCAGTTGGGGCCGGGTGATGGCTGGCGGCTGGTGGGTATGCCAGGTGGCGCCGCCGTTCAGATTGCGCCGTCGATTGCAGAAAATGAGCTGATGGTGCGGATGCCGACCCGAACGATGATCGAGATCAATTATGTCGGGGAAAGCGGGAAAAAGCATATCGCGGCGTTGTCGCTCAAGGGCTATTCAACCGCTCGGGCCTATGTGACGAGCCGACAGTAATCGGCATAAAAAACGCGCGGCGATCGCTCACCGCGCGTCTTGAACTCGTTAGCGTGTTGAGCGGTTAGCCCTTGCCGACACTCGTATTCACCATCATCGGACGGATGAATTGTCCGTCAAAGCTTGGCGCTTGACCGAATTGGTTGACCGTTGTGGTGGTTGGCTGTGTGCGAACAAGCCAGCCGATGACCTTTTGATCGGTATCAACGATCGGCTGGAACGGACGATCCGGCGATACCGTAAAGGTCGACCCCAATGGTGCGAAGAACGCAGGCGGCAGCGTGCGGATGTCGCTGTTCGCTTTGACCACGGTGCCACTGAGACCCGTCGAGCAGGTTGAGAAGCTGGACGAGCCGCCTTCACCAATCAGCATCTTCGTTTTGTTGTCGCTGACCTGAACGTTTGCGATCACAGGATTCTTAGCGGAGCTTTTGCGCAAGCATGCCTGAATCGCAGGGTAGAAGCGCGCAAGGTTGAACGACCAAGCATCGGAGTCCCGAAGGCTGTTGCTTGGTTTTGCCGCTGCTGGAGTAATCGGCGCATAAGCGTTTGCCGGAGCTTGCGCCGGCTGTTGCGCTACCGGCAGATTGAACGCTGGCTGCTGGTAGGCGGGAAGCTGCTGAACCTGATATCCCGGCAGTTGCTGTCCCTGATACGCGCCGTTTGCCGTGCCATAGGTTGGTGCGACATAGGTCGGCGCGACCGACGGGGCATAACCTGCTTGCGTCGTTGGTGTGTAAGGCGAGCCGTAGCTTGGCACGGTCGCCGAGAAAGCCGCCGCTGGCTGTTGCAGCGTGCTCGCCGATGTCGTCGGCGCGGGCAGATAGCTCGTTTCGAGTTGCTGAGGCGCATAGCTCGAAGCAGCGGGCTGCGCGAAGTTGCCGAGCGGCTGTGGTGCGTAGGCCGTGGCCGGCTGAGCAGCGAAAACGCCGCTTAATGGTGCAGAAGGCGTTGCTTGGAATGTGCTGGTGGCAGCAGGCGCAATAACGCCCTGCTGATAGCCGCTTTGAATTTGCTGATAATAGTTCGTTGTGCTTTGGGCGGACGCTGCGCTGGATAGCGCAAAGATCGCCGCCGTGGCGAGTACGCCACTGACTGGAAATTTCATCGGTTTCTCCTGGCTCAATCAATGCGCCTTTTTTCGACGCTGTACAGGAAGGTAAACGATTTCTTTCGTTGACTCAAATGTTTGTGCGAGTCGGTGCGCCGAAACAAGGATGAAGATTGGAACCGACGCTTCAATTCAATTTCGCAATGTGAGACTCAGTCTGGAATCCGGGTTGCGATTTTTCGCAGTCCGTCAAACAACCCTAGCTACCTAAGAAGCCGTTCGACGCGCTACTCGGGGTTGTTTATCGTCCATGGAGGCGCCGCGGATTTCCGCCACCCGTTTATGCATTTTCAGGCTCAGCTCTTCCTGCTTCTGCAAATGGGTCTCCATCAGGGTCAGGAACGGAGTCACAATGGTTTCGGGCACGGGATCGCCGGAAGCCAAGGTAACAACGAGGTTTTTTCGGCTGATATTCAGATGCTTGGAGACTTCTTCGCGCCACTGGTCGCCGTAGAGCAATCTCGCAAACTCAACGAGTTCTTCCTGACTCAAGGTTTTGGACGGCATCGCCGTAGGCTCCATGCTTGGTTCACGCATGAAACGATAGCTTTCCAGTTGTATGCCAATTTAGTGAACGGCGTAAATTTAGTCAGATGAACGCGATCAAACAGCCTCGGCACGAAGGTTGCGACCTTAGTTTCACGGTTCGGGGTTCGAGTGGACGAAGGTCGCCCCCCATCGGTCACTTGGACCCCTGAACCGCTACGATGAGCGAACACCTGTGATGATGAGAGCGTTATGCGGCGCTCTCATCAACTTCGCCAAAATCCCAAAATTTGATGATCTTGTGCGTTCCTCCTGATCGATACGACATCTGATCAGGAGGAACGGTACTCTTGCTTACCGTGGAGGTGAGCGTTGGATGCCAAAGGCCGGGGGAAGCGCTCCGACAGGTCCATGACCATCTTCAAGCGAAAACTGTGCCAAGTAAGGTTTTCAGTTCTTCAGACTTCCCGCAGCGATATCGATCCAAACGAGCCGATGATCTGAGGCGCTGATTGCAGCACCATGCATCGGTTTATCTGGCGCGGGCCAAAAGACCCCCGAAGCAAGAATTTCGAGCCCGGTTGAGGGCAATGCGTAGTCGACGCGCAACTGCCCGACACCCTCGAAGTCCGACGTCGCGACCCCGGCCATCCCCTTTGGAGCGGTATCTTGGACCCGCTCGTGCTCCAGAAGGTTCTTAACCGCTTCATGGCGACCATCGCCCTTTTCCGGATCGTTGTTGAGATCACCCAGCACGACGAAAAGGGCATCCTCCGCTAAACCGCCCTCGGTTCCCTGATCGGAGAGCATCCAGTCCTTGCCGTCGATGTAATCCGTCCAAAAGCGGATTTCGTCGTGATTTCGGCGGCCATTGCGATCTTCGTCACCGTCAAAAACAGGGGGCGTCGGGTGGCTGGCGAGCAGATGGAGGGTCTTATCCCCAGCTTGCACGGGGATATGCCAATGGCTTTTCGAGGAAAGCCGCAGCACCTCAAGCGCTGGCTCCGGGAAATATTCCAGTGGGTAGAGGTTATCGGGCATCTCACTCCACCGAAGACCTGCGAAAGTCCGGACCTCGTCGCTCTTGATCGGTAAGCGCGACAGGATCGCCATGCCGAATTGTCCCTCAAAAACACCCCAGCCCTGCGCGTTTTCCGGCCCGTAATCCTTGCCATCGCCGGTCAGATCGAGGCCGGTTGGCCTGCCAGTATTCACCGGCGCAACAAAGCTGTAGCCATATTCGACCCCCGCCGCCGCGAGCCTTTCCAAAAAGAGGCCCACCGCTTCGCGGTCTTCATCAAAATCCAGTTCGTTGACGAGCAAAATGTCCGGATCGACCTCGGCAATGACCCGAATAACGGCATCAACCTGCGCCGAGCCGTCGCGTAGCTCGGTCACGAGCTTCCCGGCCTCGCCGCGTGCGAGATGGGTATTGTAAGTCGCGACGCGGATCGTATCGACGCTGCGTTCAGTGGTCACGGCGGTATCCGTGTCATCACAACCAAAGAGAGCCAAGAGCGGCAGGGCGATCCAACGCAGTTTCATCACAGGACCTTCTCGAAAAATATGCTGGTTTCATTCTCCGGGTATGGGTCAAAGCGCGGAATTTCGGTCCAACCAAGGCGCGGGTAAAAGATCAGCGCGTCTTTGTGCAGATTTCCGGTTTCGAGCCGCAATCGCGGCAATCCTTCAGCCCGAGCGACCTGTTCCAGCTCATCCATCAAGGCCCGAGCAACCCCTTTGCCCCGCATCGCCGGGTCTGTGAAAACCGCTTTGACCTCGCCCCATCCCTCATCGAGGCGGAGCGCCGCCATCCCCGCAACCGCCCCGGCAACCCGCGCGACGCGAAAGCGCATATCGGGGTTGGCCAGCGCCGATACCGGCGGTGTGAAACAGTCTTCGGGATCATATCCTTCAAAACTAAAGGCAATCCGGGCCTCGTGCATGGCGACGAGGTCGGGGTTGGTTGGCGGCTCGAAAGCGACGGTGACTTGGGACATCTCTTGCTCCTATCGCAAGGGGGTGTTAGACGCGCGGCGTACCCCAACATTCTGGATTTTTAAGATGCATACTCAGACGCAGTACGGCTGGACAAGTCCCCAAGTTATCGCAGGAATCATTGCGATGGCCGTGATCGTGGCTGCGTCGAACTATCTGGTCACGATTCCGGTCACGAGCATCTTTGGAATTGATATGAACGCGGCCACCGGCTTTGCGTTCAGCGATTATGTTCAGTGGGCCGCGTTTTCCTATCCTATCGCCTTTTTGGTGACCGATATCATGAACCGGGTTTATGGGCCGGGCGCGGCGCGGCGGGTCATTGCCGTCGGTTTTATCTTCGGCGTCGTGCTGTCTTGGTATTTTGCCGATCCTCGGATTGCGCTTGCTTCCGGTACGGCGTTTTTGGTCGCGCAGTTGCTGGATGTGTCCGTGTTTAACCGGATGCGTGACGGCGTTTGGTGGAAAGCACCGCTTGTTTCCTCGATCATCGCCGGGACTGTCGACAGCCTGCTGTTCTGGACGCTCGCGTTCTATGCGTCGGATTTTGCGGGTTGGTGGAACTACGGCCTCGTGGACTGGGCGGTCAAGCTGACGATCACCATCGCGATGCTGGTTCCTTTCCGCGCGGCGACCTATAGCTTGCGGACTGCTTAACCAGACTCGACGGGGTACTTGAAAAGTTCTAGGTTCCCCGTCCCACTGATTTCGACGGAGAGGGCGACTGAATGAAGGTCACGGCAGAACGCGCGGCATTGTTGAAGTCGCTAAGCCATGTGCAGAGCGTTGTTGAACGCCGCAACACCATCCCGATTCTGTCGAACCTGATGCTCAAAGCCGAAGGATCGAGCCTGTCGCTGACCGCGACGGACCTCGATATCGAAGCTGTCGAGACGATGGATGCCAAGGTTGAGACAAGCGGGGCCGTCACCGCACCCGCGCAAACGCTGTATGAAATCGTACGTAAGCTGCCCGACGGCGCGGAAGTCTCGTTGTCCCTGAACGTCGAAGATGGGCGGTTGACCGTGAGTTCTGGTCGGTCGCGATTTGCGCTGGCAACCCTGCCCTCCTCCGATTATCCGGTCATGGCGTCCTCGGAATATGGGCATAATTACGAGGTCACCGCGGGTGAGCTAAACCGTTTGTTCGAGAAAACGCGCTTTGCGATCTCAACCGAGGAAACCCGCTATTACCTCAATGGCGTTTACCTGCACATCGTTGAAGACAATCTGCGCGCTGTAGCGACCGACGGGCACCGGCTGGCACGGGTTGATATGCCCTTGCCAAATGGTGCGGCAGGCTCACCGGGCGTAATTGTCCCTCGCAAGACCGTGGCTGAACTGGGCAAGTTGCTCGAAGACGCCGATGCCGTGGCGCAAATTTCAGTCTCTGAGGCCAAGATTCGCATTGCCTGCGGGCGTTTCGTGCTGACTTCCAAGGTCATCGATGGTCAGTTTCCCGATTACACCCGGGTTATTCCGGTTGGAAATGACAAGACCCTCACTGTGGATGCGAAGATGTTTGCCGCCGCTGTGGACCGTGTCGCGACCGTCAGTTCAGAAAAATCGCGCGCGGTTAAGCTGGCCCTCGAAGAGGATAAGCTGACCCTCTCGGTCAATTCGCCCGAAAGCGGCACCGCCGATGAAGAGATGGTTGTGGCCTATGCCGCCGAGCCGATCTCGATTGGCTTTAACGCGAAATATCTGACTGAAATCGCCGGACAGATTGAACGCGAGAATGCGTTATTCGAATTTGCCGACAGTGCCGCCCCGACCCTCGTGCGCGAGGCCGGGGATGAAAACGTCATTTATGTCGTCATGCCGATGCGGGTTTAAACCCGTCTTGGCGGGTCGCGCGGTGTTGCGTATAGAAACTGCGTGACCCTGGCCCTTTCCACTCTTCGGCTGATCGCCTTTCGCTCCTATGCACGGGCAGACCTTTTGGTCGGGGCCAATGCAATTGCATTGGCAGGGGCGAATGGTGCTGGGAAAACCAATATTCTTGAGGCCGTTTCACTGCTCGCGCCCGGACGCGGGTTGCGGCGGGCTCAGCCGGTGGATTTTGCACGCCAACCTTCAAACATTGGCTGGTCCGTGAGCGCAACGCTTGAAACGCAAGGCGATCCGACCGTTCTTTGGACCGGGGCGGAAGCCGAGGCCCGCCGCACTGCCAAACGGGATGAGAAGACAGTTTCCGTTTTGTCGTTAGGCCGCATCGCGCGGATCATCTGGCTCACCCCTGCGTTGGATCGCGTCTTCGTTGAAGGGCCAGCCGAACGTCGGCGCTTTTTGGATCGCATCGCGTTGAGTTTTTCACCCGACCATGCCGAGCACGCCTCGCGATATGAAAAGTCGATGCGGGACCGAAACCGCCTTTTGAAAGACGGGGTTTCGGATCAACGCTGGCTGAGCGCGTTGGAAAGTCAGATGGTGGAGTCGGGTCTTGGTCTGGCGCAGGGCCGGAGGGAAGCCTTGTCCGGATTGCTCGCGGCTCAAGATGACGAGAGCGCCTTTCCCCGCGCCGATGCCGCGCTGGAGGGTGAATTCGAAGATTTCGCCCCCGATGCCAATGTCTACACGGCGCGTCTGTTCGATGCGCGCCATCAAGATGGGCTGGCGGGGCGGACGTTATTTGGCCCGCATCGCAGTGACCTCGCGGTGCGATATGCCGCGAAGAACACGCCAGC
>CAZXMX010000162.1:0-2679 GCA_964641645.1 uncultured Neomegalonema sp.
GTGGAGGAGAGAGAGGGATTCGAACCCTCGGAACCCGCAAAGGCTCAACGGTTTTCGAGACCGTCCTATTCAACCACTCTAGCACCTCTCCACAGCGCGCTTCTTAGCCGAGCCAGTAACCGCGTTGCAAGAGGGTTTTATCGTTCAAGTGTTAATGTGCCGTTTGCGCTACGTGCCGGTGCTTTCGGCGGCTTTTTCCCACCGTCCTGCGTTGTCTTGTCGCCAGTATGTCGCGGTAACGGCTGCAGCGGCGCGCTTCCATTGTTCACGCGCAAACGCGACGGCCTCTTCATCGGCGCCATCAAACATGACAATCGTTCTGGCGACCGAGGAAAAATCCTCGGTATCTGCTTGATCCACAACGAACAATACGTCCGCGTTGTTGGGAATCTCTTCGCCGGTCGTCAAATAGACGGGCTGATGTTCTGGAGAGGGGCCGCCAGCGCACCCATGCGGAACAAACGACTCGTCTTTATAGGTCCAGAGCACGGCGTCGAGGAATGCGATGCGCTCTGGACTGCTTGCTCGAACCACCGCTCGCCAACCCTTCTCCAAGGTTCTTTCGATCAGGGTTGGCAGTGCGCGCTCCAATGGATGGGCGGTTAAATGATAGAAAAGGGCTTCAGGCACCCGCACTGTCTTCAAAAACGTCGCGCACCAGCCGGTTGAGCGTTGCCACGCCCCAGCCGCTTGCACCCTTTGGAACCGTCGGTTTGGTTTCTTTGCTCAGGGCAACACCGGCAATGTCGATATGTGCCCAAGGGCTTTCATCGACAAACCGCTTGAGAAACTGAGCGGCTGTGATCGACCCGGCATGACGCCCGCCCGTATTCTTGATGTCCGCAAGGCGCGACTTGATCTGATCGTCGTAGGCTTTGCCCAGCGGCAGTCTCCAAAGGCCTTCTTCTTCGTTATCGGCAGCGGTCTGCAGTTGACTCGACAGCTCGTCATTGTTCGAGAAAAACCCGGCTTTGTCGTAGCCGAGCGCGATGATCATCGCCCCAGTCAGGGTCGCGAGGTTGATCGTTGCGCGAGGTTTAAACTCTTTTTGCGTATAGTGAAGGACATCGGCCAGCACGAGACGGCCTTCGGCATCCGTGTTGATAATCTCGATAGTGGTCCCGCTCATTGCCGTCACGATGTCGCCGGGGCGCGTTGCCTGACCGTCGGGCATGTTCTCTGTCAGGCCGACGACGCCAATCACATTGGCTTTGGCTTTTCGCATCGCGAGGGTTTTCATCAACCCGGAAACGACACCAGCCCCGCCCATATCCATGGTCATCTCTTCCATGCCGGCAGCTGGCTTGATGGAAATGCCGCCCGTATCGAAGGTGACGCCCTTGCCAACAGCACAGAACGGCGCGGCTGATTTATCGTCCGCACCGAGCCATTTCATAATGACGACGCGGCTTTCGCGGCGACTACCCAGTCCGACCGACAGCAGCGCGTTCATGCCGAGCTTTGTCATATCGTCTTCATCAAGAACGCTGACCTCGACACCAAGCTCGCCCAGTCCTTGCAGGCGTTCGGTAAAACTCTCCGGATAGAGTATGTTGGCGGGCTCGCTGACGAGATCGCGCGTGAAGAACGTCCCTTCCGCGAGCGCGTTCGCGTCGACATCTGCAGCTTGAGCGGCTTTGGTGTCAGGCAGGGCGATCACGACCTTGCCAGGGCCGCGATCTGTCGCGCGATCTGATTCTGTGCAGTATTTATCGAATGAATAGCGCCTCAGCCGAACACCAAGCGCGAGGCCCGCGACCGCCGCGTCGTCGCCAAAGCCGTCTGCAAAGACCGTCGCACCGGCGTCATCCAGCTTCCCAAGTGCGCCGCCCAGCTTACCGCCGATTGTGCGGGCCACTGTTTCTGTGACGTCGCTCTCTCCTGTGCCGACAACGAGCAGCCGAGACGCTTTCATTCCAGCAGGGGCTGGTATGTCCAGTACTTCGCCTGATTTTCCGGAGAATTGATCCACATTTTGCGCGCGCGAAACGGTGCCGCCGATGATTTCATCCGCCGTCGTCGCGATGGGCGTCAAAGCGGACGCAGAAGCAAAAACGACAACTGTTCCAATGGTCTTTGACAAATCATCATTGGGTGTATCGCGAAACGAAACGGTCATTAATCAGCCTTTCCCGAGCTCAAGCGTGGATGGCCCGCGTCTTATGCGAAGGCCTGCTTCTCTCGAAGACGTAGCGGGTTCACGCAGGATTTGCCAGTGTCTGCAGGTGGTGTGCGTCTTGACCTTGCCCAATTGTCCGCATACGCCTCCGGCATGCGCCTGATTGATCGGTATTTTTTGAGGCAAGTCCTCGCACCCTTCGTGTTTTTCACACTGGTGCTCACGGGGGTCATGTGGCTTGCGCAATCCCTCCGTGTGATCGATCTCATCGTCAACAACGGACAGAGCGCATCGATCTTGCTGACCTTTGCTGGCCCCTTGTTACCGCTGGTTTTATCCATTGTCTTTCCGCTCGCGGCGCTGGGTGCGACAATTTTCGCGTTGAACCGACTGATGTCGGATTCTGAGCTCGTTGTGGTCTATTCAGCCGGAGAAGGGCGGTTATCGTCTCTCAGAGCCGTTCTTGTTTTTGGCGTCGGCGTTTCGGTGGCTCTCGCAATCGTGACAGTTCTCCTCGCGCCAATCGGGGCGCGGACGATGCGCGAAAAGACTGCTGAGGT
>CAZXMX010000162.1:2779-7871 GCA_964641645.1 uncultured Neomegalonema sp.
CAACGGATTGATCCCAAATCAGACTCTCTGTCTTTGCTGCAATTTGACAAGATCGGCTACGATCTTGCGGAGTTCGTCTCCGATCCTGCAGAACGTCGGCGCAAACCGTCTGAGTTCTTCTTCAATGAGCTAATTTGGCCCGATAAATCCGAATTATCGGAGCGCGATTATGGTCGGTATATCTCAGAGGGGCACGAGCAATTGAGTTCCCCGCTCTATGGGTTTGCAATCGTGGTCGTCGCAGCGGCTGTGATGTTAAAGGGGTCGTTCAGTCGGCGCGGATATGTTCGCCGCATGGTGGTGGCTGCCGTCTTGGGCGTGGCCCTCAGAGTCATCGGGTTGGGGCTTCAGAATGTTGTGAAAAGCGCCCCTGAGGCTTGGCCGGTAATGTACATACCGCCTGTTGTCGCCTCAGTTTTGGCTTTGTGGATCTTGTCGAGAGGTAAGTTTCGCACCGGCGGTCAGGCCGTTCCTGCATGACCATTCAACGCTACATCGCAGGACGGGTTGTTCGGATTTTCCTCACCGCATTTCTTGCGGTTCTCCTTCTGATTACAATCGTCGATTTTATGGAGCTTTTGCGTCGCAGCGGTGACAGAGAAGGCTTGTTTTTCACCATCGTTTCAATGGCTTTCCTTCATGCGCCGAGTGTCTCTCTACAGGCGCTGCCGTTTGTGATGTTGCTGAGCGCGATGTGGGCCTACATGGTCCTCGCCCGTTCGAGCGAATTGGTGGCTGCGTTTGCATCTGGACTTTCTTTCTGGGGGATGGCGCGACCTGGCATTTTCGCGGCTGCGTTGATTGGCCTGACCGGAATTTGTGTCTATGCGCCGCTATCGGCGACCGCCTTAAGCGTCTACGAGCAAATGGATGCGGAGCACTTCCAAGGCCGAGGCACCCTGTTTTCGGTTTCTGGTGAAGGGCTGTGGCTGCGTGAGGGAGATGGCGCTGATCGCGTTGTCATTCATGCCGCGCGCACAAATGCGGAGGGCAGCGTCCTGCGAGACGCAACTTTCCTCCAATTCGGTGAGGAAGATGCGCTGAGAGTTCGGATTGACACGCCGGTGGCAGAACTGGTCTCCGGGAGCTGGAAGCTAACGGATGCGACGGTTCGAACAGTCCGTTTGGGTGCCGCTGCACCTCCAGACGAAGAACTTGTTCCGTTTCTTGACATTCCAACGAAGATGAGTGCGACCGAAATTCAAAACAGCTTCGCTCAACCCGACTCCATCTCGTTCTGGCGGTTGCCGCAGGTGATCGAAAGTATGGAGTCTGCGGGGTTTTCGGCGCGGCGACACAAGGCGCATTTCCACGCCATGCTGGCACTTCCCGCTCTTCTGGCAGCGATGACGCTGATTGCGGCAGCGTTTGCTATTCGGCCACCGCGATTTGCAAGCTTCGGTCGCATCGCACTGGGTTGTGCTTTGACCGGATTTGGCTTCTACTTCATGAGTGATGTGAGCATGGCTCTTGGCGCATCTGGTGCTGCACCGGCAGCACTTGGCGCGTGGGGGCCGGTGTTTGGGGCTGGCTTTTTGGGCTTGGCTTTGTCGATTCATTTTCGGGAAGTCTGAAATGGCGCGATTGGTGAAGGTGCTCATTCAGGCTGCGATTGCATCGTGGTTTTCAACGGCTGCGATTGCCCAAAATGCCCAAGACCTTCTTAACTTACAGGCCCCTAACGGCGATGAACCGCTCGTTATTGTTGCCGATGAGGTCTCCTATGACACAGATGGCTCGATCGCGCGGGCCATTGGTAACGCAGAAGCCTACTATGGACCCAGAATCTTAGCGGCTGATCGCTTCGAGTACGACGAGAAACAAGGACGTATTCGGGCCATCGGAGCGGTCGCACTCAGAAACGAAGATGGGACTTATCTTTTTGCCGACTCTGCTGATTTGAACGCGACTTTGGATGATGGAACCGTCTTAGAGCCAAGAGCTTTGCTGGGCGGAGGGGGCCGCTTCGCTGCCGTCGAGGGGCAGCGCATAGATGGTCGCTTCACGGTGCTGTCGAAGGCGGTTTATAGCCCTTGTGATGTTTGTTTTGATGATCCAACGCCGCTTTGGCGGGTTCGTGCTGCACGGGTTATCCATGATGAACAAACGCGCGACATCGTCTACGAGGATGCTCGGTTCGAGGTTGAAGGCGTTCCTATCGCCTATCTTCCTTACTTTCGCCATCCCGACCCGACCGTAAAGCGACGAACGGGTTTGCTTCCTCTGGAATTCAACGAGGACAGCACAATCGGTTATTCGGTGAAGATCCCCTATTTCATCGAGATTTCGCCAACCCGTGATTTGACCATCACGCCGTTCATCACGTCTGAAGACGGGGTGCTTTTGGAAGGCGAATACCGCGCCTTGACCCCCAGCGGTCATTATCGACTATGGGGAAGCGTGATCCCGACTGACCGAAGCGAAGATGATTCCGATCTACGGGGGGCCATTGAGGGGGAAGGTCGGTTCTCGCTTGGCGGAGACCTAGGTTGGGGCTTTGACCTCAATCTTGCCAGCGACGATACTTTCCTGAGGCGGTACAACTACTCCGACGTGGATCGCGTGACGTCGAGACTCTTTGCTGTGAATGAGAATGAGCGGCTCTTTGCAGAAGCGAATGCTTATGTCTTCCAGAGTTTTCGTCCGGATGAGGATGATGACACCATTCCTCTAGCGCTTCCAGAATTGCGGTTACGGTACCGCGCGCTAGAAGACCCAACCTACGGCGTCGCAACCGCAACCGCGAGCCTACTTCATCTCGAACGCAGTGAAGGCACGGATGTCACCCGTGTTTCCAGCGGCATTAGCTGGGAGCGCCAGTTTGTTTCCGATTTTGGCGTTGTGGCAACGCCCTTTGCTGGTGCACGCGCCGACGGCTATCTGACAGCATCAGACCCGAACTTTGATAGCAGTCCTCGTGGGCGTATCAATGGATCAGTGGGCCTTGATGTCAGAATGCCATTTATCGCCGAGAACCAGCTTGGCACGCATATCATCGAGCCGGTTGTCCAAGTGGTGGTTGCTCCTTTTGAAGGCGACCAAAGTGAGTTTCCGAACGAAGACAGTATCGACCTCAACTTCGACGAAACCATTTTGCTGACCGGGGAATCTCGGTTCGCCGGTTTAGATCGGATCGAAGGCGGGCCAAGGGCCAACATCGGTATTCGATATGACTACGAATCGCCAAACGGCTTTGGGATGGAGGCCGTCTATGGCCGCGTTCTCAGACTTGAGGACAACAATGACTTTAGCGTGACATCGGGTTTGCAGAATGCGCAGAGCGATCATGTTGGCGCGCTAAGACTGAGCTTCGACCCGCATTTCGACATCACGGGCAGATTTCGGGCAAGTGAAGACGATCTCGATTTTGAGCGCGTCGAGATATACGCCCGTGGCTCGTATGGTCCAATCTCTGCAGTCGGGGCTTATGCTCGGATCGGGGATGACGCCTTCAGCGGTTTTTCCGAGGACCGCGAGGAAATCTCGGGCAAGGGAATTCTGCGGATTACAGAAGAGGTTAGCATCTATGCCGAAGGGCGCCGCGACCTCGAAGAAAGTCGTTTGGTCGAGGCCGAGGGCGGACTGACGTTCGAAAATGAGTGCTGTAGAATTGATCTTTCGGCATCGCGCCGGTCGAACGATGACCGCGACGCAGAGGACGGAACCAATTTCGGCCTCACTTTCAGGCTGAAAAGTCTTGGCGTCTAATCTATAGCAAATACATTGATGTCGGCCGATTGACGGTCATGGGAGGATAACCTAGTGGCACTTAAATCTCATGCACGCACATTTTGCGTCGCGGTTGGCGCTTTGCTTGCGTCTGCGGCGTCTATCGCCCCGTCCGCCGCTCAAAACTTCGCGCCGGTCGTCATCGTCAATGATCAGGTGATTACTGGTTATGATGTTCAACAGCGGGCCTTGCTTAATTCGGTGACGCAGGGTGGCCGCGGCGATGGCGAAGCCGCGCTCGATGAATTGATCGCCGATACTTTGCGAATTCAGGCCGCCAAGCGGTTCGGAATCGACCCTTCGCCCGGCGAAGTTCGAGAAGGGTTTGCAGAGATATCTCGCCGAAATCGCCGAGACCCCAATCAAATGCGATCAGGATTGCTCTCGCGTGGAATCAGCGCGGAGGCACTAGATGCGCAAATTAAGGCCGAGGTCGCTTGGCGTCAGTTGGTCATTCAGCGGTTTGGTGCACGCGCCCGCGTGACAGATATCGAAGTCGATGAAATCATGGCGGCTGAAGCCGGGGGAGCAATCGGGGAGACCGAATATCGTCTCTCGGAGATGCGCTTTCCAATCCAACCAGGCGGAGAAGCAGCGGCAAGAGCCAAGGCCGACCAAGCTATCGCACAGATGACGTCGGGTTCTAGATTTTCGGAGGTTGCCCGAACGGCCAGTTCCGGTCCGACCGCTCTCACGGGTGGCGATTTGGGCTGGGTTTCGCGTGGCAGTCTGTCGTCCGCCAGTGCCGCCGCCGTTGGGGTGTTGAACGTCGATCGTGTGACCCCGCCCTTTGTTGATGCGGGTGATGTTGTCATCTACGGTCTTCGCGCCACGCGAGAGGCAGGTGGCGGCAACCGAACGACATACTCGCTTGCACAGCTTGTTGTCGGTTTGCCATCGACCGCTCCACAGGCGCAGGCAGATGTTGCGCTCGCACGCGCGACAGCTTTGCGCACGGAAGTCCAAACCTGTGCAGATGTGACGGCGCGTGCTTCACAGTTTGCGCCAATTTCAGGTGACCTTGGCGAATTGACACTTGCCTCAATGCCTGGACCGGTGCGCGAAGCAGTGTCCGGCTTGGATGTCGGGGATATCACTCAGCCGGTTCGCTCGAATGATGGGTTTCATATCATCGTGGTCTGCGACAAGAAATCATCCGCACCATCGGCTGATCTAAAGCGCGCTCAAGCAGGCGGTCAACTCCGTGCGGAGCGCTTGGAACGCTATTCTCGAAGCTTCCTGCGGGAACTGAGACGCGAAGCCGTTATCGAACGCCGGTGACACTTCCTCTCGCGGTTACAATGGGTGACCCCGCCGGAATCGGCGGGGAAATCACGTTGAGTGCATGGCAGCGCTCCCAAGA
>CAZXMX010000163.1:0-7839 GCA_964641645.1 uncultured Neomegalonema sp.
TATGACCCGCCGCGGCCAAACGTTCGGCCAGATGCGCGATATGCGCGGGGCCGATTTCACAACATCCACCGATAATCGTTGCGCCCTGCTCGACCCAGCGCAGCGCAAAATCTGCATAGGCCTCCGGGCTTAGGTCTTTTCGGGTGCTGAGTTCATCGACTTTTGCGCCGGGAATATAGTTGGTCGCGATACCAGCAAAGCCATTGGCGTAAGCACCAAACGGCAAGCCGCACGTCGCTAAAATCGGCATAGCCTGATCGACGGCCTCAGGGCGTGTGCAGTTGATCAAAATAGCCGTTAGATTTTCGGAATCCGCGATGGCCGCCAACGCCTCAACCAACGGCTCACCACTACGGAGTTTCGTGCCGTCGTCATCATCGGTCGTGAACGCAAGCCAGATCGGCTTTCCCGCCGCTTTCGCCCCGGAAAGTGCGCCTTGGGCTTCACGAATGGAGGACATCGTCTCGCACATCAATGCGTCCACGAAAGGAGCCTGCATCACAGCGATTTCTGCGAATTGCTTTGCGGCCTCTTCTACCGGCGGCGTCGAGTCGGGGTGATAGCTTCCATTGAGGGGCGGTAAACTGCCGATCAGTGTAACATCGGCGCCCATCGTATCGATCGCTTCACATGCAACTTCACAGGCACGGTTTTGAAGGACGGCGAGCAGTTCTTCCTGCCCGTCTCGCGCCAATCGAGGACGCGAAAGACTGTAAGAATTGGTTATGATCGCGCTCGCACCGGCGCGCAAAAAGTCCTGATGTAATTGGCCGACGATCTCGGGATGATCCCGTAAGACGGCACCACCCCAAAGCTGAGTCAGCGCGTCCGGCGAGCGGCGGATCAACTCTTGGCCCATGCCGCCATCCATCAAGATTACATCGCTCATGCCGCGTCCCAATTATCTGCAAATTGCCCAATCCGTGCGCAGGCTTCGGCGAGCTTTTCGTCTTCTGTGCAAAGGCTGATGCGGATGTGACCCGACGCGGATGCACCAAAACTCTCACCCGGCATCACGCCGATTTTTTCAGCGTCGAGCAACGCATGCGCAAACGCTTCGCCGTCAGCGCAAACGGCGCGCACGTCGATCAACAAGTACATCGCGGCGGCGGGAGCATGAACGCTGAGCTTGCTTGATGCGGAAAGCGCCTGCAAAGCGCGGTCGCGGCGGCGGCGATAGAGCGCGGCAATGTCCTTCTCGCCTTGCCCGCCTTCACGCAACCCAACTAATGCTGCGTTCTGAATGAAGGACGCCATGCCATAGGTCATGGTCAAAAACAGATCAGCGAGCGATGCAATCGCAGCCTCGGGCCCGATCACCCACCCTACACGCCAACCTGTCATGGCGTGGGACTTTGACATCGAACCGATGACCAAAGTTCGTTCATCCATCCCCTCCAGCGCACGCGGCGAGATATGCTCGCCATCATAGACTTGGCTTTCATAGACTTCATCGGAGACGAGCCAGAGATCATGTTCGCGGCATGCGGCGGCGATCCCCTCCAGTGTCTCGCGGGTATAGACAACGCCGGAAGGGTTCTGCGGCGAGTTGATGAGGATCATGCGAGTTTTTGGCGTAATCGCGCTCGTGATGGCTTCCGCGCTTGGCTGAAATCCATCTTCCGGTAAAGTCGCAACGCAAACAGGGACGCCGCCCGCGGCCAAAATCGTCTGAGCATAGGTCGCGTAATACGGCTCAACGATGATAGCTTCATCACCCGGATTAAGCGCGAGCGTCGCGCAAGCGTAGAGCCCAGCCTGTCCGCCCGGACAAACAATTGCTCGTTCCGGTGACGTCGTCACACCGGTTCGCTCTGCGATCCGATCTGCCACCGCTTCACGCAAGGCGATGCTGCCGGTTACGGGACTGTAATGATGCTCGCCTGCATCAAGGCTCGCCTTGCAGGCTTCGACAATCGTTGCATCGGTTGTGAAATCGTGGTCGCCGACCGAAAGGATGGTCACGGCCTCTCCCGCGCGTTGCATGGCCTGAGCACGATAATGCACACCCCATCCGTCATCTTCCGATCCGGTGATCGAGCGGATGCGAGACGAAAGTTCAGTCATCAATTTCGCCGCGATATTTTGGCATTCTATTGTATCCAATCTTCGGGTTGTTCGCGTTCAGGTCATGGATCAATTGATTTTCCACGGCAGTTACTTCCGCGCGAGAAACATTTGCTTTACGCCACAAAATCTCTTTTCGAATTGAAAAATCATCCTTTTCTTCAGACGAAAAATCTGACTCGATTAGCGCTGAATTTGGACTCCCAAAGTAGGTGATGGTATCCGTGTGATCTTGACCAACATAGATCTTATTGTTGGGATAGGTGATCTTATAAACGACTGCACTTTCGACGATTTCAGACATTCAACCCTCATTTCTAGGATCATTTTCAGGCGCGAATCCGCTCGTTCTCAGGGTCCCAAAGTGGTTGATCTTCCTGAACGACCGCTTTGCATCGCGCGCCATAAATCTCGACTTCAAGCTCAGTTCCCGGCGCCGCGACGTCAGACCGAACAACGCCCAAGGCAATCGATTTGTTCACGCGATATCCGAAGCCCCCCGACGTCGTTTCACCGACGACATCATCACCCTTCCAGATCGTTGACATATACGGCGCATCCGAGTCGCCCGCATCCACGACCAGTGTCACGAAGCCTTTCTTCGAACCCTGCTGCTTTTCATTGAGAAGCGCATGTTTACCCGGGAAGTCTTGTTCTTTGGTGAGACGGACAAACCGCTCTAGGCCACCCTCTAGCATCGAATAGTCAGTGGAAAGATCACCCTTCCACGTCCGATAGCCCTTTTCCAAACGCATCGAGTCAAGCGCGAACATGCCGAACGGCACCGCCCCGGCTTCACGGACCGCGTCGTAGACATGCTCGGAGTCGGCAAAGCGCGTATGGATTTCCCAACCCAACTCACCCGCAAAACAAATGCGCATCAACTGCGCGCCCTTGCCGGCAACGCTCGTGTTTTGGTGCGAGAGCCACGGCAGGCTTAGATCCGCATCAGGCGCGAGAGCTTCGATCAATTCGCGAGATTTTGGACCACAGACAATCAACGTGCTGTAGGCCTCAGTGATGTCGGTCAGTTCCAGGCCATCAGGCAGTGACTTTTTCAAGAACTCGAAGTCATGCCACTGCGCAACAGCCGCCGTCATGATCATGAAATGATCATCGTCAAAACGGATCAGCGTGACCTCGGTGACAATCCGCCCGCGCGAGTCCGCAAAATACCCGAGGTTCATCCGACCAACCTTCGGCAAGGCACCGGTGATCTGCGTCCGTAGCCATTCTGCAGCGCCATCGCCCTTCAGCATATATCGCGAGAAGCCCGGCATATCGAGAACGCCGACATTGTCACGTACAGCTTCGCACTCTTCCTTCACGCGCTGAGTCCACGGGCCTTGACGATCCCAAGTCTCGGTTGCTGCTTCCGACGTGTCGTCGCCCTCTTTCGCGAACCAGACCGCCCGTTCCCAACCGTTAAACGCGCCAAACTGCGCCCCTGCCATTTGCAGGCTCTTGTGGTTTGGCGACAGCTTTTTGTCGCGACCGGCGGGCCATTGGTGATGGGGGTAATGCATGGCGTATTCATGGCCATAGGTTTCCATCGCCTTGGCGTAGCAATAGTCGTGATCACAAAACTCGGTGTAACGCCGTGGATCAGCCGCCCACATATCGTCTTCAGTCTCGCCGTGCATCACCCACTCAGACAAGACCTTACCTGCACCGCCACCCTGCGCGATCCCGAAGGTGAACGAGTGCGCTTCAAACGCGTTTTTCACGCCCGGCATCGGGCCAAGCAGCGGCAAACCATCGGGCGCATAGGGGATCGGGCCATTGATCACGCGACCGACGCCCTGAGACCCAAGGAGCGGAACACGCGCCATCGCATCTTCGATATACCATTCGAGACGCTCCAGATCGTCTGGGTAAAGCTGGAAGGAGAAATCCTCGGGCATCGGATCATCAGGCGTGACCCAATGCGCCTTACAATTCCGCTCATAGGGACCAAGGTTCAAGCCGTTCTTGTCCTGACGCAGATAGTAAGACGTATCGACGTCGCGGAGCAGCGGAACTTTGCGATTGTTCTCTTTGGTCCACGCTTCTAACTCTGGAATTTCTTCCGTGAGGAAATATTGGTGGCTCATCACCACCATCGGCACGGTGCGCCCGCCGTAGGGCTTGAACCATTCGCCAACGCGCTGGGCATAGTAACCCGCAGCATTGACGACATACTCACAGCGAATATCACCCTTGTCGGTGTGAACGACCCACTCATCGCCGTCGCGGGTGACGTTTGTCGCGGGGCACATACGAATGATCTGCGCACCCAGATCCCGTGCGCCCTTTGCCATCGCTTGAGTCAGTTGCGCCGGATCAATGTCGCCGTCCAGTGGGTCCCAAAGACCACCCTGAATATCGTGCGTCTCCATGAAGGGGTGCAGTTCCTTCAGTTCGCTCGGCGTCATCACATCCATCTGCAAGCCTTGGTATCGACCCATGCCTGCAACGCGCTCGAACTCTTGCATCCGCTCTTTGCTGTGCCCCAGCCGGATCGATCCCGTGACGTGATAATTCATCGGATAATCAACGTCATCCGCGAGGGTCCGGTACATCTCCAGCCCGTATCGCTGCATGTTCATCACAGCCCAAGAACCAGAAAAGTTTGGGCAGTTCCCCGCCGCGTGCCACGTCGAACCCGCAGTGAGTTCGTTCTTCTCTAGCAGAACGCAATCACTCCAACCGCCTTTCGCAAGGTGATAAAGCGACGAGACGCCAACAACGCCGCCACCGATAATGACCACACGGGCCGTCGTAGGAAAGTCAGCCATGTTAGGCTCCTAATTCACTGCAAGGCGCACCGCGAGGCCGCCAAAGATTAAAGCTGCAAGTTTGTTCATCACGCCCGCACTGCGCCGAATACGGCTTGCCATATATCCCGCGAAAATCCCGTATGCGCCGTCGAAAACAAAACCACCGATGAAGAGGAAGATTCCGAGCCAGATAATCTGTTGCCAGATCGGACCATTCGCCGGGTCCGTGAATTGCGGCAGAAACGCCACCACGAACAAAGCGACTTTAGGGTTCAGAATATTGGTCATGAAGCCCCGCCGAAACGCGCGCCATACCGCCGCCGAACCCGAGACCGCGTCTATCGTCGAGTCGGCGCGCCACATCTGCACGGCAAGAAAGACAAGATAACCCACGCCCACCCAACGGATCGCATCATAAGCGGCAGGATATGCAAGAATAAGCGCGGCCAATCCTGCGACAGCGAAAGCAACATGGGTCAGCACGCCCAAAGAGATTCCGGCGGCGGCGGCGAGGCCAACTCTTGGTCCTCCCGCTGCCCCGGATGCGATGGTGAACATCATATCTGCACCCGGCGTGAGATAGAGGATCACCGAAGCCGTCATGAAAGCAATGAGTGTCGAGACCTCGAATGCCAAAAGCGTTTCAAGCATTGCGCACCCTCCTCAATACACCGGCGGTGTGATCGTCCAGATCACGACGGCTTCGACAAGACCGGGATTGCGCCAGCGATAGGGTTCACGGGAAAATCGAAAAGAGTCTCCCGGCTTGAGGCGAAAGAGCCGATCTCCAACCCAAAGATCGAGCGCACCGGAAATCAAATATCCAGCCTCCTCAGTGTCTCGCGTCTGAAAATTAGACAGTTCCGCACCGGGCGCAAAAACAGACCGCAACATCTCGAACTCGCCCCCGAGGTCGGGCGACAACATTTCTTCGGTCAACCCAACCGACGGATCGCCCAAACTGCGCCGCGCATCCGCACGGACGACATAGCCCCGCTCATTGAGAGGGGCGTCGTCGTTGGCAAAGAAGAAACTGACAGAAACCTCAAAAACCTTCGCCAAATTGCGCAGGTCAGAGATCGAGGGCTCGGACATCCCCCGCTCAACTTGACTGAGCCACCCGACCGAGCGCCCTAGCCGCAAAGCGAGTTCAGTGAGGGTAAGCCCTCGCCCCTTCCGAAGCGCGCGCAGGTCTGCACCAATCGTGCGACTCACAGCATCGAGAGGTAGAGCATTTTCCATGGGGGGATAATTTTCTCACGTTCATGAAATTTGCAATCATTTTTTCATTTCAATCGTCAGGATTGGCGAACTTTTTCACTGCATCCACGATTCGCGTGAAGCTATCGCGTGCCCTTGGCACGGTATGGCGGGCGCGAAGGTAACCGTGGACCAATCCGGCCTCGTTGAACCACTGCGCGTCACCGCCCTCGGCCAAGATTTGTTCGCAATAGGCTCGACCGTCATCGCAGAGAGGGTCGCATTCGGCTGAAAAGGCAATGGTTGGCGGCAAACCGGCAAAATCTGTATCTTGTAGGGGCGCAAACCTCGGATCGCCGAGCGGCGCAGGTCCATCGCAGCGAATGCCCTCGAAGAACTGCATGTCGGCGCGACTGAGCAAAGGTGCGTTTGCATGGGTCAAATACGAGCCTACGTTGGTATCCCCGCCGAGGTAGGGATAGATCAGTACTTGTCCTGATACGCCCTCGCGCATCGCATGGGCAACGCTTGCGACCACCGTGGCGCCTGCACTGTCCCCCGCCAAGACCAGCGGTCCGTCGGCTCCAGCTAAGACTTCAGAAACGGCCAGTACGTCGTCATACGCTGCGGGGTGTTTATGTTCTGGTGAAAGTCGATAATCGACCGAAACCACCTTACAGCCGCTTCGTGCGCAGAGTTCTGCACAAATACTGTCGTGGCTATCGAGGCCGCCCAACACGAAGCCGCCCCCATGGGCATAGAGCAATGTGGCATTGCTTTGGCTGGCATTGCGATACGTACGGATCGGCACAGGTCCCACCGAACCGTCTTCCACTCGAACATCATCGGGTCGCGGGACATCAAACGCTTTGCAGAGCGCATCATACTGCCTGCGCTGTTCCGCAACGCTCAATGAAGATGCATCGGGCGCATAGTGGGCCTCTGTCGCGCGGATAAAGGCCCAAGTTTGAGCATCAATCAGCGCGTCATAGTCCGTCACCGGCGCAGCCGCGCCAAATTGTTGTTCGCTAAATCGCCCGTCGGACCGCCGGGGTCGAGCGAAGCTGCCGTTTGCCAGTCGGATTCCGCCCCATAAGAATCGCCGCTCATGGCACGCGCGGCACCCCGCTCAAAATACGCCACTGCCGAGCTGGGACCATAGGATACTGCGTTCTCAGCATCTGCAAGCGCGCCCGTCAGGTCTCCGCTTTGGCGCAAGGCGGCGGCCCGCAATGACAGAGCATCAACATTGCCGGGCTGTAGGGAGATCACACGGTTGAGGTCGGAGATTGCGCCTTGCATATCCCCGCTCGCTGCCATTGAGGTCGCTCGACCCTCTAGCGCCTCTGCATTGTCAGGCGCTTCAAGCAAAGCGGCGTCGAACTGCGCCCGTGCACCGAAGGGATCGCCGGAGGCCATACGAAACTCGCCCGCTTGGACCAGCAGATTGACCCGTGCATCTGACGGCGGCATCGACGCCGCGACAGATTCGGCCTCCAGCGCCGCCCCGCTGAAGTCATCGAGCGCGGCCAAAGCCAACGCGCGGCAATGCCTCGCAGCTAAGCCTCCGCCAGCATTGCGCCAGGCTTCCGCATTGCTGAGCGCTTGCGACGGATCGGCAGCAACCCAATCAACACAGTTGCGATAGTTGTCTTGTTGCGCCATGCCGACAGTTGGCATGATGAAAGTCGGCACAAAAGCAACGGTCAGGGTAAGGGCAGCGGCGCGCATGGGCTTCTCCGATATTGGTACAGCGCTGAGAGCATAACCGCAGAGATTGGGCGAGGAAATGGCAGAGAAAACGCTGTTTTGT
>CAZXMX010000164.1:0-7808 GCA_964641645.1 uncultured Neomegalonema sp.
ATAACGGCAAGCTGATTGCGGAGAACCGCAAGGCGCGGCACAACTATGCCATCGAAGAAACGATGGAAGCAGGCCTCGTGCTGACCGGCACCGAAGTCAAATCCTTGCGGCTGGGGCAAGCCAATATCGCAGAGAGCTATGCGTCGCCTGAACATGACGAGATGTGGCTCATCAACTCGGCAGTCCCGCCGTACCCCCAAGCCAGCCATGCGATGAACCACGAAGAACGTCGCCCTCGCAAAATGTTGTTGAAAAAGCGGGAGATTGAAAAGCTCAAGCAAGCCCGCGAACGTCAAGGCATGACGATCGTACCACTACGGCTTTTCTTCAATGATCGGGGTATTGCGAAACTGCAAATCGGCGTGGCGCGCGGTAAGAATGTCGCCGATAAACGCCAAGACTCCAAGAAGCGCGATTGGCAACGCGATAAAGCGCGGTTGCTGCGGGATAAAGGCTAACGCGCTTTACTGGCAACCGCCCTCGGCCCACTGCATCAGCTTCTGTTTGAAACCGCCGCCATAAGGATGTTGGATCCGGTTGATGCGCGCTTTGTCGTGATTGAAGTAGTACGCACCCTGCTCACATAAATTGGCTTGATCAAAGGTGTGGCAACCACCGCAGGAAACTTCATCCCACTCGCGGTTGGGAACTATGTTTGCCGGTGCAAATTTGGGCACACCCGTCGCAAGATCGAGGAGCGATTGGCCTTCAAGTTCCGGAAACTCATCCGAGAATTTTTCGTCGAAACCGAGTGGCTCGCGTCTCACTGGAATCTCGATTGGCATTGCCGGGGTAGCCGGAGCAACAGCCGCGACGATTTCTTTTGGTGCAAGAACGGTCCGCGTGGGGTTGGACGTTTCATCAGCTTTTAAATTGGCTGATCCAGTCGGCTCGAAAACCTCAGCGACGAGGGATGCCGAGGCATCTGAAGCGGACTGACCAATGCTGTCAGGGGTCGTTACGGTCTCGACCGCATCATCATAAATCGGCACTTCATAAACAACAGCCTCGCTGCTCGCGGGCTGTGAGCCTTGGACATACACGTATCCGGTCCCGGCGAGGACGAGAAGGGCGGCTGCGCCGATCATGAGTCTGCGCCTCGCAGGTGGTTGAGGCGTTTCCATGTGGCTTGATGCGAGCGCGGTGGCAGCGCCGGTGCGGGGTGGGATGCCAATCTGGTCTTCGCGATTTTGGGTGCTTGATCGGCCTAGACGCGGCGTCGAAGTGGTCGGATGGGTAGGAACGGCTTTGGCCGACTGTGATTTCGCTTCAATGGCTGCGACGGCCCGCGATTGTAGATCGTCCTTCGCCGCCGATGCAGCGGATTCAGTTTCTTGCACTTTGGGCGTGGTCGTTGGACGGCTTTCGACCTCTGGCAGCGAGCGGGAACTGGCCGTCAATTCTGGTTCAGATATCTGAACACGTTCTTTGGGTTCTGCCACCGATTCTGAACGAGTTGCAGAGGCACGCTGAGGGGCAGGCTGAAGGTCGCCGAGGTCATTGAGTTCCGCCACGAGCTCGGCGAGTGGATTGTCTGAACCATTTGGCGGTGATTTGCTCATTGTCGTCCTTAGGCGTCCGTCTGTGGAACCGCTCTGCGAAGAGGTGAGAGAGCAGAACTTTCGAACGTCCGGGATACGAGGGTACGGTTAATAGTTGCTTAGCGCTCCGCGTTTGATGTTTACGATTAGCGGTTAAAACTCAATCTGTTATCCATATTTCGTTAACGATCTTTGGCTTAGGGTTTCCCTCGATTCAAAGGGGCGATGTCGAGCCTCAACGTCGCTGATCTGGAAGCTGTTATGGTTAATATCCTCGCTCGGTATGCTCGGTCTTTGTGTGTCGCGGGGTGTCTGTTGACCGGCAATGTCGTGCCCGTTCAAGCCGATCCGCTCAGCAGCGGATGGGCCCTTGATGCCGGAGCATCAACCGTAACCTTTCAATCGGCGGATTCAGCCAATGATGCTGAGCCCTATGCGTTTCGCGCGTATCGCGGCGTCATAGACCGCAGCGGCGAAGCCACCGTGAAGCTACGTCTTGCTTCGTTGGACACACAAAATGATCTGCTCGACGTGCGATTGCGGTTCTTGTTCTTTGAGACATTCAAGTTTCCTGAGGCAACAATCCGCACCCAGATCGCGCATGAAGACCTACTGGCATTAGAAAAGCAGGGTCAAATGTCGATTTCGCTCCCCTTTACGCTCGATTTGCATGGAGAGAAACAAGCGCTCTCAGCGGAAGTCATCGCGTCTGTTGGCGAGGAAAAAACGGTATCGGTCCGCTCCGTTGCACCGGTCATCATTCGTGCGGATGACTTCGGACTGATGGCGGGGCTGTCGCGCCTTGAGGATGCCTTCTATGGCGACCTCCAATCCGAATTTCCGGTCTCGTTCAATTTTGTTTTCCGCCCCTATGAGACCGACCTCCCTGTTCTTGTCTCAACTTCGCGGGTCACGCCAGAGGTCTGCGCAACGCGGCTTTCCGAAGCGGTGGTTCCCGGAGAGGTTCGTTTTCAAAAGGGCAATCATGAGATCGCTGAAGCCAGCCGTCCCGCTCTCGAAAGGGTAGTGGGCATCGTCAACGAATGTGAAGGACTAACGATCACAGTTGAAGGTCATACGGACTCGGTTGGCGCGGCAAAATCGAACCAAACCTTGTCAGAACGCCGCGCCGAAAGCGTCGTCAAATATCTCATCAAAATTGGTTTGCCGGAAAATCGGGTGAGCGCAAAAGGGCGCGGTGAGACATCCCCGATTGCCCCCAATGACACCGCTGGCAATCGCGCAAAGAACCGTCGGATTGAATTTCACTTCGATCAACGCGGTTGATCAAGGGCAGGCGAAACGACCGACGGTTCGGCGGTTCGTGGCGGTCCAATCATTGACATTGGTGGTCTCGCCTGTCATGCGCGCAGGGTTCCCGATCCCTGTCTGAGAGAGACGAAAAATGGGCTTTAAGACCGGCATTGTCGGCCTGCCGAATGTTGGCAAGTCGACCCTCTTCAACGCTTTGACCCGCACTGCCGCAGCGCAGGCGGCGAATTTCCCGTTCTGTACGATCGAACCGAATGTCGGGGAAGTCTCTGTGCCGGACGCGCGGCTCGATACAATTGCTGGAATTGCAGGTTCAGCGAAGGTTATTCCGGCGCGCATGACGTTCGTGGATATCGCCGGACTGGTGAAGGGTGCCTCGAAGGGCGAGGGCCTCGGGAACCAGTTCCTAGCCAATATTCGCGAGGTGGATGCCATCGCACACGTCTTGCGTTGCTTTGAAGATGGTGACGTGACCCATGTCGAAGGCCGCGTCGATCCCATTGCGGATGCGGAGATTATCGAGACGGAACTGATGCTCGCAGATCTAGAGAGCATCGACAAACGTTTGGCGAGTTCGGTGAAGCGAATTCGAGGCGGCGATAAAGAAGCGGCGCAGCAAGCTGAACTGATGGAAAAAGTAAAAGTCCTGCTGGAAGATGGACGCCCGGCTCGTGAGATGGAGATTGATGACGACGATCTGCGCGCTTGGCGGATGTTGCAGCTCATCACGTCGAAACCGGTTCTATTTGTTTGCAATGTCGACGAGGATTCTGCGGCTGAAGGAAACGAGCACTCGGCGCGGGTTGCAGAGATGGCGGCGGCGCAAGGCGCGTCTTCAGTGGTGATCTCTGCGGCGATCGAAGCGGAGATCTCGCAGCTTGGCGATGAGGATCGTTTGGCGTTTCTGGATGAGATGGGATTGGAAGAACCGGGCCTCGATCGCTTGATCCGGACCGGATATTCGATGCTCGAACTGATTACCTATTTTACGTGCGGCCCGAAGGAGGCTCGTGCGTGGACGATCCCTGCCGGGTATCGCGCGCCACAGGCGGCGGGTGCGATTCACACGGATTTTGAGAAAGGTTTCATTCGCTCAGAAACCATTGCTCACGCCGATTACGTTGAATTGGGCGGAGAACAACCAGCGAAAGATGCTGGTAAGATGCGGCTGGAAGGCAAGGACTATACCGTTGTCGACGGCGACATTATGCACTTCCGCTTCGCGAACTAACTGGCGCGGTATCATCGCTTAAAAATTTTGAGAAATCGGCGCGCGGCGCACCGAGTCGGTGTCGCCGCGCAGCCAGAATTTTAGTCTACGAGTGTTTTGACGAGATCCACCAGCTTGCGGCGCGTCTCGACATTTCCGATTTTACTAAAAGCCGTGTTCAATTGCAGGCCTTCGGCACTGCTGACAAAGCCCATCACGTATTCCGTCTGGTCGGGCTCTTTCATGCCTTCAGCGGAACCGGGCAAGTTTTCGATGGCGGCACCGGGCATGTCTTCAAAAAAGAACTGCACCGGGACATCGAGAATGCTCGCGATGGTGAAGAGACGGCTTGCGCCAATCCGGTTTGCGCCCTTCTCGTATTTCTGAACTTGTTGGAAAGTTAGATTCAGTTTTTCGCCAAGTCGTTCTTGCGACATGCCGATCATCATGCGGCGTAATCTTACGCGGCTACCAACATGTATATCGATGGGGTTTGGGGATTTCGTCACGCTAGCTCCGGGTTCGAGAGGGATTCACTATTTGCTTCGAAACTCTGTTACGGATCACAATATCGTTAGACAACTAAAAATCTAAATTGTTCTGCATATACCGTTAGTTGCTTCAGGGAAAGTTTCGCGAAAGTAGAATATTTACACTGTTACTCTCGTAAAAAAGCGCGGCCCAATCAAGCAAAACAATTTAAATTTGCAGTCTCCTAACGCGTTACATGGCCCGACTTTTCTACCAGATGCGGGGCCATTTTGACAGGGTTGCGAGTTTAAATTTTTACACGTTGTATCCAGATTTTAGAACTTCAGGTCCACGGCGTCCTAAAAGAGCCAGCAGCAGCAGCAGCAACAACCCCAAGCCGAATGGAATGTCTTCATACTGTGAATAAGTGGTTTTAGGCAACCTATTTGGTAGAGATTCGAGAAGGACGCCCGGTTCGTTTAGCGGCAGGGACGTGATGATACGGCCATAGCCGTCAATCATCGCTGAAACGCCCGTATTGGCAGAACGCGCAACGGGAAGCCCGCGCTCGACCGCGCGCACGCGCGCCATGGCGAGGTGTTGATAGGGTCCAATCCAATTTCCAAACCATGCGTCGTTGGTAACCTGAACGAGCCACTCGCCTGGACCTGCGCGGCGCATGATTTCGGCGGGGAAGATCGCCTCGTAACAAATCATCGGGACAAAGGGAGGAAGGTCTGCGACCGCCATGCTGCGTTCGCGCCCGGCGCCGCTGGTGAAGCCGCCCGGCAAAGAAATCATAGCGCGCAACCCGAGACGAGCAAGAAGCGGCTCGAAGGGGATCATTTCCCCGAACGGAACGAGGTGCTGTTTGTCATAGATGTCGAGGATTGAGCCGTCACTCCCTACAGCAACGAGGCTGTTGAAAGCGTTGTCCCCCTCGAATCGCACGGCGCCCGCCAACAACACGGCACCGGGCTTCAATGCCTCGCCGATGACGCGTTGCAGCTCGGGGATCTTGTCGATCTGATAGGGCGTTGCGGCCTCGGGCCAAATGACGACATCCGCGCCTTGTGCGCTCAGCTCCCGAGTCTTGTCGAGAAGGTCGCGCAAATGGGTCTCGCGCAGATGCGGTTGCCACTTATCTTTTTGGGCGACGTTCGGCTGGACGATGCCAATACGTGGATTTGTCGATGGTTTCTTCGGGCCTTTATTTTCGAACGTTTGAACGAGAGCTAACTGGGTGCTGGCAAGAAAGTAAGGAACGCCGAAGATGAGGACGACGAGCAATCCGTAGCCGGCTTTCCGAACGAGCCCGCGAAGAACGAAGAGGTATCCCAACATGGTACCAATCAGAACGGTCCAGAGGGTCAGGCCATAAATGCCAATGTCAGCCGATAGCAGCAGCGCTGGGGTCTCTGCCCACGTGTAGCCGAGTAAACTCCATGGAAACCCGCTGAGGATATTCCCGCGCAGCCATTCCATGCCGACCCATGCAAACGTCAGCGCAAAGGGCGCGCCCCAACCGCTCGAACCAATCCGCTTGGCGAGCCAAAACCCCACGCCCCAAAACAGCGCCATCCCCCCCGCCATTCCCGAAACCGCAAACGGGATCATCCATCCATAGATTTCTGGCTGAACGAGAAACGGCTCGGCGATCCAGTTGAGCGTCCCCGCAAAATAACCAAGCCCAGCAAACCAACCGATCCAAAACGCGCGAGCCGGGCCGGTCGTGGAATGCCAAAGCCAGAACAGCCCTGGCAGGGTTAGTCCCAATATCCATGGAAATGAAAATGGGGGCTGAGACACCATCGCCAAGGCTCCGGCGAGCAGTGCCAGAAACCGCGCTCCCCAACGCGATGATCCCACTATTGGGCCGCCTGTGCGTGGACTTCGTCTTTTTGAGAGGTCTCGGCATCGGCCAGCGTCACGCGCAGGCGTTTGACCCGGCGAGGATCGGCATCAAGAATTTCGAACTCGTGGCCGTCAGGGTGGCGGATCACTTCGCCGCGTACAGGAATGCGATTGCACAGCATGAAGACCAAACCGCCAAGGGTATCGACGTCTTCGTCTTTATCTTCGAGAAGCTCGATGCCAATTTCGGCTTCAAAGTCTTCGATGTCAGCACGCGCGGCGACGCTGTAGGAACCGTCGGGGCTTTGTCGCCACGTTGCGCCATTGGTGGTGTCGTGTTCGTCTTCGATCTCGCCGACGATCAACTCAAGCAAATCCTCAATCGTGACGAGACCGTCCACGCCGCCATATTCATCAATGACAAGCGCCATGTGCATGCGCTGGGTTTGCATGGCTTGCAGCAAGGTTCCGCATGGCATCGAGGGTGGGACCGTGAGGGTTCGCCGCAGATGGTCCGTCGCCTTGAAGCTTTCGATCTGCGCGGTTTCATTGGTCCGCGCCCCGAAGGCCATAAACAGATCTTTGACGTGGATGAAGCCGAGCGGATCGTCGAGCGTGTCTCGGAAGACAGGTAGACGCGAGTGACCACCGGTCCGGAAGACCTCCATGACTTCACCGAAGGGCGTGTCGGCATCGACCGCGATCACATCGGCACGCGGCACCATGGCGTCAGAAACGCGCTGTTCGCCCATTTTCCGAACGTTAGCGAGCAGAGCACGCTGCTGGGCATCGTTTTCAGCACTGCTGGGCGATAAACGGTCTTTGGGTTTGGTCCGACGCGCGAACAATACCGCTGCTGCCGATTTCAGACGCGAGAATATCGATGGTCCGCCTTCGTCATCTGCGCCGCCCGTATCGGGCGGCGATAACGTAGAACTGTCAGGGTCGTTCATGACTCTCGCGTTCCATAAGCTGGTTGCTCGTCACCTGTGGTTTCGTACGGATTCGCAACACCAAGCCCTTCTAAAGCGGCGATTTCAAGGGCTTCCATGCGCTCCGCATCCTCATCTTCATCATGAGTATACCCGATCAAATGCAACGAGGCATGAACAATTAAGTGTTGAAAATGGTTCCGAAGGGGCCGGTTTCCATCCTGAGCCTCGCGGGACAGGGTATCAAACGCGAGCGCTATGTCGCCCAAAGTAGGGGTTTCATCAGGGTGCGCGGGGGTTTCGAGGGCTGGAAACGATAGAACATTCGTTGGTTTGTCTAATCCGCGAAAATCGCGATTGAGCGCGGCGACGCGGCTGTCATCGGCCAATAGCACGCTGAGCGATGCGGGCTGCGTGTACTCGGCGGCCGCGTAAGCGGCCTTCACGGCTTGCAGCGTTAAGGTTTCGGCCTCGGCCAACGCTTCCGTCCAGCGCGGGTCTTCGACGATGATATCGATGTCGGGTTTG
>CAZXMX010000165.1:0-7803 GCA_964641645.1 uncultured Neomegalonema sp.
TTATTCCATGCGCCCTTCGTGGGAGCAACGATTGAACTGATGCGCTTTTGTATCCGCAATGTTCCAGACAATGCAAGAACAAAAGATGGACAATTGGTTTGGGCTGATCTGGAACATGGAAACAAGAGGAGCGAACCAAGATGATGCGTGCCCGGATAGACTCCATTTTATCGGTCAATTTTTCGAGTTATATCTTTGAATTAAAACAAGTTTCAAGATCGATCCCAAAATCCATATCTGGCCTGTCTCCTGCTTCACCTGTCAGATGAGTAAGGGCAGGAGATCGCAAATGGTTGGAACAGATAAGACAGCGATACTGTGCGCCGTGTTCTCTTTTTTTGCGAGTCAGGCGACGATGCCGGTTCAAGCTGCCTCTACGAGCGTCGGCGTTTCGATTAATTTTGCTGTCGCGCCTGCCGATCTGTTCAGCACCCGCAATATCGACCCAACGAACGTGCGTTTGTGCGAGTCGCTCAAAGCGCGGATCGATACAGAATGGGCCGCGAAATCGAGCGGGCCGGTCATCACCTGCTCATCGCAATCGTCCATGCCCTTGATCGTGACAGACACAACCGGCATCGACCTGATCGTTCGGCCTTAAAGACATCATCAAAGGCGCAACGGCCTTTTCCTCGAAAGAATACCACGTCTTATCTCAAGCGCACTCCCACACGCTTACTTCGTTTCTCTCGCAGTTAGAGAAGCTGCCTTTGTCACTACGATAAGGGTTCGCTCTCTTTGATGGGAGAACGCACAAAAAAGCCGCCCCGGTTGAGGGCCGCTTGAACATCAAGGAGAAGGGCTAACCTCTATCAGCTGGCTTTCA
This sequence comes from uncultured Neomegalonema sp., assembly GCA_964641645.1. GTDB lineage: Bacteria > Pseudomonadota > Alphaproteobacteria > Rhodobacterales > Rhodobacteraceae > JAHDDY01. The sequence continues at coordinate 827 of CAZXMX010000165.1, forward strand.
CCGACTCGCGCAGGGCTTTGATCCGGCGCAGGGCATCGTCGCGCGACGGAAGATCGGCGCGGCGTTTTTCCAGCGCTTCTGGCGGGGAAACGTCGGCTGTCTTTTCAATGGTCGAGCGCAGATCAGAAAACATCGTTCTGTCTTCTGACGCAGGCGCACTCACGTCACCGCCGAAGAACGACTCCGTGTCTTCGAGGCGCGTTGGCGCTGGATCATCACTGCCGAACAGGCTGGCAAAGTTTTCGGCTTCACGGTGCAGCGGCGAAACCGCTTTTTCCGCTGTATCGGTAACTCGATCTGTCGTCGTCGCAGCGGCGGCGGTCGTCGCTGCAACAGCGGCTGTTGTTGTCGCAGCGGCTGTCGTTGTCGCCGACTGCTCTGCCTTCTCGCTCTGCCAATCATCGCGGATCGAAGCCTTCAGGCGATCCAAGTTCGGGCGACGCCAAGAGGATGGATCCGTCGCATCGGTGTCGACAGGGGCTTCCTCCGCGATACGGGCATCGGCTGTCGTGCTGTGGGCAGCGCGTTCCATTTCAGTCAGATCGTACTCGGCTGAATGCTGTTCTGGCTCCACGTCATCGCTGATGATGGCCGCTGCTGCAGCCGCAGCGCTCGGCGTCGTGATCTTGCCGACTTCGGTGCTTTCGGGCGCAGTCTTTTTCGTCCGCGCTGCCATGGAACCGCTTTCTAAGTCGCGACGATCACGTGAGCCTTTGTCAACCGCATAAAGATCGCTGTCGACGGACTTGGATGTGCGGCGGCGAGACCGAAGGCGAGTAACAAGCCACATGATGCCGAGCAACATCGCCAGCAATGCGAGCCCAGCCAAAGCCACCAACCCCAAAACGGGCAGGCCTAAGCGCTCAGAAATACGCGCCAATGGATCGTTGACGTCAGGGGTGTCGGCAGCAGCGCTTTGACCGCCAACCGACGCCAAAGCCGCCTTGTCTTCACCTGCGGCAGGTGCGCCAGACTCAATCTGTTGAACCTGCGCGCGGATTTGCGCCAAAGGATCCTCAAACTCAGAAAGATCCTGGGCGGCAACGGGAGCAGCGGTTATCGCCAACATCGCCGCGAGGTAAACTCCACCGAGTCCCCTGTTAGGGCGTGCCGTGCCGTGTTTAATGCGATTACTCATCTGTCCCACCGTTCGCTAACCCGTCGTCAGAAACCATCCCCGACGGAAGTTGTGCCAAGTTGAAACGCCAAATTGCGCTCGGGATTTGTCATTCAAATCACGGGCCACATGGCGAAAGGCTCAGTTTAACTGGGATTAGTGGGCATTTTTGACCGCTTCATGACGGTCAAAAACACAGTTAAAATTAGGTAAACGAGTCTGGAACCGCCGCTTTTTGCTTCGCAACGTACTCGATTAACGACTCGTCGATGCCCGGATCAAGTGCGGGGGGCTCGTAATCGGCGAGGGTTTTCTTCCAGAGCGTATTCGCACGTTGCGCCGTATCGAGGCTGCCCTCCATCTCCCACTGTTCGAACGAACCGTTATCAGCAACGTCAGAGCGGTAAAACGCGGTTTTGAAGTTGTTCTGGGTGTGATCGCAGCCCAAGAAGTGACCGCCGGGGCCCACCTCGGCGATGGCATCCATCGCTTGCGCCTCTTCGCTGACGTCCACACCTTTTGCAAAGCTATGCATCATGCCGAGCTGATCGCAGTCCATGACGAACTTCTCATAGGACGAGACCAGCCCGCCCTCCATCCAGCCCGCCGCGTGCAGCATGAAGTTCACGCCGCCCATCACCGCCGGGATGATCGTCGCGTTGCTTTCATAGGCCGCTTGGGCGTCCGGGGCTTTCGAACCACACAGCGCGCCGCCCGACCGGAACGGCAATCCTGTGCGCCGCGCGAGTTGGGCCGCACCGTAAAGCACAAGCGCTGGCTCAGGCGTGCCAAAGGTCGGCGCGCCTGTTTGCATCGAGATATTGGCCGCGAACGTGCCAAAGATGATCGGCGCACCGGGGCGAACCAGTTGCGAAAAGCCTGCACCCGCGAGAACTTCGCAAAGCACTTGCGTCAGCGTTCCGGTCACCGTCACCGGCGACATGGCTCCGGCCAGAATGAACGGCGAGACAATGCAGGCTTGGTTGTTTTGCGCATAGACATCGAGCGCGCCGAGCATCGTGCCATCCAGCGTCATCGGCGAGTTACAGTTGATCAAACTGGTCAGAACCGTGTTCTGCTGCACGAACTCCTCGCCAAAGACGAGGTTGCACATGTTGATGGTGTCTTGTGCGCGCTCCGGCGCGGTCACTGAGCCCATGAACGGCTTATCGCTGTACTTGATATGGGCATAGATCATGTCGAGGTGGCGTTTATTCACCGCGATATCGCAAGGCTCGCACACCGTACCACCGGAATGGTGCATGTACGGGTTCGCGTAAGCCAACTTTACGAAGTTGTTGAAGTCTTCGATGGTCGCATAGCGGCGACCCTGCTCAATATCAGAAACAAAGGGCGGGCCGTATACGGGCGCAAACACCGTAGATTTACCACCAATCGGGACGCTGCGTTCTGGATTGCGGGCATGTTGCGTGTAATGCGAGGGGGCGGTCTTGATCAGCTCGCGCAGCATTCCGCGCGGAAAACGCACCCGCTCTTCGGTCCGGTCCACTTTCGCGCCCGCTTTTTCCCACAGATCGAGCGCGCGGGGATAGTCCTTGAAGCCGATGCCAATTTCTTCCAGCACTTTGTCGGCGTTATTCTCGATAATCGACAGCGCTTCGTCGTCGAGAACCTCGAACTCCTTCAAGGTGCGCTGGATCGCAGGCATCTGCATGACCTGTGGCTTGGCACGTGCCGCGCGACGGGCATCCGCGCCGCCACCGCCGCCGCGCCCGCGTCTAGCGCGTGCCGGGGCATCCGTCGTTGTTCCGTCGGTCATTAGAGACTCTCCCATCGGGGGAATGATGCGATAGCGAGAGAATAGAGCGTTCGGATTGACGGCTCCGCCGATTTTCGGCGCTCAGGGGGGCGATAGCGACATGAAGGTTCGCCAGTCGACAGCGGAGAAGACTAGTAATTCGCCAGAAATGCTGCATTTTTAGGCATCCTGCAATTTGGCAGCGAAGAGGGTCCGTCCATGTTCACCCGAAGAGATGTGCTGGCCGGCGGCGTAGCAGCGACGGCTTTGCCCGGTCTTGGACTCGCGAAATCAAGTTCGATGATCTTGAAACCCCAATCCGGGATCGCTCGGCTCGGGCCTCAAGATGTGCCAGAGACCGCAATCTGGGGATATAATGGAACCGTGCCGGGACCAGCGTTGAGGATAGCCCAAGGCGAGGTGCTCGAAGCCACTCTCGAAAATGGTTTGCAGCAACCAACCACGATCCATTGGCATGGCATTCGGATCGACAACGCGATGGACGGTGTCGCCGCCCTCACGCAAGACCCCGTCAAACCCGGAGCGCAATTCGACTATCGCTTTACCGCACCGGATGCCGGAACCTTTTGGTACCACCCTCACAACCGGACATGGGAGCAGATGGCGCGTGGGCTTTACGGTCCTTTGATTGTCGAAGAACCCGAGCCACCCGCCTATGACCGCGACATTGTCTTGATGCTGGACGATTGGCGGTTGGGCGATGACGGGCAAATCGATGAGGCGAGCTTTGGTTCTCTTCGCGACTGGTCGCATGCGGGACGATTAGGAAATTGGCCGACCGTGAATGGCGCGCCGCAACCCACCTACCCCGTCAAGCGCAATGAACGCCTGCGGTTACGGATCTTGAACGTGGCCAATGCGAGCGTTCTGGTATTGCGGCTTGATGGGATGCGCGCTCAGATCGTGGCCTATGATGGCATGCCGATACCGCCCGAACCTTTAGCCGGGACGTTAATCGTCGCCCCCGCCCAGCGCGTTGATTTGATCGCCGATGTGACCGCTGATGAGGCCGCATTGATGCTGGCCGGGCGCGAGAACTTTCGGGCTTGTGGGTTTGAGGTGAAAGGCGAGGCACGCGCGAAGCCGCTCAACGACTCTGTCGCCCTCCCCTCCAATCCGATTTCAAGCGCGTTCGATCTGAACGAAGCCGTGCGAACCACGCTCACGGTCGGTGGCGGCGCGATGGGCGGCATGAGCGATGCGCGTATTGGCGGTTTTGGCGCTGCTTATCGGGGAGAGGAGCCGGTCGTCGGTGTTCTGCCCGCACGAAAGCTTGCGATCGAACATGATCTCGTTTGGGCGCTGAACGGCGTGGCCGGGATGCCCATCGAACCCTTATTCACAGCAGCACGCGGACAGACAGCGGTCGTCAAATTGGTCAACGAAGGCCGCTGGCCCCACGCCATGCATTTCCACGGCCACCATTTCCGCGAGGTGGCGAATCGCGCCCCGTGGCGGGACACGATCTTACTCGGCCCGCGCGAAACGAAAGAAGTCGCCTTCATTGCTGACAATCCGGGGCGCTGGATGCTGCATTGCCATATGTTTGAGCACCAAGCAGGCGGGATGGGCACTTGGTTTGAGGTCACATGATGCGTGGTAGCGAGTAAATAGGTCACGCGAGTTGATCATTCGCATGATCAACTGTTAGCGTGCATCTAATGCGATTGAAAATCGAAAATGAAACCTCGGCGCTGACGGATGTATGCGTCTGCCTCGGTACTGCTGTTCCGCCGTTTAAGGGCTATTTTTCAGAACACCGCGAGCACGAAAATTTCCCGATGTTGCCTTGGGATCAAGTCCGATTGGTTGAACAGCAGGAACAATTCTTCAAAATCATGAACCGCGAGGGCGTGCGGTTGCACTCTTTGCCTCACTCCGCCGAGAACCCTTGGCAGTTATACACACGCGACGTTGGTTTCGTGGTCGGTGACACCCTGTTTTATTCGCGGGAACGTACCTTGCCAGACCGCACCGGCGAGATCGAGGTCGTGCATCGGGCATTGCCAGACCTAAAGATGACAGAGATCAAGGCCCGGATCGAAGGCGGCGATGTCTTGGTCGATGGCGATACCGTTTTTGTCGGTCTTGGAACCCGCAGCACACCCGAAGGCATCGCCGAGTTGGCTGCTCATGTGGATGTTGAGATCGTGCCGATTTATCTCGGTCCTGAAGTCATGCACCTCGATTGCCGCATGAACATTCTACCGGGCCGGAGGTTATTGACCCATCCGGGAGATTTTAAGCCGGATGATCTGGCGATGCTGAAACGTCGTTTCACGCTGATCGAAGTATCCGAGACCGAAGCACAGGCGATGGGCACAAACTGCCTCACCATTAACCCAGAGCTCGTCGTGATGCACTCCGGTTTCGAACGTCTGATCGCCGAGGTCGAGGCGACAGGGTTGCGCGTTGAGCGTGTCGATTACTCCGAACCCAATGCGCTACTGGGCTCTTTCCGCTGTTCAACGATGCCGCTGGTGCGGGCTTCTTAATTTCAGGCGCTCGCACGGAAAAACGGACGATAGCCGTGAGCTATTGAACCAAAAGCCAAACGATATTTCCATTTAGGTGACGCGCACGTCATGTTCATTGGCAAGGAAACACAATGAACATCAGCCAAAAGGAAATCGTCATGAAAATCTCCATCCTCGCTGCGACACTCGTCCTTGGCTTTGCTGCTGCTGGCACGGCGCAGACCGCCCAAGCGGCTCCGATCAATCTCGTGCCTTCGGCTGCTGTTGTCACCCTCGCGGATGCCCAAGCCGATCGCAGCGATCTGCTCCACACGGTCAAAGGTTTCAAGAAAGGCCATCGTGGCTTTCGCGGTGGGCGTGGCTTCCGTGGCGGGCGCGGATTCGGACGTCGGGGCTTTGGACATCGAGGTTTCGGTCACAAGGGCTTTGGCCATCGCGGCTTCGGTCATGGACATTTCGGCCATCACAGCTTTGGCCACAAAGGCCACTACGACAGCAATTTCAGCCTGTTCAAATTCTTTGGCTTCAAAAAGTAACGCCTCCGACGCTTCGCTCCCCTCCTCCTCCCTAGACCTTGCCCCGGCCTCTGTGCCGGGGCCTTTTTGTCTCGGTTTCCGCTCCACGCAGCCGACTGACGGGTCATGCGAACAGAGTTTCAAACGCCTCGGCATGTTTTCATATTGCAAGCTTCGGGCTGGCCGTTTAGGGGGCTATCGCGCAAAACTGTTATAGTGTTACATTCAAACCATGAGCACACGTCCTCCTCTCGCCTTTGAAAATCATGACCACCGTACCTGTCAGCGGGCCGCGATGGATCGTGCCGAGAATCTGCGATTAACGAAGTGGCGGCGGCGGGTTCTGGAGATTTTACTCGAACAACACCGCTCCCTCGGAGCTTACGAGATTTTGGAGCGTTTGGGGGATGACGCGGGCAAGCCGCAACCGCCGACCGCCTATCGCGCTTTGGATTATCTGGTCGAGCATGGTCTTGCGCACCGGATCGAGAAGATGAACGCCTACGTCGCCTGCGCGCAGCCCGGGGCGTGCGATCGAGCCGGGTTCTTCTTTTGCAAGCTCTGCCACACCGTCGCCGAAGTACAATGCGCCGGGGCCGAGGCCGATGTCCTGCGCGCTGCCGAAACGTCGGGCTTTGCCGCCGAACAAATGGTCATCGAAGTCGAAGGCGTTTGTGCCGCCTGCCGGCACAGCAAATGATCTTCGACGAGTTTTTGCTCTATGCGCTCGCCGCCGGGATGGGCGTGGCGCTGGCCGCCGGACCCCTTGGTTGTTTCGTCGTATGGCGACGGATGGCTTACTTTGGCGATGCCACCGCCCATGCTGCCATATTAGGAGTCGCGATTGCTTTGCTCAGCAATTTGCCGATTTTTCTTGGCGTCTTGATCGCGGCGCTTGCGATGGCGGTCTTGGTCGCTGCTCGAAGAGAAAGCGGGCTGGCGATGGATACGCTTCTCGGGGTTGCCGCGCATTCAGCGCTGGCGATCGGGCTGGTCGCCGTTTCGCTGGTGCCAGGACGCCCACTGGATTTGGAAGCATATCTGTTCGGCGATATCCTCTCGCTTTCCAAGTGGGACTTGAGGGTCAT
>CAZXMX010000166.1:0-7779 GCA_964641645.1 uncultured Neomegalonema sp.
AAGCCGCGCATCCGATACCGTCCGAGTTCGGACTTGATATGGATGTCGTCCATAACCTTTGGGGGAAAGATGAAACTGTCCCCAAGGCGGTTCGTATCGCGCTTTGGTCGCGCTGGCGCCAGATGCGCCGGGGTATCTCCGTCTGCCATCTTGGCCTCCTTACAGAATGAGTTTTTTCTCGTTTGGCTCTAGGTTGTCGTAGTTCCAGAGCTGCTTACCCGCGACGATCTTGGTGAAGTGATCGACGCCCTTTTCCGGCATCAGATCGTATTGGGTCAGCTTGCGGGTCAGCCACGCTTTGTCGAGATCGGTCAGTTCCGCCGGGATTGCATCAACCCCGTAATCCTTGACCTCACCGCCAACATAGATCGTGCCGTCATACATCGAGTCGCCAAGGTTCTTGCCGGCATTGCCGCAAACAACCATGCGCCCGCGCTGCATCATGAACCCTGAGAACGCGCCGGTATCACCGCCTACGATGATCGTACCGCCCTTTTGGTCGATGCCCGTCCGTGAGCCAACCGAGCCACGGCAAACCAGATCGCCGCCGCGCATCGCTGCGCCGAAAGTCGAACCCGCATTCTTCTCGATTAGAACGGTTCCGGACATCATGTTCTCAGCGCATGACCACCCGACGCGGCCATTAATCCGCACGTTCGGCCCGTCGATTAGGCCTACGCCAAAGTAACCAATGGACCCTTCAACGATCAGGTTCAGACGGCTCAGAATGCCGACGCCGACCGAGTGCATCCCGCGAGGGTTTTGCAAAACGATGGTGCCGTAGCCCTCTTCCATCAGGCTGTTGATGTCCTTGTTGACTTCCGTCGTGGTCTTGCCCTCGCAATCGAGTTCAGTCCGCTTGTTGAAGTCGACATCCGGTGCCCACGGATAGGTAAGGTTTTCATCCTCGCCGACCTCAAAGAACACCTCCATGGAGCGGTTCTTGAGTTGCTCTGACATCATGCCGAGATCGCGCGCACGATCGTCTTGCGTCGTGCCCTCTATCTCGTCTCGGTTTTTGCCATCACGGGGATCATACCCCATGTCCGAGGCCATTACGCTCATGCTTTCCATACGCGGATCTCCTCGTCATAGGGATCGTAGGTGTCGATCTCTTGGGGTAAGATTGCGCGAATGGCGACTTCTTCAGAAGCCATCGCGATCATGTCATCGGATTCGTAAAGAACGAGCGGCTTGGCCGCCATCGTGTCCTTCGCCATCCCAAGGCTGTCTTTCGTCGCGACCAGATAGGTGAACACGCCGTCGATTTCCTCGATCGAGGATTTCAGGCTGTCTTCCAGCGTCGCGCCGTTCGCAAGGTTGTCTGCCGTGTAAACTGCGAGCAATTCGGAGTCGCATGAGGACATGAAGCGATGTCCCTTTTTCTCCATCTGGCGACGCTTCAACCAGTAGTTCGTGATCTGGCCATTATGAACAACGGCAACATCGTTGTATGGGAAAGCCCAGTATGGGTGGGCCGAGCGGATATCAACATCGGACTCGGTGGCCATCCGCGTGTGACCGATGCCGTGCGTTCCTTTGAAGTCGCGCAAGCCATATTGATCCGCAACGACGTTGGCATCGCCGAGGTCTTTAATCAGCTCAAGCGCGTTGCCCATGCTGAGGATTTCTGTGCCTTCGACATCCTCGATGTACCGAGCCATCGCTTCTGTATCGCCATCATGCGAGATAACGTAGCGCATCGCATAGGGCGTCGCTTCGTCTTTCGACTTGATCGTCGCCTTATGCTCACCGAGGCGCTTTTCGACCTCGGCGATGCGAGACGCAATCTTGTCACCCATGTCGTAGCCGGAAGCCATGTCTTCCTGCTCAGCGACTTTGAAACGCATCACATAATCGCCTGCGTTCGGCTCGCCATAAATGGCAAAGCCTGTCGAGTCTGGACCGCGGTGCTTAAGCGCGGTGAGCATCGATGTCATCTCAGAGCCGACGCCCGAGCTTTTTCCCCGATGTATGAGTCCGGCAATGCCGCACATTGGCTGAACCTCCTAAGTCGCGACCTACAATTGGCCGCACGTTTCCTGTTCGGCGGGGAAAACCCCGCCGTTTTGCGATTAGTTGCCGCCCGTTTTTAGGGGAGGCACTCCATGTACATTTCTTTGTCGAGTTCCGTGACGGTCGCCATCGAACGCTCGTATTCGTCGGTCTTGTATTCGTGATAGAGACGATACATTTCGCCCGGCATCCCGCGCTGAACCACTTCATCATTTTCGAGATGTTGAAGCGCTTCGCCGAGAGTCATTGGCAGTTTCTTGACGTCCTTGCCCTCTTTAATGGCCTCATAGATGTTGCGCTCTTCGGGCTCGCCCGGATCGAGTTGATTGTCGATACCATCGTCCATCGCAGCCAACAGCGTCGTACCCATGATGTATGGGTTCACCATTGAGTCTACCGAACGATACTCAAAGCGACCCGGCGCCGAAACGCGCAAACCTGTGGTGCGGTTTTGGAAACCCCAGTCTGCGAAGACCGGCGCCCAGAAACCTGTATCCCAAAGACGGCGATACGAGTTCACGGTCGAACAGCCAACCGACGTCAACGCTTGCAGGTGATGCACGACGCCGCCGATGGCTTCGAGACCATCTTTGCCCGGCATCTGCGGATCATCATCATCCGGCATGAAGGTGTTTCCACCACCCTTCACATACATGTAGTTGTCTTTCATGCCGGGAAGGTTTTTCGGATCGTTGCCGACCGGGACGAACTCGTCTTTACCACCCGTCCATAGGGACATGTTGTGGTGACACCCGTTTGCCGACACGCCCATGAACGGCTTAGTCATGAAGCACGCGAAGATGCCAAACTCGCGCGCGACCTGCGCACAAATTTGACGGTACGTTGTCAGACGGTCGGCGTTTCTTAGGACGTCATCATACATCCAGTTCAACTCAAGTTGACCCGGTGCATCCTCGTGATCGCCTTGGATCATATCGAGGCCCATCTTCCGGCAATACTCGATCACTTTGAGCGTTACAGGGCGAAGGCTTTCGAACTGGTCGATGTGATAGCAGTACGGTTTGGAATAGCCGTCACCCGGCTTGCCGTTCTCATCGAACTTGAGCCACATCATTTCCGGCTCAGTACCGATGCGAAGCTGGCGCTTGTGCTTCTTTTGGAAGTCGTCGTGCATGCGGCGAAGGTTGCCGCGACAATCGGACGTTAGATACCCGCCCGGATTCTCGCGCTCTTCACGGTTACGGAAAAGCGTGCAGTAGAAGCGACCGATTTTCGGTGCCCAAGGAAGCTGCATGAACGTTTCTGGCTCGGGGATACCAACCAGTTCCGCAGCCTCAGGACCGTACCCGAGATAATCGCCCGCGCGGTTCAGGAACAAGTTCATCGTCGCGCCGTAGACGAGCTGGAAGCCCTTCTCAGCAACAGTCTCCCAGTGATCTGCCGGGATGCCCTTGCCCATAATCTTGCCAGTCACAGAGACGAATTGCAGATAGAGATACTCGATCCCCATCTTGTCGATCATCTTCCGAACTTCTTTGACCTTCGCGGCGCGTCCTGACGCATTGACGAAATCATCAAGGTCCATGTGAGGGCGGTTGCTGCGCTTTTTCGCAGCCGGCTTTTTCTTGGCAGGTGCTCTCGCCACTGTGTCTTCTCCCCTTGGTCCGTAATTGGACTGATTTTCGGCGACGATTCGAGTCGACGCATCCAAATTAAGGCTGATTTAGACCGATTATTAATCATTGCGCAACCAATTTGCAATTTTGGTTCACATTTGGCACAGTCACTCCAGTTTTAACTGGGAATCGCATGATGGAGTCGACGGGCAAGAAACGAAACGCTGCGGAGGTCGTTGCTGCCTTACGGCGGGATATTGCTGACTCCAAATATCTTCCGAATGAACGCCTTCCAGCAGAGCGCGACCTGTCTGATGCCTTTGGCGTAGCGCGCGGCACCTTGCGTGAAGCACTGCGCCAGTTGGAAGAAATGGCCTATGTCGAGCGCCGCGCTGGTAGCGGAACATACGTCACCTACAATGATGACGGCCTCCCGAAGGTCACAGAAGCGACCCGCCCGTTAGAACTCGTGGATGCGCGCTTTGCGCTTGAACCTCACATCTGCCGCCTCGTCGTTTTGCATGCGACGGGCCGTGATCTTTTGAGGATTGAGCAAACACTCCACCAGATGGAGAAATGGGGCGGCGATGCGAACGCTTTCTCCGAAGCGGATGAGGCGTTTCACTTCTTGCTTGCGGAAACAACACGCAATCCGCTTTTAGTTTTCATGATGCAAAAAGTTTCCGATGTGCGGACCCATTCGCAATGGGCGCAGATGCGGTATCTCACGCTGAGCGACTCGATGATTGAGGGTTACAATCGCGAGCACCGCGCCATCTTCGATGCGATCCGGGACCGCGAGCCTGAACGCGCGGCTCAGGCCATGAAAGATCATCTCTCGGCTGCGCGAGACTCGCTCATGAAAGCGGCGCAAACGTAAGCTGAACTCAGACCCGCGCCGTCGTCTGGAGCCAGTTGATATACAAGCGCTCCGCGTGCTTCGCAAAATCCGTCATGCGGGCATCGCAATCAGCCTTGAGCTTTTTCGCACCTTCGGCCCCTAAAGCATTGACCAATGCGTCGTGGTATTCTGGAATTTGGGCCCAATTATCAACGGTATCGGGTTCGATCTCGATGTGAAACTGAGCCGAAAAGGCGCGTGGCCCCCACGACATGGCTTGCACAGCACACGCCTCGGACGTCATCAAAACCTTCGCCCCTTCGGGCAGCGCGGTGACCTCAGCGGAGTGCCATTGCAGGCACTCAAGCACCATCGGCAAACCGTCCAAGATCACGCTCTGCGCGCCCTCTTCCGTTTGCATCACTTCCAAGACGCCGATTTCTGGCGTTTGCGAGGGGCCCGTTGCACCGCCCAGCGCTTCGGCCAGCAGTTGATGCCCGAGGCACAGCCCCATAAAGGGCATGCCGCGTTCCTGAACCGCCTCTTGGATCAGGCGCTTTTCTTCTTTCAGCCACGGATGCTCGTCTTCTTGCCAAACGTCCATCGGCCCGCCCATGACCCAGAGCGCATCAAAGCCATCCAAAGGGGGCGCGGTCTCTCCCAGATCCAGTTCAACGGGGTGCCATTCGTGACCATCTTCCTTCAGGAAATCACGGAAGATGCCGGGATGCTCACAGGTCGCATGTTGGAGAACGAGAATCTTCATCGGAAAAGCCCTATTCGTTTTGCGGCATACGAAGGACCCGCTCGCGCAACGTCAAGGGGCAAGAAACAAAATTCGCCGCGCAAGATATGACGCTCCGATGCCTGCGATGGCTCCGATAACATTGGCAAGTCCGTCAAACCATTCAAAGCTGCGCCACGGGATAAAAACACCCTGCAAGAGTTCCAACGCCATTCCGAAGAGAGGCATCCAGAACAACAACGCCACTCTAAGATCAGGCCATCCTGTTCCCCCCAACAGCCCAAGGCCAAAGTAACCGACAAAGTGCAATATTTTGTCGTTCCAGACCACCGGCGTCGGGATCGATGAACCGGGCGCAATGGTCCCTAGAACCACGACGATCAGAGCTGCAAAAAACAGAGCTTGAACGACTTTCGTCAATAAATCCTGATGTCTAACGGCAATCACTCAGAAAGTCCTCAACCATAAATCAAATGTCCTCCGACAGAAAAGATCAACTCAATGACCAGTCCCACGAGGATCGCGATGCGGGCCATAGCGCCCTTAAACCGGCGCAGCAATATGACCGCAAGCGCCACAGAAAGACCCGCCTCGGCAAACCCAGCAGCAACACCATGATGGCGAGGATCCCAATAACTAACCGGACTGACGAAGATCCAATCCGTGAAAGGCCAAAAGTGCGGGTGACCATCATCGTAATGCAACGGCAGATCACAGATGACATGAAGCAATGCCGCTAAACCAAATGCCCATAGCCATTCGACTCGAAAGGCCAAACCCACGAGAAACAATACAGCGAAGACGGGCGCGGAGTTATTGATCGCGAAAATCTCCTGCCAAAACTCCGAAAAGTAGGCTTCGCGAAAGATCATCTCGACGCTGAGGCCGTTGATCCACTTCTCCCAAGCAACCATGACAAACATCATCAGGTCTGGGAACAGCGCGCCGATGATCAGGGCTGTATTGCGTCCTCTTGAGGCAGGTTTTCCCTGAGCGGCAACCGCAAGAATGACATGAGCTGGTGTATTCATCGGGATTAGTATTCCTCGGGACGGCGGTGCCTACATCAAAAAAGGTGTAGCTATTTCAAACGGCAAATTCACCCCCCTCCGTTAAGCGTTGAAGTGCCGCTCACAGCAGGCGGGTACACTGCGCCCTGTCACTAACACTTGACCCGCACTGACTTGACTGTCGCCAAAATTGCGACACCTTGACTGCAACCGCTCATCAGAAAAACTCGTCGGAGGAAATCAAATGAAAACCCGCATCGTTCTCGCCGCTGGATGCCTTGCAACAACGTTGGCTGTGCCTGCGTTTGCCGACAATATCGATGACACGATCAAAGCCCGCCAGGGCTATTTCCAGTTGGTCAAACACAATGCCGGCGTTCTGTTTGGGATGGCGAAAGGCGACATCGCTTATGATGCGGATCAGGCGTCCGCGCATGCTGCGAATTTGGATGCCCTCGCCAAGCTGAACAGCAGCAGCCTTTGGGTTCCCGGATCGAGTAAAACGGACCGTCCAGGAAAAACGCGAGCGCTCGCAAATATCTGGACGACCTTCCCGGCCATTGGGGAAAAATCGAAGGCATTTGGTGACGCCACTGCAAAACTCGCTGGCTCTGCTGGCGGAGGCCTTGATGCATTGCGCGCGGATATCGGTGGACTCGGAGCATCCTGCAAAGGGTGCCATGAGACGTATCGCGCAAAAGACTTTTAATCTAACGGCACGCGCCCGAGCCAACGAGGCTCGGGCGCGTACTTTGGGGTCAGGTGGAGCGTCTGACCCGTGTGCTCAGAGTGAAGCCATCGTGATGATTTTACTCACATAATTCTTCGTTTCGGTTATGTTCGGTATGCGACCCAAGCGGGCGACCCGCGTGGGTCCGGCATTATAGGCCGCTAGAGCGAGCTTCCACGACCCGAACCGCTCGAACTGCCACCGCAGATAGCGTGCGCCACCCACCAAATTTTGCACCGGATCATGCGGATTGACGCCCAACTCTTTTGCTGTGGCAGGCATCAACTGCGTCAATCCAATCGCACCAACCCGCGATAACGCTTTGGGATTGAAAGAACTTTCTGCATGAACGAGCGCTAAGAACAGCTCGGGTGGCACCCCTTCTCGCGTGGCAATATCCGCCGCCGTTGCCCGCAACACGTCGGTACGGCGAGCGCGCCACTGTAAAGGTTTCGCACGCGGGAGCGGATTGACCCGGGGAACAACCGCAAAAACCTGTTCGGACAGCGTCTCCAGCCGCTCGCCATAAGCGGGGCGCGGCGGAATATTCGCATTTTGTTCTATATAATTCAGAGGCTTATACGCCTCGGCGTCCATATGGATGGCGCGGTCGACAACGCCACCCTCTTGAACGCGAGCCACGCCATGCGCGACGGGCAGCAGCATGGCAAAGATCAGCGCGGCTGTGACCATGCCGCCAGCAGAAATCGAGGGCCGGGCCGATTGACGCGCCGTTTTGCCTTGATGAGCGGTTCCAGACTTATCAGCCATTTCAACATCCTGCGTTATATTCCTAAGATGTTCTTTTAGTGTTCGATGTACGAACTCAAGTCAACTCCTTTTGTTCGCATACGGACGAT
>CAZXMX010000167.1:0-7714 GCA_964641645.1 uncultured Neomegalonema sp.
ACATGTCGCGTCGAGCGCACACATCATCGCGCGGTCCCAGTCAGCGCCAATTGCGCGTCGGCGAGCTGGTCCGGCGGCAATTGACTGATATTTTGATGCGCGGAGAGTTGCACGACCCGGCACTCGCGGGCGCATCGATCATCGTCAGCGAGGCGCAACCCTCGCCAGACCTGAAATCTGTAACGGCGTATATTTCTGTGCTCGGTGGCATAGACGAAACTGCCGTGCTCAAAGCCCTGCGCGTTCACTCCAAACCTCTACGCCATCAGGTCATGAACGGCCTCACGCTCAAGTTCGCTCCGAAGCTAAACTTCGAACTGGACCGCAGCTTTGATCGCATGGACGACACCCGCCGCATGTTCTCCGACCCGCATGTCGCGCAAGACTTGGATAACGAACCGGAAGAGGGCGGTGAAGGCTAGCCGCCAACTTCACTAGATTTGCGCCTGAGCAAGTGGCTCAACCCACCACCCCATCCGCGCCGATCACGCTTCCGCCGCCCATGTACTTTTGCAGCACGTCGGGAATGGCAATTGAGCCGTCTTCGCGTTGGCCGTTTTCCATCACCGCGATCAAGCAACGACCGACCGCAAGGCCCGAACCGTTGAGCGTGTGCACGTATTCCGGCTTGCCCTTGCCGCCATCCGTCGCGTCGGGACGCCAGCGCGCGTTCATGCGGCGGGACTGAAAATCACCACAGGTCGAACAGCTTGAAATCTCGCGGTAGGTATCTTGCCCCGGCATCCACACTTCGATGTCATACGTCTTGCGCGCGCCAAAGCCCATATCGCCGGTACAGAGAACCACTGTGCGATAGGCAAGACCAAGCGCCTCCAGGATACCTTCGGCACAGCCGCGCATCCGTTCTAGCTCAGCGTCGGACTCGTCCGGTTTGCAGATCGTGACCATCTCGACTTTTTCGAATTGGTGCTGGCGCAACATGCCGCGCGTGTCTTTACCTGCGCTGCCTGCTTCAGAGCGGAAGCATTGAGTGTGCGCCATGTAACGACGCGGTAAATAGCTTTCCTCGACAATCGCGCCGGAAACGATATTCGTCAGCGTGACCTCGGCGGTTGGGATCAACCACCAGCCATTCGTGGTGCGATAGCTGTCCTCGGCAAACTTCGGCAATTGCCCGGTGCCAAGCATCGCCTCATCGCGGACCAGAACCGGAGTCCAGACTTCGGTCAGGTCATTTTTATCGGCATGGGTATCGAGCATAAATTGCGCGAGCGCCCGGTGCAGACGCGCCAATGCCCCCGACAGCAACATAAAACGCGCACCGGAAAGTTTCGCGGCGGCCTCGAAATCCATGCAGCCCATCGCTTCGCCAAGATCGAAGTGCTGTTTCGGCTCGAACCCTAGCGCAGGCGGCGTGCCCCACTTTTTGTCCTCAACATTGTCGGCTTCGTCCGCGCCATCGGGAATGTCTTCGCGCGGCAGGTTCGGCACTTCCATCAAAGCATCGCGCAGGGCCGTATCCGCTTCAGCAGTTTCGGTCTCTAACGCTGCGATCTTTTCTTTGCTGTCAGAAACGAGCGCACGCAGGCGTTCGAATTCCGCTTCATCGCCGCTCGCCTTGGCGGCACCGACCTGTTTTGACGCGGCATTGCGCTCGGCCAACAGAGTCTCGGACTGTGTGACGAGCGCACGGCGTTTTTCGTCCAAGGCCAGCAGAGAGGCTGATTGCGGATCGACTTTTCGCCGCGCAAGCGCGGCATCGAAGGCGGCGGGATCGTCGCGGATCAGACGAATGTCATGCATGGGTCGGGCCTGTACGTATTGTGGTTTTGACGAGGGTATAGCCGCCCGCTTTCAGCTTGTCATGTGATCGGTTTCCTAGGTCGGCGGCGTGATGCGACCGCAAATCGGCTACCTGAATACCCGCAATAGGCGTATTCTATGATTCGCGATCCCGTCTGGCTGGTTCGTCGCGCGGGCGGGACATGAGATAAAAACGTCATATCAGCGGATTAGACGAAAGCTTCAATCAGGAGGACCCTCGTAATGAAAGACTTCGATGACGCACCATCCTTTGATGATTTCGATGAAATCGAACACCCACGTCCTGAAGAAAATGACTTCGACGCCATCGTTGAGAGCGCAATCTCTCGCCGTGGATTTCTGAGCGTCGTGGCCATGGGAACGGCCACCTTTGTCACCGGCACTGCCGGTTTCGGTACCGGCGCCAAAGCAGCCAGTCGTTTCGGTTTCGAGGCCGTCTCGGCAACCTCGGCAGATACAATCACCGTCCCACCCGGCTTTAGCGCTCAGACGGTTGTCAATTGGGGTGACGGCCTTTGGTCTGACTCCCCTGCGTTCGACTGGGCCGTGCGCGGCACCGCCGAGCAACAAAAAATGGCTTTCGGCGACAACAATGACGGCATGACCGTTTTCTCAATTGATGGCCGGACGGTTCTTGTCATCAACCAAGAATACACGAACCGCGATATTGCCAATGCGCACCGCGAGTCGAAACTGCCTGAAACCGACGATGATGTCCTGAAGGGCATGCTCGCACACGGCGTTACGGTTGTTGAGCTGGCGAAGAAAGACGGCAAGTGGGCGCCGGTCAAGGACAGCCCGTATAACCGTCGCATCACGCCGCAAACTGTGATGACGATCGAAGGCCCAGCGGCTGGCAGCGATTTCGTCAAAACCAACGCCGATCCAAGCGGCGCGAAAACCCTCGGCACATGGAACAACTGTGCGAACGGCGAAACGCCTTGGGGGACGTATTTGGCCTGCGAAGAAAACTTCAACGGCTATTTCAGTTCTTCCAACGCCAGCATCGAGGTTTCGGATGCTAAGAAGCGCTATGGCATCGGTCTGAAAGACTGGGGGTATAGCTGGGCACAAATCGACGACCGCTTTGACATTGCCAAAGAACCGAACGAAGCAAACCGCGCCGGCTATGTCGTTGAGATTGATCCGTCCGACCCGAACTCAACACCGGTAAAGCGGACGGCACTAGGCCGCTTCAAACACGAAAATGCTGATGTCGTCATCAATGGCGATGGTCGCGTCGTCGTCTATATGGGCGACGATGAGCGTGGCGAGTTCGTCTATCGCTTCGTGTCAGACGGCGTTTATGCCGTTGGCGGGGATACCTCGGAATTGCTGAACAAAGGCACGCTCTACGCCGCGCGCTTTGACGCCAGCGGTCGAGGCAAATGGCGCGCTCTGACACCCGATACGACGGGCATGTCGGCGGCTGAGATTGCCGTGCACAGCCGCATCGCCGGTTCAAAAGTGGGTGCAACGACGATGGATCGCCCGGAATGGGTTACTTCTCACCCGAGCAAAGCGGAGGTGTATGTCGCCCTGACGAACAACAAAAATCGGGGGATCAAACCCAACAAAGGTGGCGACGAAACCCCGGTTGGTGGACCGAACCCGCGCGAAGGCAACAAGTACGGTCAGATCGTGCGTTGGATGCCCGACGGCGGCGATCACACAGCGGAAGGCTTCGATTGGAACATTTTCGTTCTGGCCGGAAATCCCGAAGTGCACAGCGATGCCAATGCCGGTTCATCGAACGTCAACGCAGGCAATATGTTCAACTCGCCAGATGGTATCGCCTTTGACGACAATGGCATCCTGTGGATCCAGACCGACGGGAACTACAAGAACAAAGATGACTTCGCCGGTCAGGGCAATAATCAGATGCTCGCCGCCGATACGGAGACTGGGGAAATCCGTCGGTTCTTAGTCGGGCCTCTGGCTTGTGAAGTCACCGGTCTCAGCTTCTCGCCGGACCGTCGCACGATGTTTGTCGGCATTCAGCATCCGGGTGAGAAAGGCTTCGACAGCAAATGGCCGGGCGGCGTCACCGATGTGCCACGTTCGGGCGTTGTCGCCGTGACCCGCGATGATGGTGCTGTGATTGGTTAGCGTGGTTCCTAAAAGCCCTCGTCGGAAGACGGGGGCTTCACCGCGTGACGGGATCGAGGAACCGATGCACGGTCTCAAAGAACGGCTTAGGCCGTTCAGCGTGTAGCCAGTGTCCGGCCCCCGTGATGCTGGTGAACACGGCGCTGGGGAAGAGACCCCGGATCATCGGTTCGTGACTTTCCAAAACATACGTACTGTCTCCGCCTTTGACGAAGAGAGTCGGGCCTTCGAACTGAGCACCCCGATCTGGCGTAGGCCATCCCGTGATGTCGGACATGGAGGCGTCCAGCACCTTTAAGTTCGGCTTCCAGCGTGCCTTGCCTTCGCTTACATTCAGGTTCTGCAACAAAAACGCCCGCATGGATGCCTGGGGGATCGTGGCTTGTAAGATTTGATCGGCTTGTTTTCGGCGACTGATGCCCTCTAGTCCGACCTTCTGCATCGCTGCGATTTCTTTGTGGTATTCATGGTCGTAGGCAATCGGCGCGATATCGGCGACGACCAGCGACGCCAACAACTCTGGCCGTTTCAACGCCATCGCCATTGCCGCCTTGCCGCCCATCGAGTGACCGAGCAGGTGCGCTTTACCGTCGGCGTGAGTCTCGATGACCGCCGCCAGATCATCCGCCATCGCGTGATAATCCATCAGCTCGTGCCACGGACTGTCTCCATGGTTGCGCATATCAACGCTGAACACGGTCCGTTTTTCAGCGAACCCGCGTGCCAAAGTGCCAAAATTCCGACCTTGGCCCAACAATCCGTGCGCAATGACAAGCGGTGCGCCCGGCGATTCTGTGGTCGCGTCTACGCGAGATGTATGAAGTTGGACTGGCATCCGGACGGTATACGCCATCTCGCGTTTTTAGCGTGTTAGTTTTCGGGGGAAACCCGAGGCGAAAACCGAACTTTTTGGATCAAGATGGATGCAAGTTGCCGAGTTGCGACACCGTTGCCACCTTACGTTTCAAAGCTTGAGGCGATCCCGCAACGCGTTACCCGAAAAACCACCGGTTTCGTTCTTGATCGGCGCTTCTCGTTCGATCGCCTTGCGTTCGCTCGGTTCGATATTCGTGACTTTGAGCTTCGAACGGAATGCATACCCGGTCTGCCCGCCGCGCGCCCAAGCCGTCACAGCCACAACATTCCGGATCGTTTTTTCGCCTTTGACAATCTCGATTGTCGCAACCCGAGGCAGCGGATTGAGTGACTTTACGCGCATACCGCCATCTGAATAATCAAGAATTTCAACTTCTTGATCATCGACATAGACTTTCAACCCCTTTACGAGGTGCCGATCATGAACCCGGAATTCGCTTGGGTCGAATTTCGCTGTCTCACGTTTGCCGAACATCGATTCTCTCTCACCTGCGCTATAGATTGCGAGCGTGAAACGGTTATACCTCACCTTCACTTGATAAACCCTAAATGGCGTGAATATCTGTTGGGCTTGCGCGCCCCTTTACGATGTACGGAGAGATTCATGTCCGACTGCCGAGACGGCCTCCTTCGAGGCGTCACGCTCTTCGTAGCCGCCCTGTTTGTGGGCCTCGGCGTATGGTTGATGGTACAACCTGAAGCGGTTCAAGAGCTTTATCCGATCACTCTGAACGCGCCGATGGCGATTTCGGAAATTCGCGCGATCTTTGGGGGATTAATGGTGGGAACCGGGGCTGCCGTGCTTTTGCTCGATCTGGTCAGCAAGCGCCCACGCGATGCCGCGATGGTTCTGGCGACCGTCACGGGCGGCCTGATTATCGCTCGAATTGTCGGGTTGAGCACCGAGGGGTTCCCATCTGGCCCCGTCCTGAACGAATCAATCTTCGAAGTCGTTCTATTTACCGTGCTTGTTGGCCTCGGGGCCTTCCGTCGATCCGTGTAAATTCCTTAGTAACCCTAACAAGTTGAGAATGTTTGGCGGTATGCATCTCGTGGACTATACTGGCGGCGGGGATTGGAAGAATAGTGGGCGGGGGTCCATGACGATGACGGCATCGAGCGAATCGACTTTGCGCGATTCCTACGACGACGGTCGCTGTGTGTTTCAGCCGTGAGTACCATGCCTGATATTGTATTTCGGGTGTGGGGATCACGCGGGTCGATTTTTGCCGGTGGCGCAGATCACAACGACTTCGGTGGCGACACGACTTGCTTCTCAATCGAGACGGATGGGCGATTTCTGATCGTTGATGCCGGATCAGGCCTTCGGGCCCTTGGTGAGGAGTTGATGACCCGGAGGGAAGGCCCCCCCAAAGAAATAGACCTGTTGCTGACGCACTTGCACATCGATCACATTTGCGGCTTGCCATTCTTCGCGCCTCTGATGTCCGGGCAAACTAAAGTTCGCCTCTGGAATTCAGTTTATCCGGATCCCGAAACGTTACGCGGTGCGCTATCTCGGGGGTTGGCTCCCCCAATCTTTCCAATTGACACAACGGTCTGGAACACTTTGGAAATCCGTGTTCCCGAAGCTGGGGCAAGGGTTGCGCTTGGCCCAGACAGCATGGCCCGCGCTTTTCCTCTGCACCATCCTGACGGCGCCTGCGGATGGCGGGTGAACTCTGCCGGACGCGTCGTCGTTATCGCGTCAGATCATGAGTATGGAAATCCATCCATCGATGCGCAGGTCGCGTATTATGCGCGGTTCGCCGACATGCTGGTTTGGGATGCATCCTATACCGAGGAAGAAATTAAAACGCGGCGCGGTTGGGGCCATTCGACTTGGAATCAAGGCCTCAAGGTCGGTGAAAAAGTCGGCGCGATTCGCATGATGATGACTCACCACATGCCAGAGCGAACCGACGCAGAGCTGATTGCAATGGAACGTCAAGCGCAGGCGATTGCTCGAAAAACAACTTTCGCCCGAGAAGGCTTGGTCATCACCCTTTAGGCCGCGCTCACGTCTTCTCCGCCAACCTTAGCCAGCAAGTCCGCATTGCCTCCCGATGCCGTGGTGTCGATACAAACAGCGCGTTCGTGCGTGTAAGCTGACGGTGAGAGCGCGTCAGTGACCAAGGGAATGATAGCTCCGTCGCGTGCTGCGAGCGCCTTTCTCAAGGTGGGCAAATCGCCTCCTGCACTGGCGACGCAGTCAACCGCGAGGGACGCCAATGCCATGGGGTCGACCCGACCATTCAACACGACCACAGGAAAGTCATCGTTGAATAAGGGGGCGAACATTTGCCGGGAATCCGGTGACACCGCCACGACAGCATTGCCGGTTGCCAGCGCTTGGACCGCTTGATCCAACGCGCGCTCAGCCGTTGGACCAAGACATAGAGTGACGCCGCGCGGCGCGAGGCTCCAGCGATTGGACTCGCCCGTCGGTCCGGGAAGATCAATCGGGCCTTGCTCCAACGCCGCTGCCGCGGCCATCGCTTCAGGGGCCGCGCCGCGAAGCGCTCGCCGTAACGTGCCAATGCGATCAAGCCGTTCTGACCAGTCACGACCATCCAGCGACGCGAGGGCATTCGCGAGCGCTTCTCGTTCAACGGGCTGCGCTGATGGAGCCTCGACGGGTGGTGCCTCGCGCTTTCTAAAGCGGGACAGATAGTGCGGACCACCTGCCTTTGGACCAGTTCCCGACAAACCCTCACCACCAAAAGGCTGCGAGCCGACGACCGCACCAATCTGATTTCGGTTGATGTACATGTTGCCTGTCGAGGCCCGGTCGATGACCTGTTGCACTCTGCCGTCGATGCGTGTGTGAAGGCCAAAGGTCAGGCCGTATTCGCGATGATTGATCGCGTCGACAACGTCATCAATCTCTTCGGCATCAAAGCGTGCGATATGCAGGATCGGGCCAAAAACCTCCCGATCTAAA
>CAZXMX010000168.1:0-7699 GCA_964641645.1 uncultured Neomegalonema sp.
GTCGGGTGAATCTTTGGTTGTCGATGGATGGTTCCATCGGGAAGAAAGATGAAGCAGGTGTTGTGCAGGCCCACTTCCGTACGCTCTGCCGTTGAACCGCCGATGATCGTGATCTTGTGTTGCTGTGCCATCGCGTTAAGGCGGTTCTTGAAGTCCGCAAGATGCCCTACGAGAGCGTCCATTGCCTCCATTGGTTCCAAACGTTCGCCGATGCTTAGCAGCGGCAACGTGAACCACTCAGGGAAGGCCACAAATGCACAGCCATAATCGGCGGCGATGCGAGTGAACTCGTCGATACGGGTATAGAACGGCTCGATGTCTGTCAGCGTTTGCATCTCGAATTGCACAGCCGCGACCCGAACGATTTTCGAGGTCGCATCGCGCTTAGTCATCAGACTTTTTTCCGCGCCCGAAGTTTGGTGCATCAGTGTCCTGACCGGCTTCGACAATGCCGCGTCGGATGGCTCGGGTGCGGGTGAACTGATCGAACAACATCTCCCCGTCGCCTTTACGAATGGCGCGTTGCAGTGCGAAGATATCTTCGGTTAGGCGACCCAAAACTTCGAGTGAGGCGTCTTTATTGTGCAAGAAGATATCGCGCCACATCGTCGGATCAGACGCCGCGATACGGGTGAAATCGCGGAAACCGGCGGCACAAAATTTGATTACTTCGGAACCGGTGACCGTCTCCAACTCGCTCGCGGTTCCGCAGATCGTGTACGCGATCAAGTGCGGGATATGAGAGGTCACGGCCAGAACACGGTCGTGGTGTTCAGGTTCCATCAATTCTACGTTCGAGCCAAGCGCTTTCCAGAAATCTCCAACCATTTTGACGGCAGCGGGATCGCTGTCGGGAAGGGGGGTCAGGATGCACCAACGGTTATCAAACAACTCGGCAAAGCCAGCGCTTGGTCCCGACTCTTCGGTCCCAGCAACGGGATGAGCCGGGACGAGATGAATACCGTCGGGCAGATGTGGTTTAGCTTGCTCAATAACGGAGGCTTTGACCGAGCCAACGTCTGACAATATTGCGCCGGGCTTTAGGAAAGGCGCGATTTCGTGTGTGATCGCGCCAATTGTTCCCACCGGCGTGCAGAGGATGACGAGATCTGCATCCTTTACAGCCTCGGTCGCGCTGTCGCAGACCCGATCAACAAAACCGACCTCTAATGCGGTTTCTCGTGTTTGGGGTGAGCGGGCGTAGCCGACAATCTCACCAACCAAATTGGCCCGTTTCGCAGCGTGACCGATGGATGAACCGATGAGTCCAAGGCCGATAAGGGCGAGCTTAGGTATCATGCGTGGAAATCTCTTAGTGCGTCGATGAGCAAGCCGTTCTCTTCTGCTGTGCCAATGGATATGCGTAGGTGCCCCGGTAGGCCATAGCCTTCCATCCGACGGATAAGAACACCTCGCGTTTGCAGAAACTCGTCCGTCTTTTCCGCCGAGTGCGGGCCGTCTTCGCCGGTTTCGACCAGTAAGAAGTTACCTTGTGATGGCGTAATCGTCAGGCCAAGAGCATCAAGGGCCTCGGCGACCCGTGCCCGTTGTATTGCGTTGTCAGCGCGGGTCTGATTGACGAAGGCCGTATCTTGAATCGCAGCTGTCCCGGCGGCTTGAGCAGGGGCAGATGTGTTGAACGGACCTCGTGCGCGATGCAAGGCGTCAATGACACTTGGCGGACCGTAGCACCAACCGAGGCGCAGCGCCGCCAATCCGTGGATCTTTGAGAACGTCCGGGTCATGATGACGTCGTCGCGTTCTTCTACCAACGCGGTGCCGGGGTCATAGCCGTCTTGTTCTACGTATTCTGCATACGCGGAATCGATCACCAACAGAGCGTGGGAAGGTAATCCTTCGCGGAGGCGACGAACTTCCTCATCGTCGATAAGCGTACCCGTCGGATTGTTCGGATTGGCGATGAAGACCAACTTGGTCCGCTCGTTCGCGGCTTCGAGTAGCGCATCGACATCCGCATGCAGGTCTTTTTCGGGTGCTGCGATGGGGTCCGCGCCAACCGCCTTCGCGGAGATCGCATACATCAAGAATCCATGCGCAGAATGGAGCACTTGGTCACCAGGGCCCGCATACGCGAGGCACAGGAGCGAGATGATCTCGTCTGATCCCGATCCAACCATGATCTGGTCGACGTTTAAGCTTTCCGACCTCGCAATCGCGTTGCGAAGCGCTTCAGCGCCACCATCGGGGTAGAGCGCCAACGTCTCGCCCGCCGCACGGAAAGCTTCGACCGCTTTCGGGCTGGCACCGTTGGGGTTTTCGTTTGACGATAGTTTTACAATCCGGTTCGCGCCTGCGACTTCAGACTTTCCGCCAACATATGGAGAGATCCGCATCAATCCGGGTTTAGGTTCTGGCGTCATGTTTGTTTCTCGTTCGCATCATCAAGACGAATAGGGGTTGCGTAAGCGCCAACAACCGCGATGGAGTCTAATGGAACTTTCAGCGCCTCGGCGACTGTACGGTGCATTGGAGCCTCTTTTGCCACATGATACCCGGCGATGCGGATGAGGACATTTTGGCCGTCGGCGTGAAGCGGCGTTGCCTCAACCCCTGCGCGGGAGAGAGCACTGGCAATACCGGATCTGCTCGTTGTTGTTTCGAGCTGAATCGCGAGTAGTGTTTCGTCATTTCCACTCGGCTCTAAGGGAGCGCGACTGACGCAATAGCCCGCAATGTCGGTTCCACAAAAAGGCAACGCCGCGATAACTCGCGGCGTTGAGGCGTCCTTGCTCATACATGCAGTCCACCACGCGCCTTCGCGCTCGCCTTCAAACTGAGCCGACGCGACACCGACCGAGGCGCTTTCCGTTTGGATATCGTTGGCCACCTGGCCAAAGGACTCTCTGGCCGTGAGTTCAGCGGTCGCGCCAAAGTGCTCGCGGGTGATGCCCAACAGATCGCGGCGATCGCCTTGTCCCGCCTTCGCCTGCACCGAGACTGAGACCGGAGATTGCATCGCGGTAAAGGCACCAATCATTTGACGCCAGAAGCTGAACACCATGTCGAAGGGCAGTGGGCGTTTGTTTTGTGCATGGAGGCGGCGGATGATGCTGGCCTCGCGGGCAGGTCGATAAACGCCCTTCGGCATCGTTCCATCCGGCAAGCGCTTCGTCTCCGCGACGCGTTCAACCAACTTCGCTCGGCGCATGAGCAATTGATGCATTTCGTCATCGATGGCGTCGATTTCGACTCGAATATCGTCGAGTGCGGAGACGCTTTGGTCTTCTACCTTCGTTGGCTGTGTCTCGGTCGTCATGAACCCTACCCTTGCTAGGTTCAGCTTTAGGGCGCTCTGGGCTTGGATTCAATCGCGGTTTGATGCGCCGACTGGCTTTACCGGTTTTGGGGCAAGACCTTTGATCGGCGCCAGAATACCGCCGGAGCGCGCTTTTGCGCCGTTGCGGGGGAGGGCGAAGACCTGCTTAGAGGCTTCAACAAGGAGCGCGCCGGCAAACCGCCGCGCGTCAATACGGCGTCCAAAGCGCTCCGCTGCGCCGGATGTTCGCAGCCAGAACCGCTTGTCGCTTGGCGGAAAGTAGAGGGCGCCGGAATGTGATTGCGGCGTGAGGTTGTGTTCGCGCAACAGACGGTCGAGCTGTTTCGCCGAAAAGGGCCGGCCGATACCAAACGGCGTATTGTCGGTTCGCGCCCACAGCCCTTGGCGGTTGGCTGCGACGATCAGCACGCGACCCTCAGGGGCCAAAACCCGCCAAACTTCCTCCATCAAAGCGTCGAGCCGCGGCTCTGATTCGACGGCGTGGGTCAGGATCATGCGGTCTACAAAGCCATTGGGGAGGGGCAACTCGCCGGGACGGACCAGAGCCGTTGCACTCAGGCCGTCTCGTGGCCAAACCCCAGCGCCCTGCGCCTCGGGCATGAAGCACAGGGTTCGCTGAGCCTCTTGCTGGAAAGGTCGCAGAAACGGTGCTGAGAACCCATAGCCAACGACATTTGCCCCTCTGACATCTGGCCAGATTGTCCGCATCGTTCGCTGCAGGTTTCGCTGCGCGACGGCACCGAGGTGATGGGTGTAATAAAAGTCCCAGAGCGATGCGATGTCGAGATGCACGGTCTTCGCCCTCAGTCGAATCAATGGTGCATGAGCACCTGTTCAAATGACCCTACAGCACTCTAGTATCTGCCAACAGATTCGGAACCATCGACGGGAAATTGAGATGGCTGCTGCTGAGATTGTTAAGATAACCACCTGTGGACCGTTAGAGATCGCGACGTTTCCGTGTCGATCCGACAATTACGGATATCTGATGCGAGATACCTTGTCTGGAGCGGTGGCAGCCATCGATGCGCCTGAAGGGGCTCAAATTAAAGCTGCGCTCGATCACCTTGGCTGGAAACTGACGCATATCATGCTGACGCACCATCACGGAGACCATGTGGAGGGTGTGGAGGGCTTGCGCGGGCTTGGAAATGTTCAGGTCATTGGTGCCGCTGCGGACGCGGCCCGGTTGCCCAAACTCGATACGACAGTCACTCCGGGCCAGCCTTGGCGTTTTGGCGAGCATGACGTGGAGACTTTCGATACGCCGGGACATACCGTCGGGCATATCGTCTATCATCTGCCCGGACCCAAGGTTCTGTTTAGCGGTGATACGCTGTTCGCAATGGGTTGTGGCCGGTTGTTCGAAGGGACTGCGCTGCAAATGTGGGGATCGCTGGCGGCGCTCAAAGTGCTCCCGGATGATACGACGGTTTTCTTTGGTCACGAATATACGGCTGCGAATGGCGATTTTTCGCTGTCGGTAGAGCCCGAGAACCCGGAGCTCTTGGCTCGGATTGCTGATGTCACCAAAACACTGGCTGGGGGAGGGTACACCTCGCCTTCGACTTTGGGTGTTGAGAAAAAGACGAACCCGTTCCTCCGAGCAGACACGGCTGCGGTTGCGCGTGCGGTTCAAATGGTCGGTGCTGACGCACCAATCGTCTTTGGCGAAGTTCGGCGGCGAAAAGACAACGCGTAGGCTTTTGATGTGATGGACAGGTTTTTCGCCTGATAGGGTCGACGATGAAAATTTACGAAAATCCGCGGCGGGGAACAGGTCTGGCCGCAGATGTGGATATGGCACGTGGTGTTCTGCGTGTCGCAGCCGAACCCGTTCGTTCAATGCTCTCGGCCTGCCCAGTCCATGCTGTGACTCCTTTGTTGGATGCGGTCGATTTGGCCGCTGACCTTGGGATCTCTTCGCTTCGTATTAAGGATGAGCGTGGGCGCATGGGGTTGGGCAGCTTTAAAGCGCTGGGCGGCGCTTATGCAGTTGCCTGCGCTGTGAAGAACCATGCGGAAGCTGCGCTCGGTCGAACGCTCGAACCGGCAGAACTGACGTCGAAGGTTGTGAGGGACTCGGTTGCCTCGGTACATGTCTTGTGCGCGAGCGCGGGCAACCATGGACTATCGGTGGCCGCCGGCGCACGGGTGTTCGGAGTGAAAGCTAGCGTTTATCTTAGCGAGAGTGTCCCCGAAGCCTTTGCTCAGCGACTTCGCGAAATCGGAGCAACGGTCGTGCGGGCAGGCGCGATCTATGAGGAGAGCATGGCGGCTGCTGAATTGGCGGCCCGTGAAGAGGGCGTGTTGATTTCCGATTCGACATGGCCGGGTTATGTTGACCCCGCTTTGACTGTCCTTGAAGGCTACACCGTGCTGGCCACTGAGACCGTCGAGGCCATGGAGGCTCCTTCACATATCTTCCTCCAAGCGGGTGTTGGTGGGTTAGCATCGTCTCTCGCTGCCACGTTTAGGGCAGCGTGGGGTGACGCTCCCACAATTATTGTCGTTGAGCCGGATGCCGCACCCTGCCTGATGGCTGGAGTTGAGGCTGGGCGTCCCGTGACGGCGCCGGGGCCGGTATCGAGTATGGGGCGTCTTGACTGCAAAGACCCTTCACACGTCGCTTTGGACTGTCTTTCCCGCGAGGCCGATTTCTTCGTGACCCTATCTGACGCGCAATGCGAAGCGGCGGTGGGTTCTTTGGCCGATAAGGGCCTTGCCAGTTCTCCATCTGGGGCAGCGGGCTTGGCTGCGCTGATGACATGCGACGCGGATGATCGGGTAAAGCTCAACCTGACCGAAACATCGCGGGTATTAGCGATCCTGTCCGAAGGGGCTGTCTAAGCGCTGCGATTTCGGATTGCTCCCCTCATTGGAACCTCACGATTGCTGCAATGCAATGAAACCGCTATAGCGCGCTCATGACAATCTTATCCGTAGCATTGGGCGGCGCGATCGGTGCTTCTCTCCGATTTGGCGTTGGCGCGTGGACCTTGCGAATGTTTGGGCCGGGTTTCCCTGTTGGAACAATGCTGGTGAATGTGCTGGGATCATTGGTGATGGGCGTCGTTGCGGTCGCAATGCTTCATCGGTTTCCGGGTACTTGGGGGGCGTATGCTCCGTTTGTGATGACTGGTATATTGGGTGGTTTTACCACCTTCTCAGCGTTTTCTCTTGATGCGCTTAATCTGATCGAAAGTGGCCGTATGTCGAACGCCATTCTCTACGTCGCCGGGTCCGTCACGCTCTCGATTGGTGCGCTGTTTGTTGGGCTCTCGATTGGACGGGCGGTCTGGCCATGAGCGGCGTTCAACACCTCGAAGTGGAACCGGGCGAGGCCGGACAGCGGCTCGATCGATGGCTGCGCGCAAAATTTCCCCAGCTTACGCAAGGTCGTATCGAGAAAATGCTGCGCAAGGGCGAAGTGCGCCTTGATGGGGGACGCGCCAAATCATCGTCACGGATCGAGGCGCATCAAATGGTTCGCATCCCTCCCGTTCCTGACGGCGAAGCCCCGCCACCTAAGCCAATGCGCAATATCTCGGATGCGGATGTTAAGCTGATCCGCTCAATGGTGCTGTTTGAAGACGAGCACATGATCGCGCTGAACAAACCGCCGGGAATCCCTGTGCAAGGCGGTACGGGACAGTCGCGTCACATCGATGGAATGCTCGGCGCACTGGCCGGTGATGGCGATAGACCCAAACTGGTCCACAGGATCGACAAGGACACTTCGGGGCTATTGGTTCTCGCCCGAACAGGGGCAGCCGCGCGTGCCTTGACGGGGGCGTTTCGATCAAAAGCGGCGAGAAAACTGTACTGGGCGGCCTGTGTCGGCGTGCCAAAAGTGAGAAAAGGCACGGTTGCCTACGCGCTCGAAAAGCTGCCGGGGCCAATGGGCGAAAAGATGATTTGCATTGATCCGCGCGAGCTGAGCGATCACCCCCATGCCAAGCGTTCGGTCACGGATTATGCGGTGGTTGAGACCGTCGCGAAGCGCGCGTCTTGGGTTGCTCTGCGCCCGGTGACGGGAAGAACGCACCAACTGCGCGCGCACATGGCGGCGATCAATTGCCCGATCATCGGAGACGGCAAATATGGTCCTTCAGGCGAGGATGCGGAGCGCCGAGTGACGGGCGCTATCAGCAATAAACTGCATCTGCATGCGCGCCGGATCGCTGTGCCGCATCCTGATGGGTCTGGGCGGATCGTCGATCTGACAGCCCCGATCCCAGAACATATGTCGCATTCGTGGAATACGTTCGCGTGGGATCTATCCGCTGGTGATGACGAGTCCATTCTGCCGGAACCGTCGCGTGAATAACGGCTTGAGATTGGATCAATGACACTGCGCTTGATCGTATTCGACTGCGATGGAACCTTGGTCGACAGCCA
>CAZXMX010000169.1:0-7594 GCA_964641645.1 uncultured Neomegalonema sp.
TTGGGGTTCAACAAGAACACGGTGCAACGCATCTTTCAGATCAAGGGCTGGCAGGTCCGCAAACGTCCCGTTGGTGCGCGTCCCCGCATTGAAGCCAAGCCATCTGTCGCACAAGCCCCGAATGAACGATGGTCCACAGACTTCGCGCGGATCTGGGCAGGTAAAGATGGATGGACCACTATTGCGCTGGTCATGGATTGCCACACGAGAGAACTGCTCGGATGGCATCTGTCCCGATCCGGCAAGGCATCGACAGCAACGTCAGCACTCGAGCATGCCCTGATCGCGCGGTTTGGCACATTGGGCAAAGTCGAAAAGCCGTTTCTTCTGAGGTCTGATAATGGACTGGTTTTTACGTCCCGAAAATATACGGCGCTCGTCAGAAGCTACGGTCTGCAACAAGAATTCATCACGCCGCACTGCCCGCAGCAGAACGGCATGATGGAGCGATTGATCCGGTCACTCAAAGAACAATGCGTTCATCGCCAGCGCTTCGAGAGCCTCACCCACGCAAGCCGCGCGATCGGCAATTGGATCACGTTCTACAACAATAGGAGACCGCATCAGGCCCTTGCCATGAAGACGCCAGTCGAGGCATTCAAATTAGCAGCGTAACCTGAGCAGATTCCGCTGGGTCAATACACGGGCGGTGTAGGCACCTCGATCGATAATGCCTTTGCAGTGGCTTGGTCCAACTGACCCGTCACCGGCAAACCCACATTCAGCTGAAACTCACGAAGTGCTCTTCGAGTCGTTGGACCCATCACACCATCAGGCGATGCGTTCAAATATCCCCAAGAGACCAAATTCTCCTGCGCTTGTTTCACTGCCACTTCTTGTCCGTAGACATGACTGGTAACGAGGAATGCGATCACCCATAAAGATCGGCGCAATGTGGTTTTGGTTGCGCAAAGAATCATCCTGTCCCGCCGTCTCGTATCTCGATCTCATCAATGTCATAAAACGGGCATTTGCGCGTCTACACAATATTTAAGTTAGTTGGATTTCTTCTTGTTTATTTTCCGCTTGCTCAATTCAGGAAAGGCCTCAGTTCTAGCCCAAGTAACCAGCTCATCGTATGCCTATCTCAATCGGAGCGTCCGAGAACAAGTTCGGAAACAAGCGTTCTCGATAATCCAGAGGAAACCCAATCCGAACCGGTGACTTCGGCGTATCGGAAACCAGAAATCCGGCTTCAACGAGGGTCTTCAATATAGTGCGTGCAGTTCGCTCGCCGGTCCCAAGCACCTGCGCAGCATCCCCCCGCCCCATTTCACCCAACCTCAGCACGCCGGATGTCAAACGAACGGGACGGTTATCGCCAGGAAAGACATCTTTGATCAGTGCGCCATAGCGATCCTGAAGCGAACCGAAATCAAGCATCGCAGTCGAAAACCGAATCTGATCAAGCATTATCCGCAAGAACCAGTCGGAGAATTTCTCAAGACGGTTTTGAGAGAGGTTTCCCCGCCCGTCCCGGTCGCCTTGGCGCACGGTATCCGCCATATCCATTTTGGCCTTGTATTCGCCGCGGTCCTCCAAGCCTCTCGCCAAGCCTCGAGATATTGACCAAAGACCATGCCCCCCGATGCCTGCACTGCGAACCATTGCGTGCGAAACGAGACGGCTTACGCGACCATTTCCATCGAGGAATGGGTGAATGTAATTCAAACGGTGATGCGCCGCTGGTATTGAAAGGATCTGTCCCGTCGCTCCTTTGGTTAGCCCTTGATACCGCTTCGCATAATATCCGAGGAACGCAGGAACCCGCTCTGCTAACGGAGGTCGGTGACGCCCAACGGTTACTTCCTGCCCCTCGCTCCTAAAGATGCCGGGTTCAATTTTGTGGCGAACGGCGCCGAGCTCACTGAAGCGAAACTCTTCTGGCATCGCTTGATAAAACCGACGATGGATCTCACAAATAAAGGCAACCGATGTCGGTTCAATAAGCTCACCCCTATCCGCCAAATCATCAATCCAGTCCTGCACCCGAACATGCGCT
The DNA here is from genome assembly GCA_964641645.1 of uncultured Neomegalonema sp. Lineage (GTDB taxonomy): Bacteria > Pseudomonadota > Alphaproteobacteria > Rhodobacterales > Rhodobacteraceae > JAHDDY01. Next base: position 2,003 of record CAZXMX010000169.1, read on the forward strand.
GCGGCTTCCTCGGCCAACGGCCTTTTCTCCGAGTCTAGTTCCAAACCAGCCAACGCTGCTTCAATGTCTCTTGGACGTGTATTGTGCCCTTCAATCAGGTTTGAGTAATAGGAATTCATGATCCGGATCAAGCTGCGCAGCTCGCGCATGCTGTCCGGATGCAAACCGTGTCCGAGATCAGAAGCCGCCGCACGAATTGAGACGACCAAGTCGCTCAATGCTTCGGGAATGTTATCTTCAATCCCACAAGGTTCGATGCGTGTAGGTGTCTCCATATTGCCGATCTTAATCATACATTTTTTGACATTACAACAGTACGTTAAGCAATGAACATACCAATTATTGCCGATATACGTTACCGATCATTCTGCGGTAGCCAAGACATCAGATTTAGCCAATCCAAAGATCGATCGTTCGACGTTGAGTTCGCCGACCCGATCTTTCTTCGACATCATACGCAGATATCCGCCCGGTGAACGGACGTGTTTGGGGTGATCATCTGGCAATCGATGTTTGGCATCGGTAACGAGAACACACAAAGCCGCCCTCTCCTCTCCGATCATCCCGACAGCGTCTTTCCAAGCGCTGAGGTGAATCCCGAGTGGTCGCAACACGGCAGTCGCCGCAAAGCTCATCCGCTGCCATTGAGTCCCAGGCGCTCGACTAAAGGCTTCAACGAACTCAGAACTTGCAGCGCAAAGGGCAGGTTGGATGATATCAAAACTTAATCCGTCGGGATGAACGGAAGATGCTTGACTCACCCTGCCCTGCTCTTTCTTCCTTTTTTCGAAGATATCTCGGCCGTGAGGCCGAACAAAAGAATTTGAGACACGTTCGTAAGAACGTGACGCTATTCTATCCACAAGCTTATTACATGTATCCGTAGGATCAGAAGAGTCTGTTTGTAAATCTGTATGACGTACCTTTTCTTCCGTCATGTCGTCAGATTTTAAATCTGGAATAGGGTTTTCCACATCGGCTAAGGCTTCAATCAATGTTGTCTCGATAACTTCTAGGCTTAAACAAACAGCTTCTAATTCTTTGAGCGGGGTCGCAGCATAAATGCGTTCCAACCTCGTCGCTTCAGTTTGCGCTCGAATGTCTGCCGCAAGCTCAAGGATGTCCGCAAAGAAGATGCTTCGATCGAGCATACGCAGGATGTGTCTAACCACACGGCTATGACGGGACCGGAGTTCAGCATGGCGTTTAATATCTAAGCGAACGCGTTCTGCCTGAGCCTCAAAGTGTTCGATCTGAACTGCAATTGGCGCAAAGCTAATCCCTCCTCCGCTCACCGCACCGCATCGACGCGAGCGAGGATTTCGACGAAAGATAATGCCCGCCATGACCAGCTCTGCTTCCCAGGCTCGAACTGCCCGTTCGCTGACACCATACTCGTGGGCCAACGTAACCATGCTGCAGAACCGGACTGGCTTCGCCCTCTTCCAAGCTTCTTCACCAATCTTCTGGCATTCGCGCCGTGCATATTCGGCTGCGCGAGCACTTACCTTTAAACAACGCGGGTTCACGTCAAGAGCATTGAGAACGCGAAATCTATCCCCGCCTTCTAACCCTTCGAACTCTTGCGAGATCTCGCGGTTGTTTTCGTCCATTCGTTCTAATGTGATCGATCCATCAATCATCGTTCTTCGCTCCGGTTTTCCAGAGAGCGGACGTTGGAGACTAGGCAAAACAAATCCGTGGCACGAATCGCGCTTTTCACTTGCCTCGTATGTCGGAAAACTCTTAGACTGATCTCACATCACGTGTTGAGATAGAGGCTTGCTGGCCTTTGTCTTGGAGTTTCCCTCGCTAGGTCCGCCCTTGCGGGGGTTTTTCTTTTTTGGTCGGGTTTCATCCGAACCGCTCATTGGCAATGAATTTCCTCGCCACCTCATCCAATCCTCCACCGTTCCCCTCTTGCTTGTGGGAATCGCTGTCGGATAAAGTAAGTTAACGTTTCTTCATAAACGTTTTCAAGTGGATATTACTACTGAAAGCGTTTATTGCCATGCGCACACAAAAGACGCTTTTTTGCTAACAGCGGACAGATTGATGGAAATCGTAGAGTTATTCAGATCTTACGCGGACATCTGCGCCGCGGCACAGCAGAAAGCTATAGAGCTAGAGAGCCACCCAGACAAAAAGAAACACGTCCGCGCATTTGCAGCCCGTGAAGCTGCGCAAATCTTAGGTGTATCTCAAAGCCATCTAAGAAATCTGTGCCGGAACCCCGATTTTCCCCAAGGTGAAGTCGCTGGCAACGGTCGGAGAAGTTTTTCCATCGAGCACCTGCACAATGCTCGAGCCTGGCTTGCTCAATCAACCGGAAATGCCCGCTATGAACCCGGTCGACGCAGCGGCGATCAGTTGCAAATAACTACTTTTGTTAACTTTAAAGGCGGTAGTGGCAAGACCACAAGCGCAACTCATTTCGCTCAATATCTCGCTCTGCATGGCTATCGCGTTCTTCTAATTGATCTAGATCCACAGGCCAGTGCTACTGCAATGTTTGGTATTGCTCCAGATACGGAGATCAACGCCGACGCAACGTTCGCTGCTTGGTTGAGACGTAGTGATGAAGACGATGCAAACACCACTGCCAGAAGTGTCGTGCGCAAAACCTACTGGCCGGGATTGGACCTCGTACCGGCGGGCATAGCGCTGCAACACGCCGAGTATGAACTTGTCGGGAAACTCATCAACCAACGAGAATTTCCCTTCTATAATGAACTGTCGAGCTTCATTGACGAAGTTGAGACGGGCTATGATGTCGTAGTTTGCGATTGCCGCCCAGACGTTGGTATGATGACTATCAACGCATTGATAGCCGCTACTGGAATGATCGTTCCAATGCCTGCTTCGATGATTGATTTTGCCAGTTCTGGCGAGTTCTTCCGCTTCATGTCCGAAGTCGCCAGTGATCTTCATCGCAGTGTCTCTCGCGATCTCATGGCATATGATTTCGTCAAGATCCTTACGACCAAGTACAAAGCGAATGATAAAAATCAGCAGGAAATATTGACCTGGAAAAACGCGTTCTTTCAGTCAGCCCTCCTGCCTGAGCCAATGTTAGAAACGGCCGCCCTCGACGCAGCTGGGATCGTCAAGGAGTCATTGTATGAGTATGATCCTACGGGAAATCGACGCAGCTATGACCGGGCCCTCGAGTCTATGAATGCAGTCAATCACGCGATCGAGGCCGAAATTCTAGCTTCCTGGGGACGTAAGGCCCAACCGCAACTAGATCTTGCCTAGGAGATCCCGATGTCAGCAAAGAAACCCACTCAAAGCGACAAACGCAAAGCATTGACCAGCTCAATTCTCGATTTGGCAGGTACTGGTAGCGCCGCCCTGCCCTCTCGGTCCCGGAGTAAGTCGATTGTTGGCTCCGCACTCGAAGCTCATGAGGAAGGTCTTGCTGATCGTATCGCGTCGCTCGAAGCTGAACGTAAGACCGCGATCGCAGATGGCGTCCAGCTCATCGAGTTGAACCCTGACGAAATTACTGACACGTTGCCCCGTGATCGAGTTGACGCGGCCTTCGAAGACAACGATTTTGCTCGTTTCACCAAAAGTATCGCTGAAGATGGGCAGTATGTGCCAATCCTCGTGCGACCCGCCGCAGACAAAGGGTATGAAATCGCAGCAGGCCGCAGACGTCTCGCAGCCTGCAAAGTACTAGGTCGTAAGGTGCTTGCACGCGTAACTGAGCTCGACGATGACGCGATGCTGACGCTACAATACCGCGAGAATGCGGAACGTGAAAACATCTCCACGTTCGAACGTGCATTATGGCTTGCCGCCGTGGCCGAACGCCATAAACTTTCGACTACAGACATGGCCGCACGGTTCGATATGTCTCAACCGTCCATCGTTGAATATCTGAAAATTGCCCGGCTTCCCAAGGAGTTCATCACGGTCCTTCAAGACCCTCGCGATCTTACAATTGCGGAGGGGCGAAAGCTGCATGCTGCGCTAAAAGACACCGGTAAGGAGCAGTTGGCAGCAATGCTCAATGCAGCACGTTCATCAGTTGGTTCAAGTACCTCTGATCAAATTCGGGCAGCATTGGCTACGATTGCACCAAAGGCTAAAAAAGCTCCAAAAGCAAAGTTGCGAAAAATTACAGATGCTACAGGGGCTCGTATCGTAACGGTCACCGAGTCTGGTAAGAATCGCTCATTCCAATTCGACAATAAAGTGGAAGAGGGCGCTGTTGCTTATGTCGCTGAACACATTGCTAGTCTAGTTGCTGAATGGCGTAAATCTAACACCTGAGATCAGCTTATCAACGTATTGATAAGCGGCTAGGCTTCTCCCTATCAACACGTTGATAACGCCATTGCTCAAGAAGATCAGCGGCGGGATTCTCAGCGATCTCAACCTCATCATAATAGGCCATAGCCTGCGGGACCGAACGGTGGAGCGAGAGCCGCATCGCGGCTTGGAGCGGCGCCCCATCCAGCGCCGCTTGGGTCAAAAATCCAGACCGCAACCCATGCGGCGATGCAAACCCATCCTCAAACCCCGCCGCCTTCAACCGTGCCTTCATAATCGCGGCAATCCCATCAGATGAGAGCCGACGCTCCAAAACACGATCCGCTTTCGAGATAGGGCGGAAGAGGGGACCATCTTCAAGCCGAGCGACCTGAATCCAAGTCTCCACCGTCAACGCCGCACGGCCTTTGAGTATCAGACTCGGCGTCCGCCCGGTCTCCGTGGTTTTTGAGCCGCGCATGGTGAATCGGATCGAGCCATCTGTCTTAAACTCCGATCGGTCAAAATCTTCCAGATCGAGGTCAGACAGTTCCGAACGACGACGCCCCCCAGATGCCCAACCGAGACAAAGCACCGCCCGATCTCGCAGGCCCCGCAGATCATCGCCGCAAGCCGCGAGTAAAGCCTCCAGCACATCTCGAGTAATCGGATTAGCGGACTTCTTCTGCCTAGGCCGTGCCGCTGCGCGACGGGCTTTTGAGCGGGCGTCGCGGAGGAGGGGACTTTCGAACGGACTGGCTAAATTACGCATCCGATGAAACGCGCGCCAGGACGCAATCTTCCGATCTAGCGTCGACGGGGCAGGGCAGGTAAGACTCTTTCGCTGACCCCTCTCAATCAACACGTCCGCCACCTGTCTGGCCGTGCTTTCAGGGGGATCCTTCTCAAGATCGCGAGAATGATCGAGGAGAAAGCGCAAAGCGACATCCTGGGTTTCCGGCCAGCTTAGATCAGCTGAGAAGTTCAAAAGCTTCCAAGCGGTGATGTAGGCCAGATCGCTTTCATAAGCGCGGACTGTGTTTGGGGGCGTACCGCGGACATAGAGGTCGGTCAGAGCCGCTTCATCATCCGGTGAGAGCAAGGTGCCGGACGAGGGAAGAACGAGCAGGGCGTCGCGTCCTGTCATCGTGTAACGCTCCCAAAGGCGCGGAAGGGGAGGATGTTCGGAAAGGTTCGCAGCGTCTCCATCGCCGCTGTTCTACGCGGTTCCTCGCTCAAAATCAATAACTCTTGATAACGGTACCTTATCATGAATAATAAGCATATTTAGAAACCATTGCAGTAAGCGCCATTAGCATATATTTTTGATTG
>CAZXMX010000170.1:0-6165 GCA_964641645.1 uncultured Neomegalonema sp.
ATCCGGCGAGATGGCACGTTGATCCGGTAACGGTGACGGAGGTTGATACCCTCAATCAATACCTCGACGATCGGGTCGTTGCGGGCGATCTGCAAACTGTCACAGGCGCACTGGCGAAAACGCTCGGCGGAGATGTGTTGGAGGGTCGATTTGAGTTAGGGTTCGTGACCCTGGTCGTCCGCACACCCCTAATTGGATACCCGGATTACGTCTCGGTACGGATTGCCCCGGCGGATGGGGGCGATACGCGTGTCACAATCTTCTCGCGCTCTCGTTTTGGCAAGAGTGATCTTGGTGCCAACAAAGCGCGGGTTGATGCGGTTTTCGCCGATCTCGAAGCGATGTTTTAGTAGCTCCCGATCCCCGTTTTTGAAGACCGTTTCGCGTCCTTCGCAGGCTGTGGCGTCTCATCGCGTGCAATTTTTATTTTTACTGCTACAGTCTCCGTACTTCAGTCTAAACACACTGGAAGGAGAGCATCATGCTCCGCATTACCGCCCTTGCTGCTGCCGCAGTCCTTATCAGCGCTCCCGCTTTCGCGATGGGCTGTAGCTACGGCAACCACAGTACATCTGCCTCCGCTGAGTCTTTTGTCCCTGAATATTCACCGACCGCTGCTTCAGCGACGACCGAAGAGGTTGTTCCGCTGCAAAGCACGCCAATCGATCCAACGGCGGTCGTTCTGGAGAGCGACGCTGTGATTGAAGCGACGGACCCAGCGATTGTTCCTGAAGGCTGATCCTTCAAAGGCACTGGCTACTCGCAAGCGCCCCGCAGTTCTGCTGCGGGGCGTTTTTCGTTCCTACGAGCCAGACTCTCGCTCAGTCTCGGTCAAACCGGCCCACCAAGCAGCATAGGCCGTCTGCTCGGGGCGCGAGCCACTCAGGTCGGGCGTACCATCGTTCCACCAGACAGGCCCCGCTTCACCAAGCGCGATCTTTGCTGCGAGAACCGCGTCAGCATCGTGGCTCATCCGAGCTTGCATCAGAGATTTAATCGCCTTGCGCCGCGCGCTGTCATCCAAATCAGGATTGGTACACCGCTTGAGCACCCCGCGAGAGACGAGATAGCGGCCATCAGGTGTATGAGGGCGATCTTTACGAGCCAAAGCTAGTTCGGTGAAGGCGTCAAGTTCAGCGCGATCGAAATCCTGACGTCTTTGCCGTTATAGGGCCGCACACCGTGGCTGAGCCACGAGGGAAACATGACCAAAGCACCAGGAATAGGACGAACAATCTCGCTGGCCCCAACCGATTGGCCGCCGGGCGATTTCATCGCAAGGTCCGGGGCCAGCATTGCCGGGCCGACACCGCGCGGGTCTTGTATCTCAAACTCACCGCCCAGCGAGGGATCAGACCCCGCGCCGCCGTCGCGCACGTAGTATGTCGCCGACCAATAAGCGCCGGGATGGGTGTGAAACTCATTCCCTTGGCCCTGTCGATTCACATTAGCCCAAGCGTTCATCAGCCACTTAATTTTGACGGGCTTGCCCATGCGGTCGCAGGTCAAATTGGTCGCCATTTGCTGGGCGAGCGAAAGGACTTGCTTACCCTCGTCTCCGCACCAGTCGGGAAAATCCGTCGGCGATTGCCAGCCACCCCAGTTCGAGTGGTGCACGCTTTTGATCGCTTTTTCGCGTTCAACGATCTTGGCTTCCAACGCGTCATTGATCTTTTCGGCATTGGGCACGGAAAACACTGCAATCGGCGTTGGAAACAGGTTTCTGAGTTGAACCTGTGGCCCGCCAGGGGCTTGCTTCTGTTGGGCAGTTTTTTGAGGCATTAAAGGCATGGCCGAGACTTAAAGCGGAAACTAGGTCAAATGCAAATCAGCTTGAAACGTGCCAAATCACGCAGTCTTTGACAGGGGCATCCCACGCCCGTACCTCTCCGCTATCAAGCCTTGAGGACGTCATGGATATTTTCGCTGAATTTCGGACCACCATTCTTGCAGCGCTCGATACGCTGGTTGCGAACGGAACCTTGCCCGAGGGATTGGAAACGCGCGGCGTGACTGCCGAGCCGCCTCGCGACGCAAGTCACGGCGATATTGCGTCGAATGCGGCGATGGCGGTTGCTAAACCAGCGAAAAAGAATCCCAGAGAGATCGCGACAGCCTTGGCAGCGATCCTCGCAGATGATCCGCGCGTCGATAAAGCCGAAGTGGCCGGCCCCGGCTTTATGAACCTGCGGCTGTCAGACTCGTTCTGGCAGGATCGTTTGGCGGATGCGCTGACGCAGGGCGAGAGTTTTGGGAAATCCGATCTCGGCGCGGGTCGGCATGTGAACGTCGAGTATGTTTCTGCGAACCCGACGGGACCGCTCCACGTCGGCCATACGAGAGGTGCGATCTTTGGGGATGCGCTGGCGTCGCTGCTGGAATTCGCGGGCCACAAGGTGACGCGGGAATACTACATCAACGATGGCGGGTCGCAGGTCGATACCCTCGCGCGGTCTGCATTTCAGCGGTATCGCGAGGCGCTGGGCCATGCGCCGGAAATGGCAGAGGGCCTCTACCCCGGCGATTACCTGATCCCGGTCGGCAAGGCGATGGCGGAGAAGTGGGGCGATAGCCTGCTCGAAAAACCCGAGGAAGAGTGGCTGCTGGACGTTCGGAATTTTGCTACCGACGCCATGATGGACCTGATCCGTGAGGATCTGGCCTCGGTTGGCGTGGTCATGGACGAGTTTTACTCGGAGAAATCGCTCTACGGCAAAGGCGTAATCGAGGATGCGATTGCGGCCCTCGACGACAAAGGATTGATCTATCAAGGCGTGCTGGAGCCGCCGAAAGGCAAAAAGCCGGACGATTGGGAGCCGCGCGAGCAAACGCTGTTCAAATCCTCGGAATTTGGTGATGACGTGGATCGTCCGATTAAAAAGTCGGACGGGTCGTGGACTTATTTCGCCCCGGATATTGCCTATCACTATGATAAACTTCAGCGTGCTGATGAATTGATCGACGTGTTCGGCGCCGACCACGGCGGCTACGTCAAGCGGATGAAGGCGGCCTGTAAGGCGCTGTCGGATGGCGAAGAGCGCCTCGACATCAAACTCACCCAACTCGTGAAACTTTATGAGAACGGCGAAGAGTTCAAAATGTCCAAGCGGGCAGGGACGTTTGTGACGCTCGCAGACGTGATCGAGATGGTCGGGCCGGACGTAACGCGGTTCTCTATGCTAACGCGCAAGAATGACGCCCCACTCGATTTCGACTTTGCGAAGGTGAAGGAGCAATCGAAGGACAATCCAGTCTTCTATGTCCAATACGCCCATGCGCGGATTTGCTCCGCGATGCGCAAGGCGTCGGATGAGGCGGGCATGTCCGGCCTCGATGATGCGTCGCTGGCAAAGTCCGATTTGACGTCGATCCAACACGAAGCGGCCCTTTCGTTGGTCAAAAAGATCGCGGAATGGCCTCGTCAGGTGAATGGCGCGGCTCAAAACCACGAACCGCACCGGATAGCCTTCTATCTTTATGACCTCGCGTCCGAATTTCACTCATTGTACAATTTAGGCGCGAAAACGCCGGAATTGCGCTTCGTACAGGACGGGAATGAGGGGGCAACAAAGGCCCTTTTGACCCTGATTCGCGCAACCGCGATCACAATTTCCAACGGATTGCGAATCTTAGGCGTGACGCCTGTACAAGAAATGAGGTAGTGTAACCCAAATCACTGAACGCGCTTCGCAAGGCGGAGTGGAGCGCGCAATAATCAAAACAAACCGCCGGGCAGTAAAAATGAATAACGAAATCGATCTCTTGGATGAGCTCGAGCGTGAAGAACGTGACGAGCGACTTGCAGCTAACGGGGGCGGCGCTGGCGCTGCCCTTGGTGTTCTTCTGACCATGGTGATCGGCTGTGGTTTAGTTTTCGCGGCCTACAAACTCGGGCAACGGAAGACGGTAGATGAGCCGCCAATGATTGCCGCAAACGATGCGCCGATCAAAATTGCGCCGGAAGACGCGGGCGGCTCTATAATTCCGAACACAGATAACCTTGCGAACGCGATGATCGACGGCAGTCGCCCAGCGCTTGCGGGCGATGACAGCACCGGCAGTGACTATGTTCTGCGCGACGGTGTTGTGGTCGAAGGGAATCTCCCTGACCGCGCGATTGATCAGGCTTCGATCAACTCAGAGACTCGCGAAATTCGCCGCGAAGTGACGCAGTTGAACGATCTCGCGATGAAAAGCAGCATCGACGGCGAGCCATCGCTCTCCATCGATGGCGCGCCGGATCGGACGAACGAGCTGAATATGGTCGCCGGGGCCGAGGTCGCGCCGGGTTCCGGCCCTTCATTGGATGATTTGGTTGCGCAAAACGCGGCTGAGAAGGTTGCGGCTGCAACGGCTCAAGCCCTGCCGACGGTGGTCGACAGCGCAACGCCGCCGCCTATCGAAACCGTCATCGCTTCTGTGACCGCTTCAGATGATGCGGCGGGCGACGTGCCGGAGGTGACTCAAATCGCGATGCGTATGCCGACGCCGAAACCGGCTCTCGGACGTACCTTGCCAAATCGTACCGTCGTTGCGGAGACGCGACCGACGATTACCAATACGGTGACGCCGCCAGATTTGGCTCCGCAGCGAGTCCGTCCAGCTATCGAACCGGCGATTGCGCGCATCACGCCAACACCGCCGCCTCAACCACGGACGCCGCAACTGGCACAGCCGGTACCTCAATTGCCGACGAATCCCGGTATCCAGCGGGTTCGTATCCCGCCTCAACCGATTGGTGATGCCCAAGTTCAACTTGGTGCCCACGCTTCGCCTCAAGAAGTCCGGGGACGTTGGGCCGCCATCAAAGGGCGGAACACGGATTTGCTGGGACCATTAGGGTTGAAAGTCACGCCGGTTCAGACGGCGGACGGTCGGCAGCTATTCCTCATGCGGGTTGGTCCGCTGCGCGATGCAGGCCGAGCCGCTCAACTCTGTCAGGCACTCGCTGGACGGGGCATCGATTGCTTCGTTCCTCAGCGACGATAAGGACACACGCCCATGACGAAAGCCGCAATCTTTGGATGTTCGGGTGTCAGCCTGACCGACGAAGAGCGCGGCTTTTTTCGCGAAAGCGCGCCATGGGGATTTATCCTCTTTACCCGAAATATCGATACGCCGGATCAAGTCTCGGCGTTATGCGATGACCTACGAGAGAGTGTTGGGCGGGATGCGCCCATCCTGATCGACCAAGAAGGAGGGCGCGTCGCACGCCTTCGTGCGCCGCACTGGAGAGAATGGTCTCCTGCACTGACGCTGGCTGAGGCCATAGAATTGGGCGAGGCAGAACGCTGCGCCGCCCTGTCATTGCGTTACGAAATTATTGGCCGTGAGCTTCGCGCGTGCGGCATTGATGTCGATTGCGCTCCTTTATTGGATGTCCCATCACCCGAGGGCCATGACGTGATCGGTGATCGCGCCCTTGGCAGCGATGCCGAGGCGGTGACACGGCGCGCTCGTGCAGTGTTTGACGGTCTAATGCGGGCTGGCGTGCTTCCGGTGGTGAAGCATGTTCCGGGACATGGTCGCGCAGCGGTAGATAGCCACAAGGCACTACCCGTAGTGGATGCAAGTCTTGAAGACCTACAAACTGTTGATTTTGCACCTTTTGCTGCATTCGCTGACGCGCCTCTGGCAATGACCGCGCATGTGGTCTATTCGGCTTTAGATGCTGAGCGTTGTGCGACGGTTTCACCAACGGTGATTTCGCTCATTCGCAACGAGTTGGGGATGGATAGCTTGCTGATGACCGACGATCTGTCGATGCACGCGCTGCAGGGTGACTTCACCCAACGGACGCGGGATTCGCTGGCGGCAGGATGCGATGTGATTCTTCATTGCAACGGCGATATGGCCGAGATGGAATCGATTGCGTCGGCATTACCCTTGCTTGAGGGAGACGCATTGCGGCGGGCCGAGCGAGCCGAGGCTCTGCGCTCGAATGCAGATAATGCTGTTCAGCTTGAAGCGCTCGATAAGCGTTACGCAATTCTGGTGGAACGGGTGGAGGCGCTACATGCCTGACGGCGACTTGCAGGAATTTGAGGCTGAAACGAACAGCCTTCTGATCGACGTGGATGGCTTTGAAGGCCCGCTGGACGTTCTGCTGACGCTGGCCCGGTCTCAGAAAGTCGATCTGCGCCAAGTTTCGATCCTGCAACTGGC
>CAZXMX010000170.1:6265-7587 GCA_964641645.1 uncultured Neomegalonema sp.
ACGCCTGAGACGGTGACAATCGAGAAAAAGATCGACTGGAAATGCTCGCTGATGGACCTGCTGGGTTCCTATGCGAAGATCAAGAGCAAGGGTGCATACAGCCCATTGCACGTCGAGCGCGCCAAAGCCTACGCGATGGAAGAGGCGCTATCGCGGCTGCGCACTGTAATCGGCGAAACGCCGAACTGGACGCGGCTTGAGATGTTCTTGCCGGATGATTGGCGCGAAGAGAAAATGACCCGCTCAGCAATCGCGAGCACTTTTGCCGCGAGCCTCGAACTCGCCCGCGAAGGTCAAATTTCACTTCGTCAATCGGAGGTGTTCGGCCCGATCTATCTGCGGGATGTGACCGAGGACGATGTATCGCCAGATTTGACAGCGGGTCTTGATGCCGCTGTGGTGACCGACAACGAGCCTCGTGAAAGTCAGCGCCGTGACCTCAGCGCGAAAGGTAAAGTGGCATGATCGAAGAGACCGCTGCATCGGAAGCCGCACCCGATGAGAACCCGATGCTCGCCTTTTCCGCACCGGATGCCGACGAGCAAGAACGGATGGTCGAGGCGATCCTTTTTGCCTCCAAAGAGCCTCTCTCAACCGATGAGATCGAACAACGGATGCCAAAGGGCTCCGATGCGGCGGAAGCGCTGCGCCGTGTTGAAACAGCCTTTGAGGGGCGTGGCGTCAACGTCATCCGCGTGGCCGGCAAATGGTCTTTGCGAACCGCCTCTGACCTGAGCTTTTTGCTGCGCGAAGAAGCGCAAGAAACGCGCAAGCTTTCCCGCGCCGCAACGGAAACGCTCGCAATCATTGGGTACCATCAGCCCGTGACCCGGACCGAGATCGAAGAAATTCGCGGTGTTGCCGTCAGCAAGGGAACGTTGGATCTGTTGCTTGATCTCGAATGGATCAAGCTAGGCCGTCGCCGCGAAACGCCGGGACGCCCCGTGACTTTCGTGACGACCGATCTGTTTCTTAGCCACTTTGGTCTGGAAAGCGTCAAGGACCTGCCAGGACTCGATGAACTCAAGAATTCAGGGTTGCTGGATTCGCGCACCGTCGCTCTCGCCCCGCAGAAGGACGATGATGACATCCTGGAAGAGGATGACGAGGATGGACCGGGCGAGGAGCCAAACCTCTTTAACTAGAGCAGCGTGCGAATAATCTAAGCATCATGGATCGAAAGGCGCACAAACTTGGTGCGGCTTGCGATTCCGATAACATGCACGGTGCTCCAGACCTGCTGCCGCTCTACTTAAAGTGCTTGGACAGTTTCAAGCCTTGACCCTGATAGTTCGAGCCTAGTCCGCCAACACCATACAGAA
>CAZXMX010000171.1:0-4960 GCA_964641645.1 uncultured Neomegalonema sp.
CCGCGTGTTTTGAGAGCGTGCAGATCATGTAAAGACCGGCGGCTTTTGCCTCGAACGGAGCCGTGTTGGGAGCAGGGCGTTGCCACTCTGCGACATCGAGTTTGATGCCTTTCATCGAGTCCGCACCGAACATCGCAGGCCAAGGCCAGACCGCAATCGCGACGTGAATTTTGTTATGCTGCGCTGAGACCGCCATCATCTCGGACCCGCGCCACGCGACAGGGCGGACATAGGCGTCTTGATGCCCTGAGGCTGCGAGCGTCTCGGCTTTCGCCGCTTCAATCTCATCGATCGAATACGGGATTTCAAACCCCAGAATTTTCGCGGAGTTGAAGAGTCGTTCGGTGTGCTCGCGGCTCTTGAAAATTTCCCCGGCGTATGCGCGCTCACCCTCAAAGACAGAAGAGGCGTAGTGCAAGCCGTGACTCAACACATGGATCTTCGCATCGCGCCAGTCGATCAGCTCTCCATTGAACCAGATTTGACCGTCGCGGTCATCGAACGGAATAATTTCCATGAGCTTCATCCATGCTGCAAATTGCACATCTTGCGCGGGAAAGCCCGAGCCGCTGTTTTTCTTGCGTCAGAAGTATCGGTGAGATAGATTTATGTCAACATAGCTGTCATATATTGTGATCCGAGACAATCATGTCCTCATCTAAAGCGTCGTTGACCTCGGATTCTGATGCTGAAAACCGCGCTGGTCCCGGTACCGACCCCAGCGAGACCGCTCTGCGTGAGGGGGCGGAAATGATGTTTTTTGGCTATCGCTCGTTCACGCAAGACCCTGATAAAATGCTGGCAGAGCGCGATTTTGGCCGGGCTCATCACCGGGCTTTGCACTTTATCAGCCGCAGGCCGGGGGTCAGCGTGGCTGGCTTGTTGGATATATTGGGCGTGACCAAACAATCCCTCGCTCGGGTGCTGAAGCCTTTGATTGATCAGGGCTTGGTCGAACAACGCATTGGTAAGAGTGACAGACGTCAACGGCTCTTGTATTTAACCAAATCAGGTGCAGAGTTCGAAGAGCGGCTTTCGGCGCCTCAGCGTGCTCGGCTTGCTCGTGCTTTTCAGGAAGCGGGACCAGAGGCTGTAGAGGGCTTTCGCAACGTGCTAGAGTTAATCATGGATGCAGACGAGCGTAAGATGGCGCTGAGTGTAATTGCGGGAGCCAAGTTAGAATGATCGACGCCCCCCATATTCTTGTTGTCGATGACGATTCGCGTATTCGTGGGCTTTTGAAAAAGTACCTGTCGCGCAACGGATATGTCGTCACTGAAGCCCGAGATGCTGCGCACGCCCGAAAATTATTAGGCGGCTTGGCTTTTGATCTGCTGGTGTTCGACGTGATGATGCCCGGCGAAGACGGGTTCTCGCTGACCAAGGCAGTTCGCCAGACGATGGAAACGCCGGTATTGTTGCTGACGGCACGCGGCGATGCTGAAGACCGAATTCAAGGACTGGAAGCTGGGGCCGACGACTATCTGGCTAAACCGTTTGAGCCTCGCGAGTTGTTGTTGCGGATTTCTGCAATATTGCGCCGCGCTGCGGAACCGATTGGCGATCAGGACTCTGTTGAGCCGCCGAAGACCCTCAGCCTTGGCATTTGCCGGTATGATCTGACTCGGGGAGAGTTGTGGCGCGGCGAGGAGTTGATCCGTCTGACGACCGCCGAATCTGCGATGATGCGCTTGATGGCCCGTGAAGCAGGCGAACCGGTCTCGCGCGCGGCCTTGCTATCCGAGGTCGGCGGCACTGACGAGCCGAGCGCCCAAGAGCGCGCCGTGGATGTCCAAGTGACGCGCTTACGTCGAAAGATTGAGGAAAACCCGCGGGTTCCCCGGTATTTGCAGACCGTTCGTGGCGCCGGATACATGCTTGCGCCTGATTGACCCTGACGAATGTAACAAAGTTCTTTCGCACATTCCCCTAGGTGCGTTAAACCTTTGAACCAGAGACTTTGGGGACTTCTAGACGAATGGCTGAACATTCCATCCTCGGGCCACGGTTTGTGCGTCGGCGTGCGGCCTTTGCGCTTATTATGGTTATCCTATTGCCGTGTTTGTGCGCGGCTTGGCTGAATGGATGGCGGTTCTTTTCTTTTCCACTTGGAACCTTTCTGGTTTGGCTGGGCGTGCCGGTCGGTCTGATCGCTGTTGCGATGATCGTTCCTCGTGTCGAGGAAGATGAAGAAGTGCTTGATCCATGAATGGATTAGCCCGCCTCCCCCATGGTTCATTGGTGCAATTTGGTGCTGTCCTTGGCGCGGTTGTCGTGCTTTGCATGCTGGCCGCCGGGTTGTCGGCGTTCGGTTTGCCCGGGCATTTGGTCGCTTATCTCTTTGTCTTTTTTGGCCTTGTCGTCGTCGCCGTTCTTTGCAGGCATAACACGCCGAACTCCGTCAAAGGATCTGGTGTTGCTGTAAGTGTTGAGTGGCTGTCGGCGTTCGGCTTGTTTGGAATTGTCGGCGCTGTCTATGTGCACGGACATGATGGCTTGGCTATCCTCTTAGGGCTCGTCGCTGGATTCGTTGTGAGTTTGCTTGCCATTGCGCCAAGGCTTTCCAGAATTTCGGCTCCGTCGATGCCGGACTTTCTTGAAGTGAGATACGAAAGCGAGGCACTGCGCTACATCACCCTCGGGGTGTTGACCGTGGTGACGATGTTGTTCTTGGCGGCGCAGTTGGCGGCAAGCGGGTTGATTGCGGTTCACATCTTTCAAATTCCCTCTGTCGTCGGAATTTGCGTCGGGGCTGTTGTCATACTCGCATTGGCGATTTCAGCCCGTCGCGGGACGATCAGTTCGGCACAGATCATTATGGCGGTGACAGCAATCGCCTCGGTGCTGTTGGCGGGAACGTGGCTTTTGTCCGCGAAGACTGGGATCGTTGTTCCTCATCTCGCCGCTGGTGGATTGTACAGCGACATTGCCGCGGCCGAAACGCGTCTGGACCTTGATGCTCGATTTGCCGACCCGTTCAACGGGTTCGGGTTGCTCAACGCTTTGTTTCTCGTCGTGGTGCTCGCGATTGGATCAGCGGTTATGCCGCATCTGGTTGCTCGCGTCGTCTCCGTGGAGAGTCCGGCGAAGACCCAACAGGCCTTGCGACGCGGTTTGATTGCATTTGTGGCCGTCGCGACCATTCTACCCGCACTCGCCGTTTTGGCACGGGTGGAGCTGTTAGCGCTGTTCGTCAGTGCAAAAAATAACCTTCCGGTCGAGACATTTTCGGATGCCGTTCTTGGGGGACTGGATACGATACCAGTTACCCTGAGCGCGGATCAGTTTGTCCTTGATCCTCACTCAGTTCTCATGGCTCTGCCGGAATTCAGTCAAGCATCTGATTGGATGTTGGGGCTGTTCGCGCTGTTCGGGTTGTGCGTTGTTAGCGTGGCGGGAGCGAGTGCTGCGTATGGTTTGGCCGACGCGATCAGCAGCCGGACATCGTCATTGGATGCTGCGGGTGAGCGTAGCAAATCGATTGTGGTGGTCACGATTGTCGCGGCTCTGCTGGCTGCTGTTACAGGGCTTGATGTACTCTGTTTTGGCGCTTGGGCTTATTCATTGATTGGGGCCGCGCTCTTCGCGCCCCTAGTCATGGGCCTTTGGTGGCGGAGGACAACTCGCGCAGGCGCGATAACCGGGATGCTTGGCGGATTTGTCGTTACGGCGATCTACATCTTCGGTGCTGGCCTCGGTCCTGATTTTGCCGTGGGGTCCGGCGATGAGTGGCGGTGGTTTGGAGCGACACATCTGTCGGCAGGCGTGTTGGGGATTGCAGCGTCCGTTATTTTGACTTTCGCTGTTTCCAAGCTTGGGGAGGAGCCGTCGCTCTCTCAACTCGACATCATGGATCGACTCGATACGCCCTCGGTTAAAGTAAGTCCTGTAGCACTGGAATAAGCGGGAGGTCAGCGGCGGGCATTGGATAGTTTCTGAGGTCGCCGGGCCGGACCCACTTCAGCGCTTGCCCCTCACGTGGCTGCGCAATGCCATTCCATTTGCGGCAGACCCACAGCGGCATCAGCAAATGAAAATCATCATAGCTGTGCGAGGCAAACGATAGTGGCGCGAGGCAAGAGGCCTCGGTGTCGATGTCGAGTTCTTCCTTGAGTTCACGAATGAGTGCTTGCTCAGGCCGCTCGCCGGGATCGACTTTGCCGCCGGGAAATTCCCACAGCCCTGCCATCGCCTTACCTTCAGGGCGCTGGGCGAGAAGCACCCTTCCCTCCGGATCGACAAGGGCCACTGCGACGACGAGGAGGGTTTTCATTCTCGGAGAGTCCTAGCTGCGATAATCGGCGTTGATCCGGACGTAGCCGTAGGTGAGGTCGCAGGTCCAGACACTGGCTTCGCCATTGCCGATCCCAACGTCGGAGGACACAATCAGGTTTTCTCCGCGCATGTAAGTCGCGCCGTCTTCTTCGCGATAGCTTTCGGCGACCCAGCCTTTTTCCGCGACCAAAATATCGCCGAAACGGATCGTTAGTTCATCGCGATTTGCCTTCTCGCCGGACTTGCCGACGGCCATGACGATGCGGCCCCAGTTTGGGTCTTCTCCGGCAAAGGCTGTCTTCACCAACGGCGAGTTTGCAATGCTCAGAGCGATCCGTTTGGCGGCGGCGTTTGAATCCGCTCCGGTGACGCGGACCTCGATGAATTTCGACGCGCCTTCTCCGTCTCGCACGACCTGATGGGCGAGGTCTTGAAGCAAGTCGCGTAGCGCGGTTCGGAACCCGTCGAGACGCGCGTCTGTCGCGTCGTCGATCCGGGGGTGGTCGGCTTTGCCGGTCGCACCGAGAAGCAGGGTGTCTGAGGTCGACGTATCGCCATCCACCGTAATCGCGTTGAAGCTCACGTCTGTTCCTTCGGCCAGCAGGGTCTGCAAGGCCGTCTGGCCAATATTCGCATCCGTCGCGGCAAAGGCGAGCATCGTAGCCATATCCGGTGCGATCATCCC
>CAZXMX010000171.1:5060-7397 GCA_964641645.1 uncultured Neomegalonema sp.
AGCTGTTCGAGACGCCATCGCCTCGGTACTTTTTTCGCCAGCGGCCCCGGTAAACGCATTGGAGTTCCCGGCATTGACGATCACCCCAATCGGCTGATCAGATTCGGCCAAGCTCGCGAGCGCGCATTCGCACCAGCGCACCGGGGCAGAGCGCGTTTCCGATTTGGTAAAAACTCCCGCAAGTGTGCTGCCGGGGTCAAGCCGCATCATCATCACATCGTCGCGGCCTTTGTACTTCACTTCCGCTGCAATAGCAGCGAGCGAAACGCCGGGAACGGGATGAACGGTTGGCGATGTTTTTGGGGCCAGTGGGGAAATCGCGCCGTCTCCGCCCTTGATAGCTGACAGCGCTGCCTGAGCTTCGGCCAGTTGTTTTTTTAGATCGTCTAGTTCGCTCATGCCGCTCGCCCTTTATCTTGGTGGCGAGACGATATAGCGAAGCCGCCCCTCAGGGGAAGCGTTCCGTCCCTCCCATCGGTCGGGAGGGACGAAAAAGCGGTTTACTCGGCGCTACCCGCGTACATTTCTTCGCGGCGGATCAAGAACGCCGGCGGAGTTTCCTCCGCATTCTCGATATTCGCAGCCGCTTTGACTTCCGCGATGATTTCTTGAGCCGAGGCTTGTGTCAGTTGTTGACGCAATTGCTGCTCAAGTTCCTCAAAGGGGGGCGGCTTGCGCATGCGGCGGTCTTCCAGCTTGATGACGTGCCAACCAAATTGCGTTTTGACCGGATCAGAGATTTCGCCCGGTTTCATCGCGAACGCAGCCTCCGCAAAAGGCGCAACCATCGCGCTTTTGACGAAATAGCCCAGATCACCACCCGAAGCGCCCGACGGTCCTGTCGATTTCTCAGCCGCGAGCTTGGCGAAGTCTTCGTCGGTGCCGCGAAGGGCCTTCGTGATCGCTTTCGCGTCTTCCTCTTCATCGACGAGAATGTGACGTGCCCTGACTTCTTCTTCCTCAGCGAAATCGGCTGTCATGGCCTCATAGCCCTCTTTCAGGGCTTCATCTGTCACGCGTTTGCCGAGTTCCGTTGTGATGTAGATTTCAGCGAGTGTCGCGCGGCGTGCCGCCTTGAGGCGGGCTTTAACTTCTAGCGAATCTTCCAGCCCGGCTTCGAGTGCCTTGTCCATCAGGGCGTATTCGCTGGCGATTTGCTCTGTGATGGCTTCGAGCATCCGTTCGTCGGGTTGCGAGCGCATTTGCTCTGGTAGGGTCGAATAGGTGAGCGCAGCGTCGCCCATTGTCACTTTGTTCTTACCGACGGTGGCCAGCACCTCGCTGCCGTCATTCTGAGACAGCGCGACTTTAAGCTCGCTTTCACCAACGGACTGAGCGGATGCCGTGCCAAGGCAAAGCGCAAGGGCGATCATACTGGTTAGTGCAGTTTTCATCGAAACGGTTCCTCGATTCTCAATATTCGTGCTGCCATCAAAGATGGCGTATTCTGGTGTCATTGACATACCCTTACCCGCTGCATAAGTCTCCGGCCAGCCTGCTGAGCCTCGCTCCGCTGGTGCGTTAGCGCGTGGCAGTTGATAAGGTTCCGTTGGTTATCGGCCTATTTGCGGGAAAAAGCGTTCCTCGCATGGTCGAAATAAGACGAAGACGCGGGAAGAAACCCGCAGAAAGGCACGATTGCATGTTGGGTCTCGGCTCTGTCGCCAAGAAGGTTTTCGGCACCGCGAACGACCGTAAGGTCAAGCAAGCGATGAAGTCGCTGAACGGGGTTGAAGGACTGGAAACCGGTCTTGAGGCGCTTTCTGACGAGCAATTGCGCGCCAAAACAGACGAATTTCGGGGCCGATTTGAAGGTGGCGAGAGCCTTGATGCTCTGATGAATGAAGCGTTCGCCGTCGTGCGCGAGGCGTCGAAGCGTTCACTTGGCCTGCGGCCTTTCGATGTGCAGCTTCTGGGCGGCTATATCCTCCATGCGGGTAACATTTCCGAGATGAAGACGGGTGAGGGTAAAACCCTTGTCGCGACGCTTCCTGTGTATCTGAACGCCCTGACAGGTCGCGGCGTCCACGTTGTTACCGTGAATGATTACCTCGCTTCCCGTGATGCGGAGTGGATGAGTGCCGTCTACAAGTTCCTTGGCCTGACCGTCGGTACGATCATCGCAGGTATGGACGATGATGCCCGGCGCGAGGCCTATGCCTGTGATGTGACCTACGCGACGAATAACGAGTTAGGTTTCGACTACCTGCGCGACAACATGAAGTACTCCGTCGAAGAGATGGTCCAGCGCGGCCATCACTTCGCGATTGTCGATGAGGTGGACTCGATCCTGATCGATGAAGCCCGGACTCCGCTGATTATCTCTGGCCCTGCCGA
>CAZXMX010000172.1:0-7341 GCA_964641645.1 uncultured Neomegalonema sp.
GTATGATTGCTTTGCCTTATCTATTTCAAAGGTATGATTTGTGTTATAAATTTGAAATTTTCTGAAGTGATATTGTATAACATGCGATAATATCTGCTGTATTGAGAGTTTTTACTCAATTAGTTCGATGTGAGTTTGGCGTAATCTGGTGCTGGGTCTCGGTTGTTTATCGAAAATCATCTTTGGTTCGAAATGTAGATCTTGCGTCTCTCTTTAGCCTTGAACGTCTGCAATTGGGCCCGGCGCTAAGAGAGTGTCGTTAGAGAGTGTTGGGGGCGTCGTTGATCTTCTGGTTTTTGAGAATACTCGCCCATCTTGGAATCGCCGGTGCGGTGGTTGGATTATTTTTGGGTCTGTTTCAGAATTTTCATCCTGCGTTGGATTCATTTAGTCACTTCCGGCTGCACTTGGTTGTGGCGATGGTCGTTTGTTCAGTCGTTCTCGTTGTCGTGTCCATGAGGCGAGCGCGAGCCTTCGCGGTTTTTCTTGCCCTCATCGGAATGGGTTGGCTTGCGTTTGAATTTAACAAAGGCCCGCCGGAACTCGGAGAGCGCGGTGCGCTTCGGTTGGCGCAATTCAATCTCAACTTTCGAAATCGGTTGATGGATGAAGTAGGGCACATGTTCACGGAGTCTGATGCGGACGTCGTGGCACTGCAAGAAGTGCTGCCCTCGCATGAGAAAGCATTGCGTGGTCTCTCGGCCTATCCACATCAGGCGCATTGTCGGTTTCGCAGATTTGTCGGTGGCGTTTCGATCCTTTCGAAACATCCTTTGTCGGGGATCGAATGCGCGGACGGAGAAGGCTTGGTCACGGCGCTCGTCGATCTGCCGGGTGGGGCAGTGACCGTTGGTTCAATCCATACCTTTTGGCCGTGGCCCTACAATCAACATGCACAAGTGGATCGGTGGTTGCCAAAATTGGAGAGCCTTATTGGGCCGGTTATTCTCGCCGGTGATTTCAATGCCGCGCCTTGGAGTCATGCCGTTTCGAAAGTCGAAAAGGCTTCGCGAACGACCGTGGTGCCCGGTGTTCGCATGACGATTGGCGTCAAAGTCTTTCCGCTGGTTCCGGCAGTTCCGATCCCCATCGACCATGCGCTCTTGTCTGAAGAGCTATGCGCAACGTCCGTGCGGGTTGGAGAGACGACCTTCTCGGATCACTTTCCAGTCTTCTATGAGATCGACCGCGGTTGCGCCGACCGTTAATCGATGCGCGGGCTGTGACGACGGCGATGACGGAAAAGTTTGGCGATGCGGTTGAAGACGCGGCGAGGCGCTGCATATAGCGTTTCAAGTGAAAACTTTTCTGCCGCTTCTGTCAGCGCTTTACAAAGGACTTTCCGATGAAATTCTACTTCTCTGCTGCGCCAAACCCGATGAAGGTTGCCTTGTTTCTGGAAGAGGCGGGCGTCGAATATGAACCTATTCCCGTCGATACCCGCGCCGGAGATCAGCACAAGCCAGAGTTCTTGGCAGTCAATCCCAACGGCAAAGTGCCGGTGATCGTGGACGGGGATGCAACGGTGTTCGATTCGAGTGCGATCCTGCTGCATTTAGGCGAAACGACGGGCAAGTTCATGCCAGCGGCCTCCGCCAAAAACCGCAGTGAATTACTGTCATGGATGATGTTCGTTGGAACGGGTGTTGGTCCGTATTCGGGGCAAGCCGTTCACTTCCAACACATGGCTCCGGAAGATCTTCCCTATGCCAAGAAACGCTACGTCTTCGAGGCGAAACGGCATTACGGTATTCTGAATGATCACCTTTCCTCGCGGACTTATATGGTCGGCGACACCTATACGGTTGTCGATATGAATGTATGGGGCTGGGCGCGAATGATCCCGTTCGTCCTCGGCGCAGAAGCGTGGGCCGACTATCCACATCTCAAACGTCTGGTGGATGAGATCGAGGCCCGCCCGGCGGCTCAAAAGGCGATCACCCTAAAGGATGGGTTCACGTGGAAGGCCGAAATGGACGACGAAGCCCGCCGTAATATGTTCCGGCACTTGTGATTTTTTGCGGAGCGCTCAAGGTAGCGATCTACGCGCGGCGCTCCGCGAACAGAATTTATAAACTTGGAGACACTCCATGACGCAATCGACTTCTCTCTTCGCTGCTGGCAGCGCAATCCCTTCGATGACCTTTCCGACCGTTGGTGGCGGTGAGGTTTCCGTTGGCGGTGCAAAAGATCGCTGGACCCTCTTCGTCGTCTATCGCGGCAAGCATTGCGGTCGGTGCAAGCCTTACCTCACAAAGCTGCAGGGCATGAAGGCGGCTTGGGAAGAAGCTGGCTTTGATATTGTTGCCGTCTCTGCTGATCCTCTGGAAAAAGCGCAAGCGGATGTTGAGGAATATGGCTGGACGTTCCCGGTTGGATACGGCTTGAACGAAGAGCAGATGCGCAGCCTTGGTCTCTATATCAGTTCGCCGCTATCGGCGGGTGAGACAGATCGGAATTTCGCAGAGCCCGGTCATTACTGTATCCAGCCCGACGGGACGGCCTTGCTCGTCGCGGTATCGAACGGCCCTTCGGCTCGGCCCGATCTGGATCAACTGCTGGATGGTATGATCTTCACGATCAAGAACGACCGCCCTCCACGGGGGACGGCCTGACGATCGCGATGGGCGGCATTCACGAACGTTGTTCGAATACCGCCCATAGGGGGACTGTTTAAATCATCTCATCAATCGCTTCGATCACCGTGCCGCCCAATTCGCTGAGGCGATGGTGTCCGGCATTAGGGACTTCGACAAATTTCGCGTTCACCCCGGCGGCTTGCAGAGAGCTGACGTAATCACTGGCGAGTGCTGAATAGGTGTTGTCGTCATTCGCTCCGGTAATCGCGATGACTTGCGTCGCGGGGCTGGTGCTCGCTGCGAAATCGCTGGGCGACTGGCTGCGCGGAAACGGGCGATTGGGTGCGCGCCAGCGTTTGACGTCACACGGACACGACAGAAGAATGGCACCATCGACCAAGCCCGCCCGTTGACCGATGACCGACCCGAGCTGTGCGGCACCGCCGGAGTGACCCATCACAATCGTCTTCGCGCCGGGATTGGCGGCTTTGAGATTGGCAATCGTATCGGCAACGAGCCGATTATTCTCGGCAGTGTATTGATCGCGGCGGTTATGGTTGTTGCCGGGGCTGGTCAGGCTGCCGTCGCTATAGCCGGGGCGAAGCAGGGAAATGACCTTGGCTTGCGGAAAACGCTCGGAGACCCGGCGCGCGAAGGGATGCATGTATTTCGCAGGCCCGCCGCTTGAGACGTCCCCGTGCATCAGAACGATAAGCGCGTCAGAGCCAGTGCCGAAGCTGGCGCCCGTCAGAGGCGCGAGGCCGTTGGCGGGAACTTCAATTGGGGCAGTGGAAGACGGTCCACCTTCATTGGCGCAGGCGGTCAATAACAGTATCGCAGCACAAGCCGTGGACATCTTAAAAAGGCGCATTGGTTCGCTCCCCAGCGATTTACTCTCCCTATGGGTGAAATTAGACCTCAATTTACGTGTTTTGACAAGCGTGACACACAAAAGCCCGTCGCGCTTACGTGCCGGGCTTTTCAGGACGTTCGAGAAGTCATCGTCGATTTGGCGAAACGTTACTTGATTGAGTAAGCCGTCACGTTGCCGTCCATCATCATCGGGATGATGGCGACGGTTCCACCTTCGGTGACTTCCAAGTCGGCGCTGCCCGCGTTCAGGTCGAGCAGTGTTTCATGCGAGCCATCTTCGCTGATGCGATAGAGCGCACCGGCGATGAAATCAGTGACAAGAAAATTGCCGTTCGCATCGCGTTCAAGTCCATCGAGATTGCCGATACCTGCGCCGCTGCCAAGGTCCGTCATCTCTTTGGTTTTAAGGTCGATCGTGAAGAGGTTCCCGGCGACTTCGGTGCTGCCGTCCTCGTTCATGTTGCGGCCCCAGCCCGCAACGAACAGCTTGCCATCTTCGATGTGCAGACCGTTGACATGCATCAGATCGTCCGGCGCATACCAAACGTCCATTGGCGCTGGACCCGGTGCATGACGGAAGATCTTGCGGCCCGCGATGTCAGATACGTAAACCGTTCCGTCTGGCCCGACCGCCGGATCGTTGAGAAAGATGGCGCCCTCGGCAGGATATTTAGCAGCGATCTTGCCGGTTATTGTGTCGATTTGGACGAGATGATCGATGTCAGTGACGTAGAGCTTATAGCCGTCCATCACCATGCCTTTGGGCGCATTCAAGCCCGTGATCCATTTCAGGGTGTCGATATCGCCGTTGGCTTTCAGCTTTGAAATGAAGCCGTTGCCATCCTTGTCCAGCGGTCCACCGTCAATGTTCGAGACATAGAGAACGTCTTCCTTCGATGAGGCGAGCACGCTCTCAGGGTTTTTGAAGCCGCTCGTCGACCAGAGTGGTTCGCTATCGGCATGGGCTGATACGCTGAAAATTGTTGCTGCAATCGCAAGCAGGAATCGATTCAACTTCGTCATGAGGTTGCCTCCGCTGAAGATGCTCTGCGTCTCTGAACGCAGAGTGTTTCATTCTTGTACAGGGTGCCTGATACCGGATGGGAGTCAACTGCTCTCGCTTGGCGGATAAAAAGAAGCCACCGCTCGCGTTTTGCGAACGGTGGCTCCAATCTTCGTCAGACGTCGAGACGCCGGTTAGATCGTTAGGCGACCTGTTGTGGACGCATATCCGACTTGCTGATGCCTGCAACGGAGACGGGTTTCTTCATCGCATCGCGGCGGAAAGGCTCGCCGAGTTCTTGGTTGAGAACGCATTCGATGAAGGTCGTCTCGTTGTTTTCCATCTGGCCTTTGACAGCCGCAGCAAGCGCATCCGTCAATTCAGCCGTGCCGCGAACCTGAACGCCTTTGAGACCGCAGCCCTCAGCGATCTTGGCGTACTCGACGCCAAGGTTCAGCTCCGTGCCGACGAAGTTATCGTCGAACCACAGCGTCGTGTTGCGCTTCTCAGCACCCCACTGATAGTTACGGAAGATGACCATTGTGATCGGCGGCCAGTCGTTCCGGCCACAGGCCGTCATTTCGTTCATCGAAATGCCGAATGCGCCGTCGCCTGCAAAACCAATCACGGGCAGATCAGGACGACCAATCTTTGCGCCGAGGATGGCAGGCAAACCGTATCCACACGGACCGAAGAGACCCGGTGACAAATAGCGACGGCCTTCTGGGAAGGACGGATACGCATTGCCGATGGCGCAGTTGTTGCCGATGTCCGATGAGATAATCGCTTCTTCGGGCATTGCGGACTGGATCGCGCGCCATGCTTGACGTGGCGACATGCGTTCGGGTTCACGCTCGCGCGCACGCTCGTTCCATGTTGTGCCGGGATCATCGTCTTCGTGATCCATCGAGCTGAGTTCCTGTGCCCAACGCGATTTCGTATCGGCAACGAGGTTCTTGCGATCATCGCGTCCAGCATCACCCGCTTTGGGCGAAAGCTGTTCGAGCAGTTGCTCGGCGACCATCTTCGCATCGCCTTGGATGCCGACGGCGACTTTTTTGGTCAGACCGATACGGCTGGAGTTAATGTCGACCTGAATGACCTTGGCTTCTTTTGGCCAGTAATCGATGCCGTAACCGGGCAGGGTCGAGAAGGGGTTCAGGCGTGTGCCGAGGGCGAGAATGACATCCGCTTTGGCAACCAGTTCCATCGCCGCTTTCGAGCCGTTGTAGCCCAGCGGGCCAACGGATAGCGGGTGGTTGCCGGGGAAGGCGTCATTGTGTTGATAGTTACAACAAACCGGCGCGGTCAGTTTTTCAGCAAGGTTGGCCGAGGCCTCAATCGCATTGCCGAGAACAACGCCTGCGCCGTTCAAAATGACGGGGAACTTGGCATCGGACAGCAGTTTGGCTGCCTCTGCGATGGCCTTCTTGCCGCCTGAAGGACGTTCGAAGCGAACGATCTGCGGCAGCTCGATGTCGATAACCTGTGTCCAGTAATCGCGGGGCACGTTGATCTGTGCCGGGGCCGAGCCGCGCCACGCCATTTCGATGACTCGGTTCAGGACTTCGGCCATGCGCGAAGGATCGCGAACTTCTTCTTGGTAGCAGACCATGTCTTCGAACAGTTTCATCTGCTCGATTTCCTGGAAACCGCCCTGACCGATGGTCTTGTTCGCTGCTTGCGGTGTCACCAGCAGCATAGGGGTGTGGTTCCAGTAAGCGGTCTTGATCGGCGTGACGAAGTTGGTGATGCCGGGACCGTTCTGCGCGACAGCCATACTCATCTTACCGGTCGAGCGGGTGTAGCCGTCCGCGATCATGCCGCCTGATGTTTCGTGGGCGCAATCCCAAAATGTAATACCGGCCTGTGGGAACAGATCCGAAATCGGCATCATGGCCGAGCCGATAATACCAAAAGCGTGCTCGATGCCGTGCATCTGCAAGACCTTCACGAAGGCCTCTTCCGTCGTCATCTTCATGGGTGGTCCCTCTCCGGATTTTCTCAAAAAATGAGATTGTCAGTTTCATATTTTGAAGAACGTGAAAAAGCGAGTCGCTTCTACAACCTACACTGTGGCCGTGCGCCGCGCCTGCTTATCCCAGCTTTCGCGGCGTAAAATGGAGAAAATTGTCCATTTGGCTAGGGCCAATGAGGAGGCGTTTTGGTGCCAGATGGCCGGATGCCTCTATGGAATGGCCTGTTGTCGTGAGAGTGCGCTGAGATGGCGCCAGTGCGAGGCGAGCATCCCAGCGAAGGTTACGACATGGTGCGGGCGGTCAAACCGGTTGGCATAATCGCTGACAAGGGCGCTGAGCTTGGCGTTGTGGCAATGGGCGGCTTGTGGGAACAGGTGATGCGCCGCATGCGCGTTGGCACCGCCGGTCAATGCGACGGCCCATTGGCTTGTCGGGGACCAGTCGACCGATGTCATGGCTTGGTGTGTTGCCCAATCATGCTCGATTTGGCCTTGAGCATCCGGAGAAATGAAATCAGCCTCATCGCAGATGTGCGTTCCGACATTGATCATCACGAACAAGAAAGACGCCGCACCCGCCGCGATGAAATAGCCGAGGGCGAGTTGTAAAGCCGAAAGATCAAGGAAGACCCAGGGCAGCAACAGCGCCAGACCAAGATGGATCACCTTGGTCGCGATGAAAGCAACAACGCTAGAGGTCGTACGGAACCGGTCAGGCGCTTCTCGCCGCGCTTGTGCGAAGTAGTGAAAATCCAGTCGCCACGCGAGGTGCGGGAGGACGAGGGTATAAAGGATTGGCGCATAAAACGATTGGAACCGATGCCAGAAACGCCAGGGTTTATGCGGGGAAAGTCGGATGAGGATCGAACTGTCCGCATCAATGTCGGTGCCTTCAACATTGGGAAACA
>CAZXMX010000173.1:0-7340 GCA_964641645.1 uncultured Neomegalonema sp.
GCCTCGCGTTTCTCGTCCTCGGTGCGCTCTTGGTCCTGCTGTGCCTCGCGATCTTAATTCAGACCTATCGCGATGGATTTGTGGGGTTTTTTGACTGATAGTCGAACAGAAAGCCGATTGCACAACCTCTAATTGACGCTCCAGTGACGCCGAAATGACGCCGCCACCCTGACCCTGTCTCCAGTGATCGATGTCCGGTCATGTTTTTGAATGGAGAGAGTTATGTTTGGAAAAGCTGATAGAACTTGGACTGTTCTGGCGATTGTCGCGGCTGTTGGATCGACAAGTCTGATGACGAGCGCTGCAAGAGCTGAATGCGGTTGCGCCGTCGGTCAAGAACGGAACAGGCTATCCGTTGCGCAAGCTCATGTCCTTCTTCCACAGAACACGAAGAAGAGTATCGTTGAGACACAAACTGAAACTTACCACGCGCCCAACTGCTGGGCGATAACAGATTTTGACGTCGCTCAACATGTGTTGGGAACTATGGGATCGGTTTCCTGGAGTTTCTTTCCAGCCGGTATCAATATGATAAACACAAGCGGATTTGAAAATGCGCACCAGCAGGCACTGGATGGCCTTATCTCGGCTGGATATCAAGGTCAAAATCTCGTCAACGCACAAGCTCAGTTGAACGAGAGTTTTTCGAACATGATGAGCGAATACGGTCAACTTCAGTCTTCGCACGGTGGTGTTTCCATTACCGCAACAACAAGTGGACGAGGCCGCCTCACTTGGAAGGGTCGGGAAAGAGCGAGGGCGACGTTAAATGTGACGGAGACTTGTGTTCCTGCAGGCTTTAAGTCGATTGAAGGCGTGAAATCGCTTATCATCAACAACGCAAACCTTCCGCCAGTCGGTAATGGAAATGGTGTTGGAAGCGGTGACTCCAACGGGACATCCAGACCGGTTGTAAAGAGGGATGTTGGGAAAGCTATTCTTTCAACGCCTATACGGCCTGCACCTGTGCTACGCAAAAAGTGATCTTCCAAAGCGCGCGGCTTTCCTTGGGGGCGAGGGATATCGCGCGCTTTAATGGGCTCGTCCCAATGTTAACAACTGCGTGGAAACGTTGACCATCAGCCGAGGCTTCGCTAGAGGCTGATCTCATGACAGAGACCTCAACACCTAGATCCTTTCAGGAAATCATCCTGCGGCTACAGACTTACTGGGCCGAGAAGGGCTGTGCCATCTTGCAGCCGTATGACATGGAAGTCGGCGCGGGTACCTTTCACCCGGCCACAACGCTCCGCGCGCTGGGTCCGACGAATTGGGCAGCGGCTTATGTTCAGCCGTCACGGCGTCCGACCGATGGCCGCTATGGCGAGAACCCGAACCGCTTGCAGCACTATTACCAGTATCAAGTTCTCATCAAACCCAGCCCGCCGGACCTGCAAGACCTCTATCTCGGCAGCCTCAAAGCCATTGGCATTGATTTTTCGCTGCACGATATTCGCTTTGTCGAGGATGACTGGGAAAGTCCAACGTTGGGCGCTTGGGGTCTCGGCTGGGAAGTTTGGGTCGACGGCATGGAAGTGTCGCAGTTCACCTACTTCCAACAAGTCGGTGGCCATGATTGCCGTCCCGTCTCGGGTGAGCTGACTTATGGTCTGGAACGCTTGGCGATGTATGTCCTCGGCGTCGATCACGTGATGGAGATGCCGTTCAACGATCCGGACGCACCCATTGCCCTGACCTATGGCGATGTGTTCCGGCAGACCGAGGCGGAGTATTCACGTTGGAACTTTGACGTTGCTGATACCGCGACGCTGCTCAAACATTTCGAGGATGCCGAGGCCGAGTGCCAACGCATTCTTGCCGAAGAACATGTCGATCCGAAAACCGGCAAAACCATCGTCATGGCGCATCCGGCTTACGATCAATGCATCAAAGCCAGCCACTTGTTTAACCTGCTGGATGCGCGCGGCGTGATCTCGGTGACCGAACGCCAAGCCTATATTGGCCGAGTGCGGACACTTGCCAAAGCCTGCGCCGATGCCTTCCTGCTGACCCCGGCGGGCGGAGCCGAGACGGAAGCCGCCTGATGGCCGGTTCCGGAAAGCTGCTCGTTGGCGGGATGCTTGGGTTTGCGGCGATCTTCGGCGTGGGCATGTGGTACGCGCAGGTCTATGCCTATTACGAGGAAGTCACCGACATCACCGAAGTCACCGTCGGCAACGAGACCTTTGCTGTGCGCGATTACGATGGCATCAACGCGCCGACCTCGCCGCTAAAAATGCGCGGCTGCTTTACGCTCGATGATCCAGAGGGTGCTATCGTCGCCGGACAGCGCGTAGAAGATGCGGTGCCGATCAAGCCCCCGCATTGGTTCGAGTGCTTCGAGACCGAAAAGATTCAGGCCGACATCGAATCCGGTGCCGCGATTCCGATCATGGCTGGGCTGGATGAGGGCGACGGGGCCGACCTCTATATGGCGATCTATCCCGATGGCCGCGCCTATCGTTGGCGTCAGCCGAACGGAAAGTATGAGGGGCGGCATTAAGGGTGCAGTTGCGTCGCCCCAACCTGCCTCAAGACCCGCCCGCGATTGACTCGCGTGGCTGCCGCGCCTCACTGGTATAACGGAGATAGTCCGTACACGGTTCCATTTTATCTGAATCAATCGCTAACAGTTTCGTGTGATCGGGTTCAGCCTTGCTGACAACCAGACACACGAAAACGCCTCCCGCCCTGACGAGCGGAAGCGCACAGTCCGGCCTCAACAAAAATCCTACCCCGGTTTGGGCGGTCCCAATTCTTGTGGCCCTATTTCTTGTGTTCCGAGTTCATGCTGCGCCGTCAGCGCGAGCTGATGGCACTCGGTCAGTACCGCATCCACCTCATGTTTTTGGCGCTGGCGAAATCCCGGTGGCAATCCGGGGCGCAAGGGATGCAAATCCGGCTTTCCGGTTCGCTCGCGCAGTCGCGCCATCCGCGCCCGTAAGTTCACCATCCGCTGCGCTTGCCCCGGCAAGTCCTCCAGCGCAGCGATTAGCGCATTCATCCGACGGCACAGGCCCACCGCGCTAATATCCTCGCTTGGGGCGGCGTTCATCCGCGCTTGCCAAGCGTATAGATCACTGCGGTCATAGATTGGATCGTCTGACCAAAGATCGGTAATCCGAGGCCCCGGCCCCCGCACGAACTTCGGCCTATTGGGAAACAGGTCAAAGTTTTTGCGCGGATCAATCAAGCGGAATGAAGGCGGCATCTTCCGTGTTTGGCCTTCGGTGGGCTGGCTCCGTTCGGTCCGACGAGCCGGCCTCGCACAGTCCACGACCGGTGCGGCGACGGTGCCCAACACGAAAGAAGCGATCAGGACTAATCGCCGACAGGCCGACTCCGAAGGCCGCAACACAAACAAGACCGTCCGCCATTGATGACGCGGCAAAATCTCGACGGTCTCGCCGACGTCCAGCTTCAACCACGTAAACAGCCACGTCACATTACGCAGCAGAACGTCTTGATTGAGTTTCAAAGCGAGGGTCCAGTCCATGTCGTTCGTCGCAATCTCTAATAAAAACAAAACAGGAACATTGTTGTTGAAATCGGACCTGCTGTCAAGTAAAATGCAAAGCACCGCGCGCTGGTTTCCATGTTGCTTCTGCGGTCTTCAGCAAAGGCGCATGCCAACCCAGCCAGCAGGTCGCGGTGCGGGCAAGCGGAAAAAGTGCGATGGCGAACCCTCCAGCGACGTTGACAACTGACAGCACGGTGTCAGTTGTCCTCGGCGGGATCGTCTTGACGACGCTGTGTGGTTTTGCAGGCTATCGGGATCGAAATACCGGTTGGAGCCAGCAAATGACCGACACACGAAAAGGGGCCTGCGTTTGCGGAGCCGTCACGTTCGAAGCCGATGTTGCCGAACCGCATTATCTTGCGTGTCATTGCGCGACCTGTCGACGCTGGAGCGGTCCGGCGATGGTCGTGACGGTTTCAGAACTGAGGATCGATGATGGCGCGCCGGTCAAGACCTACGATAGTTCTGACTATGGGCATCGCGGATTTTGCGCGGACTGCGGAACGCATTTGTTCTGGAAAATGAAAGATGACAGCATGATCCATCTTTTGATTGGGTCGCTGGAAAATTCGGATGATCTACAGCTTGGGGTGCAGATTTTTATCGACAGCAAACCGGCCCATTATGCCTTTGCGAATGACACGAAAACGATGACGGGCGCGGAAGTGTTTGCGAGTGCGACGGGCGAAGGTTGACGCGGCACCGTCGAGTAAGTCCGTCTTTCAACCAAAGCATCAGCAACATTGGGATGGCTGACAATCATACCACGACGATCTGACCAAAGGACATCGGCCTTTCCTGCCGGAGAGGCACGTTCGCAGAGCGCAACCCCGAGGATCACGAACCAAGCAGAATAAACCGTGTTCGAGCGATACTCTCAACCTTCGCGTCGACCATCTGCTCGCTCGTATCGACGAATTGCTTCCGAGGTACTACGCTTTGGTCGAACGCCGCTCGCTCTGGCATCATACGGTGAGAGTGGCTTCGCCAAAGACAATGTTTCGAGGAGATTTGGAGATGGTGGAATCGACATCCCCTTTTCCACATGACGTCGCGCTAACGGCCAACTTGCTGTCATGGGCAGAGCGACGCATCACTGAGGGACCGGACCCCCGAAACGGCGCCAAGACGAAGGCGGAACTCGATGCGATGCTCGGCGGGTCAATTACAGACAGTGGAATTGGCGGACAGGCGGCGCTGGATCTTTTTACCAGTCATATCGTTCCCTCTACGCGCCCGTTCGATCACCCAAGCAGCCTCGCTTTCGTTGCGGCAGCACCCAGCCCAGCGGCCCTTGCATTTGACGCAGCGTTGGGCGCAGCCGAGATTTTCGCGGGTAACTGGGATGCTGGTTCAGGGGCGATTCATGCGGAGAATCAGGTTTTGGCGTGGCTCGCCGCGTTGGCTGGGCTTCCAGATAGCGCTGGCGGGGTCTTCGTGGCAGGCGGAACAATGGGCAACCTTTCGGCCCTCCATGCCGCCCGCACCCGTCGCCAACAGACACAAAGCCATCCGACACACCGATGGAAAATCCTATGCAGTGACGAAGCGCATTCCAGCGTCGAGGCGGTTGCCCGAGTTCTTGACGTCGAATTGGTCACGGTTGCCAGCGACCATCGGGGTCGGATGCAAGCCGAAGCGGCACGGATGGCGCTGGCTGGAATGGAAAATCCAAACGATGTCTTTGCTCTGGTCGCCAATGCAGGAGCAACAAATTGCGGGGCAATCGACGATTTAGCGGGGCTCGCAATCCTATGCAGTGAAAATGCAATCTGGATGCATGTGGATGGGGCGTATGGGTTGGCGGCCCTATGCGATCCTGCGACCCGCCAACGCTTCGCGGGACTAGATCGGGCTGATAGTTTTATCGTCGATCCGCACAAGTGGCTATTTGCGCCCTACGATAGCTGTGCTCTGATCTACCGTGACCCCGCGATAGCAGCCGTCGCGCATGGCCAACAGGCGGTCTATCTCGACACCCTTGATCGCGACAATTGGAACCCAAGCGATTATGCGATTCATCTGACGCGCCGTGCGCGCGGTTTGCCGCTGTGGTTCTCACTCGCGACCTACGGGGCTGAGGCTTATGGCCGTGCGATCGCGGACACGCTGGCGATCACCCAAGCGATCTCCGATGGTCTGGGTCAGATGGAAGGGCTGGAGCTGCTGTTCGAGCCGCAGCTTTCCGTAATCCTCTTCCGCTGCGCCAACATGGATAGTGCTGCAATGGCTGCATGGGCCGAGGAACACCGGCGCAGTGGTGCTTTGCTGTGTCTACCGACGAAGTGGCGCGGGGAACCGGTCTTTCGACTGTGCATCGTAAACCCGGCGACTGATCCCGTCGATATCCTGAGAATTTTGGGGACACTTGCGGAGAACCCAACATGACCGACCCGAGAGATGCGAAGCAAGCAGAATAAACCGTGTACAAGCGATCGCTTTAATCTCGATCCACACGGTTGTCCGAGGGCCGCGAGAATGACATAACCCTCGCATTCTGACCTCTATGTCGCGTGAATGTTGATGCCTGATCTGTTGCTTGAAATCCTGTCCGAAGAAATCCCGGCGCGTATGCAGCCCAAAGCGCGCGATGACTTGCGCGCGATGGTGCTGAAGGGATTGGACGAGGCGGGCGTCAGCTATGGCACCGTCGAAACGTTCTCGACCCCGCGTCGCTTGGTGCTGCGGGTCGAGGGTTTGCCCGCGCGAACCCCGGACCTGAGCGAAGAACGCAAAGGTCCACGCACCGACGCGCCCGAAAAAGCGTTGGAGGGTTTCCTGCGTTCGACGGGCCTCACGGTCGATCAGCTAGAGCGTCGCGAGGATAAGAAAGGCGAAGTCTTCTTCGCCGTGATTGAAAAGCCGGGCCGTCCCGTGGCGGATGCGCTGGCCGAGATCGTGCCGGGTGTCATTCGTGGTTTCCCATGGCCGAAGTCGATGCGTTGGGGCACGGGCGATTTGCGCTGGGTGCGTCCGCTGACGTCGATCCTCTGTTTGCTCGACAGCGAAGTCGTTGCGTTTGATGTCGATGGCCATGCGTCCGGCAATCAGACACGCGGTCATCGCATGGTCGATCCAGAGCCGTTTGCGGTGGATGGTTTTGACGCTTATCGACAGGGTCTTGCCGAGCGCCGGGTGACGTTAGAACCAGCCGCGCGTGAAGACGCGATTGCAGCGGGTGCAAAAGCACTCTGCGATGCGGCGGGTGTGTCGCTGATCGACGACCCGGCCTTGCTGCGCGAGGTCGGCGGTTTGGTCGAGTGGCCGGTGCCGTTGATCGGCGTGATCGAAGATGCGTTCCGTGATCTGCCGCCTGAAGTTTTGCAAACGTCGATGCGCGAACACCAAAAGTATTTTTCGGCAAAGGACTCGTCGGGCCGCGTGACGCATTTTGTCGCCGTGGCCAATGTCGAAGGCGCGGATGGCGGCGAGACCATCGTCAAAGGCAACGCCAAAGTCCTGCGCGCGCGGTTGGCTGATGCGAAGTTCTTCTGGGAAAATGACCTACGCGCTGTGCAGGGCGGTGGCTTGCAGGATATGGCGGCCTCCCTCACCTCGGTAACGTTTCACAATAAGCTCGGCTCGCAAGCCGAGCGCGTGGATCGTATCGCGGCGTTGGCGCGAGACTTGTCGCCGGTGACGGGCGCTGAGGCACCAGTTGCGGAACAGGCAGCACGGGTTTGTAAGGCCGATCTTGCATCAGAGATGGTCTATGAGTTTCCCGAACTCCAAGGCTTAATGGGTCGGTACTACGCGGAGGCCGCAGGTCTCGATAAGCGTGTGGCCGCAGCCGCCGAAGATCATTACAGCCCACTCGGTC
>CAZXMX010000174.1:0-7308 GCA_964641645.1 uncultured Neomegalonema sp.
AGGACATGGCCTTTGACATCGATCGCATCGACGAGATCGAGCGCGAGGTGAAGCACGACGTGATTGCCTTCCTCACGCACTTGGCCGAGTTGGTCGGAGACGAGGCGCGATTTGTCCACCAAGGTATGACATCTTCGGATGTGCTGGATACCTGCTTCAATGTGCAGCTTGTGAAGGCCGCCGATATTTTGCTGACTGACTTGGATAAGCTGCTGGCAGCGATCAAAAAACGTGCTTACGAGCATAAGGATGATGTTTGTATCGGTCGCTCGCACGGGATTCACGCCGAGCCAGTGACGTTTGGTCTGAAGTTGGCGCAGATGTATGCGGAGATGGAGCGCAACAAAGCACGCTTGGTGGCGGCGCGCGAAGAGATTGCGACTTGCGCGATTTCGGGAGCAGTCGGCACGTTTGCCAATATCGACCCCTCGGTCGAAGAACACGTCGCCAAGGCGATGGGCCTGAGCGCCGAGCCGATTTCAACTCAAGTAATCCCCCGCGACCGCCACGCGATGTTTTTCTCGGTGCTGGGTGTGATCGCCTCTTCGGTTGAGCGGATTTCGGTGGAAGTGCGGCACTTGCAACGGACAGAGGTTCTGGAAGCCGAGGAATATTTTTCGCCGGGCCAAAAAGGCTCGTCGGCCATGCCGCATAAACGCAATCCGATCCTCACCGAGAATATGACGGGCTTGGCGCGGATGGTGCGCTCGTATGC
This sequence comes from uncultured Neomegalonema sp., assembly GCA_964641645.1. Taxonomy (GTDB): domain Bacteria; phylum Pseudomonadota; class Alphaproteobacteria; order Rhodobacterales; family Rhodobacteraceae; genus JAHDDY01. The sequence continues at coordinate 716 of CAZXMX010000174.1, forward strand.
GTTGCCCGCGATGGAAAACGTCGCGCTGTGGCATGAGCGAGATATTTCGCACTCTTCGGTCGAACGGATGACCGGCCCGGATGCGACGGTGACTTTGGATTTTGCTTTGGTGCGGTTGACCGGGGTGATCGACAAGCTGCTCGTTTACCCGGAGCGGATGATGAAGAACCTCAATCAGTTCCGGGGTCTGATCCACTCGCAGCGGGTTTTGCTGGCCTTGACCCAAGCCGGCGCGAGCCGCGAGGACAGTTATCGGATGGTTCAGCGCAACGCGATGAAGGTCTGGGAAGAGGGCGCGGACTTTCTGGCCGAGCTGAAAGGCGACGCCGATGTGACTGCGAAACTGTCTGATGCCGAGATCGAGGACTTGTTTGACCTTGGGTATCACACGAAGCACGTCGATACGATCTTCAAGCGCGTATTTGGGTGAGGGATTGACGGTCTGTCATTCGCTGAAGTTCGTTTGAGTTGAATAGTGCGTAACGGATACCCGGCAGACTTCCGCCACATTTTCGGGTATCCTAGCCTTCTATGACTAACACGACTGACGTTACTCGGCGGACTTTTGGGGGCATGATTGCTGCCACCGCCGTGACAGCTCCGATGATTGTCTCTGCCGCCGTGCGTGAGCCGCGCGATGAGGTAATTTTGCAGCTGAACTCCATTCCTCTCGCATGGCCGCAATATCATCGCCTTGATGGTTTTGCTTACAAGCCGGAAGTCGGCGACAGCCTGACACTGGTGCATGAGGCGCAGGATAATTCTGACGAAGACTCGATCGCCGTGTACACGGCAGATTCGAAGCGCCTCGGTTATATTTCGCGCCAGCATAATCATTCCGTCGCTTGGGCGATGCGTCGCGGCGGACGGCAAGACGCGAAGATCAAGATGCTGGCCGAGCCGCATGTGGATGGCAAGCAGATCCGCGGTTGGGCGTCTTTCCACATTGATGTGGAAATCTCAGCGCCTGCCTTCGTCTAAATTAATTCCATCGACTGAAAATAAAAAACTCCCCGGAACGCCGTTCCGGGGAGTTTTTTATCGCTTGAATTTTTAGTGCCGTTGGCAATCGAAATCTGGGGAACCCAGTGACCTTAGTTTCGACGACCAAAGCCTGAGTTCGCACTCCGACGCGGTTTGCGTGCCGCTTCAGAAATCTCTTGTGGGAGAGGCTCTAGCTCCGGCTTGTTGCCACCCCAAAGGTCAGGCGACTTGACGGGTTGGGGTGCGTCAAGCGGACGGACGGAGCCTTGAGGCAGGATGTCCGTGATTGGGCCGAAGCTTGGGTTTCTCAGTGGCTCTTCAAGCGGAACAACCCGCGCGCAACCGATCATCGATTCCATGACAAGGGTCATCATGCCAGCAGCGCCAATGTGGCGGGTGAAGCCAAGAACTTTCATCGCTGCGGTCATCAGCGCAAACGCAGCATCCGCGTTGTCGAGTTTGTTCGTCTGGGCAATCGCCCAAATCTGACGACGGTGACGCGGGCCCGCATTGAGAACATTGTGACGGGGCGCGAGGTGCGCTGGGACGCTCAGAGGGACAAAGTCCGGGTTCGCGGCGAGGCTGGCAGTGATCCGGCTTTCAGTCTCGCGAAAGTCGGGCAATGCCGCTTTCTTCAGGCCAAAGGCTTCTTCGCCGACAAGCAGGCAATAACCCCAGAGACTTTTGGGCGAACGCGAATCGTCGCAAAGGAACTTTGAGACGTTGCGTCCCAACACATACCCTTGGTCGGGCAGGTTCACTTCTCTGGCCAACAACGCCATCTCGCCGGCAATTCCGGAGGTTGCAGCCAGAAGAGTCGGCCAATGGATTTGACCGTTTTCTTGATATGCCGCTGCGAGATACTTGAGCAGCTCGTCGCCACCCTCACGCCACCGATGTCCAGCCGCCATGCCGCGCCCTTTCGTCTAGACCGCTTCCGCAACCATGTACGAAAACCGTTCAGAGCCAGTTTTAATGTGCTCGGCAGTAGGCAAAACGATGCCTAGCCCGCAAAGCACGCAAAGATTTCAGGCAGAATGCCGTGAGAAATCATAAAAACCTGTCAACGTGAGGGGACTTTTTTTCAAAGATGAGGTGTTGGGTTGCAAAGCCTCGACAAAACAAGTGTTTAGTTTGTCTTGCGCCCCTGCGGTTTATCGCGCGAGCTCTCGGTTCTTGAGCTATTGGTCGGATGAACCAAAAGGTATCAGCTTCTCAGCGATCATTTTTAATTAACGCTCTCCTTCAAAATCCCCGCCCGTGATCGGGGGGTGCAAATCTCCTTCGCACTTGGGGATGAATGCTCTACGTGTCTCTTTCACAGAGACCTAAGAGCAGGAGCTGCCCATGCGCCCCGATTCAGCGCCCGCGCGCCATACGACGATCCGCCTTCAAGATTATACGCCTCCTGTTTGGTTGATCGATCATGTGAAGCTGGATTTTCGTCTCGGTGAGAGTGCAACTCGCGTGATTTCTGAGGTTGCCTTTCGATTGAACCCAGACCGGGCGAGCGATGCATCCCGCGAATTACGTCTCGACGGTGAATTGCTTGATCTGAAATGGGCCAAGGTAAACGGAGACGAGGTGTCGCCTGCTGTTGATCCTGCTGGCTTGACCGTTGCTGGTGACGTCTTGCCGGACGCCTTTGTGTGGTCCGCTGAAGTTGCGATTGATCCCGCATCGAACAAAGCCCTCGAAGGCCTTTATCTTTCGAACGGAATGTTTTGCACGCAGTGCGAGGCAGAGGGTTTTCGTAAGATAACGTTCTTTCCGGACCGCCCGGACGTGATGGCCCCCTATGAAGTAAGGGTTGAAGCCGAAAAAGAGACGCATCCCGTTTTGCTCTCTAACGGCGAAAAGCTGCGCGAGGGAGAGGATGGCTCTCGACATTGGGCTTTGTGGCGGGACCCCCATCTGAAGCCTTGCTACCTGTTCGCACTGGTGGCGGGTAACCTCGTCAAGATTGATGACACGTTTGAAACGAAGTCTGGGAAGAGTGTTGATCTACAGATCTTCGTCCGCCCGGGCGACGAGGATAAATGCGACTACGCGATGGACTCGCTGAAACGGTCCATGACGTGGGATGAGGAAGCCTACGGCTGCGAATATGATTTGCCGCTGTTCATGATCGTTGCCGTCGATGACTTCAACATGGGCGCGATGGAGAATAAGGGCCTTAACATTTTCAATACGCGCCTCGTCTTGGCTTCGCCTGAGACGGCAACCGATGCGAACTTTCTCGCCGTCGAGAGCGTCATCGCTCATGAGTATTTTCACAACTGGACCGGTAATCGGATCACCTGTCGCGATTGGTTCCAGCTGTGTTTGAAAGAAGGGCTGACGGTTTTTCGAGACCAGCAATTCTCTGAAGACATGCGTTCGGCAGATGTCTTGCGGATCAAAGAAATCGGTATGTTGCGGGCTCGGCAATTCCGCGAGGACGCTGGACCCCTGGCGCATCCAGTGCGCCCAACGGAATATATCGAGATCAATAACTTTTATACCGCGACCATTTACGAGAAGGGCGCGGAAGTCATCCGGATGCTGCATACGCTGGTCGGCCCTGCGGCGTATCGAAAAGCGACCGACCTGTATTTTGAGCGCCATGATGGGCAAGCCTGCACCATTGAACAATTCCGTCAGTGTTTTGAAGATGCGACTGGGCGCGACCTGTCACAGTTTTCGCTTTGGTGGTCGCAAGCCGGAACACCTCGGTTGACTGCTTCCATATCGCATGAAGGTGGGGAAACGGTTTTAACTCTTCGCCAAGAGACCAAACCGACTCCGGGACAAGAGGATAAGAAACCGCTGCACATGCCTGTTTCAGTCGGATTTTTGTCTGCGCAAGGTGGGCCGCTTAAGTTGAGCTTGGATGGTGTCGCCGCCGAGACGCATGTGTTGGAACTCACTGAAGCCGAGCATTCTTTCCGGTTCATTGGGGCAGAGGAAGCGCCCGTTCCATCGATCCTGCGTGGGTTTTCTGCACCCGTGGTATTGGAAATGGAGCGTTCGCCAGAAGACCTTGCACTCCTATTGGCTCACGATACGGATGCCTTTAATCGCTGGGAAGCGGGGCGCGACCTCGCGCTGCAAACACTTGATGCTGCGCTCGAAGGAGAAGCGATCGCACCGCTTTATCCGAAAGCGCTTGCCACTGCGTTGGAGCGCGGAGGAGATCCGGCCTTTCTTGCTCTGCTGCTCTCGACGCCATCGGATTCGATGTTGGCGGATCATCTGGCGCAGCGCGGTGAAGTCGTTGATCCAGACGCGATTGCTTTGGCGACGGGTGCCTTGAACCTTGCGGTTGCCGAGGCGGGGCAGGCTGCCCTGAAGGCCGCATTTGAGTCGAACGCAACGCCGGGAGAGTTCAGCCCTGATGCGCAGAGCGCTGGTAAACGTGCGTTGAAGTTGACGGCGCTTGAGCGGTTGGGTGATCTCGGCACGGCTGAGGTACGCGGTCTCGCAGCGGCTCATTTCGAAAATGCGGACAATATGACGGATAGCGCCGGTGCGTTGAGTGTTCTCGTGACCCTCGGTAGCCCTGAGGCGGAGTCGGCATTAGCGGCCTTTCATGAGCGTTGGAAGAACGACTCGCTTGTGTTGGATAAGTGGCTCATGCTCCAAGCCCGTGGACCCGGAGAGGGAACGCTGGATCGGGTCAAAGAAATCCGAAATTCGAAAGCGATCGATTGGACGAACCCGAATCGGTTCAGATCGTTGATGGGTGCGTTCGCTTCCAATCATCACCGGTTCCATGCTGCGGATGGGTCCGGGTACGTCTTCTTCGCCGATCAGCTCGAATGGCTGGATAAAATGAACCCTCAAACGACGGCGCGCATGGCGACAGCGTTCGAGACGTGGCGGCGATTTGATGCGGGGCGGCAAGACAAGATGCGCACCCAAATGCAGCGGCTCGTCGACCGTTCTGATTGTTCCCGTGATCTGTTTGAGATTGTGACCCGTGTGCTGGGGTAAGAGCGCAACCGCACTGTCGTCACCGGGGTAGAAGATTGCACCGCGCCTGCGGGCCAGGGCGGTGCAGGCGGAATATTAACTCTCCGGCTGGGCCTCAAAGTCAGCATCGCTGACCGGTTCCATCCAATTGATGTGAACACCGTCCAGTGCCTCGTGAATGGCGATGTGACTCATCGCGGTGGTGGGCGAGGCTCCGTGCCAGTGCTTTTCACCCGGTGGAATCCAAACCGTATCGCCTTGCCGTAAGGTTCGAACGGGTTGACCTTCGGTTTGAAAACGGCCTTCGCCAGCGGTTACATAAAGCGTTTGGCCGAGTGGATGCGTGTGCCAGTTTGTCCGTGCGCCGCTTTCAAAAGTGACCCGTACAGATCGCGCGCGCGCGGGTTCTGGCGCATCATTGATCGGATCGGCCCAAACGGTGCCAGTGAAGTAATCTGCAGAAGCCATTTTACGGGGTCGCTCGTCGCTCTTGTACAAAATCATTCGGAAACTTCCTCAGGATAGAACTGCGCGCGCCATGCCGCAAGTTTCGGTTGCATCGTATTGAAATAGAGCGGTGGAACCAAAGCAAGCAAAACCATCCAAGGATAACCATGGGGCAATTGTGGAGCGTCAGACTCGGGATAACTCTGCAGTGTTGGAAAGCGTTTGCGCGGTTTGTAGTGGTGATCTGAGTGCCGCTGCAGATTGATCAATAACCAGTTTGAAGCCTGATGGCCGCTGTTCCACGAATGGTGCGGCTGTGTTGGTTCGAACTTTCCGTTCGGCTTCTTTCGACGCAACAATCCGTAATGCTCAATGTAGTCGACCAGTTCGAGCAGGAGAATTGCGACTGCGGATTGGATCGCGAGGATTCCGACGCCAATCCAGCCGCCGATGGCTGCGGCCAAAACGATAAAGAGTGCCGTCCAACCAATATAGCGAAGAAAAGCGTTGTGGCGCGAGAACACGCCAACGCCGCGCCGTTTGAGCTGATCTCTCTGGATACGCACAGCGGACGCGAATGTCTGCGTCAGAACGCGCGGTAAGAACCGGTAGATGCTTTCACCATCGCGTGCGGTTGCGGGATCTTCCGGGGTTGCGACGTTCACGTGATGGCCGAAGACATGCTCGATGCACCAGTGACCATAGAGCGTGGAGCACATCAAAATCTCCGACAAGGTGCGCTCGAACTTGTTCTGTTGATGGGTCAGTTCATGGGCATAGGTGATTCCGACGCCGCCTGATGCGACCCCGATGACCGCGGCCATCACGCAAAGTTCCCACCCGGCCAATTGGCCGATGATGCTAACCCAGATCAAGCCGAAGATCATTCCGAGTTGTAAAGGTACCCAAAGCCACGTGAGTACGCGATGCCAGAGCAGAGCGTCCGCGTCTGTATCGGACGGCAAATGAGCTTCGTTCAACTTCATGACGACGTCAAGTGACGGGATCATGATGAAAGCATAGATCGGCGCGGACAGCATCCATAGTCCGCCATACCACGCACCAAGTGCGGCTAGGGGAACAAAGGCAAGCGAAAGCGCAAATGGTGCGGCGTTCAAAAACACAGGAACCCTCCAATCCGCGCCAAGTCTAGTTTCGCTTCAATCCATTGTCATCATGACCCAAGGAAAGCCTCGATCCCGGTTTAG
>CAZXMX010000175.1:0-7235 GCA_964641645.1 uncultured Neomegalonema sp.
GAATAGGCGTATACGCACCGTAATCGAGATAACTCTTAATTCGTGTTAACGCGGCAATCAGATGATGATTGCCCACGGCAAAACCCATGCGCCAGCCTGGCATAGAGTACGTCTTCGACAATGATGTGAACTCGACGGCGACTTCTTTCGCGCCCGGAACCTGAAGGATCGACGGCGGCGGCATATCATCGAAGTAAATCTCCGAATACGCCACATCTGACAGCAACCAGATCTCATGTTTTTTGGCGAAATCGACCAATTCCGCGTAAAACTCAAGATCACAGACCAGCGCCGTCGGGTTCGACGGAAAGTTGACCACAATCGCCGCAGGTTTCGGCACCGAGTGCCGCACAGCCCGCTCCAGTTTGACCATATATTCCCTGGCATCGAACAGGCCATCGTCGGTCAACGGCACCGGAATATGCCGCAACGTGCCACCCGCGATCATAAAGCCAAAGGCGTGGATAGGATAAGACGGGTTCGGCGCAAGAATGACGTCGCCCGGCGCCGAAATCGCCGCCGCGAGGTTCGCCAATCCTTCTTTTGAACCCAATGTCGCAATGACTTCGGTCTCCGGGTCCAAATCGACCCCAAAGCGCCGCTGGTAATACCCAGCCTGAGCGCGGCGCAGCCCGGTCACGCCTTTTGATGAAGAATACCGGTGAACTCCGGGTTTTTGCGCTGACTCGACCAGCTTTTCGATAATGTGGTCCGGCGTATCGAGATCAGGGTTGCCCATCCCAAAGTCGATGATGTCGCGCCCCTCGGCGCGGAGGGCGGCTTTCATCTTGTTCACACCCTCAAAAACATAGGGCGGAAGGCGCTTCACGCGGTAAAAATCTGTGTTCATGACTGAAAGACCTGCTGGGATTGCAGCGGTTATAGCCACGCTGGCCCCCACGGCAAGGGGCATCAATTACATTCGGGCACCCTCAACCCCATGCGAGTCGACACCCGCGCGAACGCTTGCGAGTCCTAACACATCTTTTAGGGTATACTCCGTTGGTTAGGCCTCTTCGCAAAGTGGAGTGAAGATCAGCATGCGTTCGCACAATATCTTGCGTCGCCTACGTTTGTATCCGTCGTGCTCTGATACGCGGTATCGCTCGTGATCGTCTGGATTATCTGTAAAGGAGCTGCACTCGCTGAGATTAAGCCCTGTCGCAAAATTCGTTCGAACCGGTTTAGCTATCGGAATAATTGACCATGCCTATATGCTATTTGCAGATGGTCCTCACTGAACGAGAAGACAGATGCATCTTGAGGCACTCAAGAAACTCAATAAATTTCTACGCGTTTTGTCGCCAATCTGTTGGCTTGCGGTCATTGCAGTTGGTCTCTGGGGCTTCTGGTCACTGCAAGGCATTGGCGAAGTTGCCGCAGATGGATCACCCCGAACGACTTTGGATCGATTGGCGCCGTATTTTTTCCTCTTATTCGTTCCCTTCGGTGCTTACATGGCACGCAAAGAATACATCGCGGTGCGCCAGGATCAATTGCGTGACGATGCCGAAGAGGAGAAGACACGCGAACGTCGGCGACGAGCGCGGGAGCGGTCCAATACTCCGCCACTGCTCTCAGGTGAAATCAAATCGAAAGCGCGGGCGACGCTTGATCAGCTCAAATCGGCAGGTGTGATTGGTGAAGACGAAATCGACGCCGATACCTTTCTGGACCTTTGCCAAAGCTGTTCAATCGAAAGCAGCGATCTCTATGAGGTATCGAACATCCTTGCCCAACATGCAGAAGCGCACGGTGACTTCGCAAACTTGATGTTTATTCCCAATCAGGTCGAAGTGCATGATGCTGACCTCAAGGCGATGATCGAAGGCTTCGCGCGCCTCGCAGGGCGATCAGCGGACCTCACCGATTTAGCCGTCACGGTGTCGAACCCCCGCAAGGGTGGCGCAGATGGCTCGGCTCAGTTTACCCTCGCCGGCACTGCGACGATCATCCGGTTCGAGTATCACAACAAATACCCGTCCAACAGTTTAATGCAGGCGTTGGTAACAACGTTCGACCCGACCCCGCCCTATGCTTTGGCCTTTTTCGGCTCAGTTTTTATGGTGACTCGCCTCAACGATCTGGAGCGCTCAGAATTAAACACCGCCCTTGATCCGGATGGCGAAACTTTCGAACGACTCTGAAGCCAATAACGGGACGAGCGCGATACCGTCACGACTCCCGCGCTTGATCAATTGCTGAGATCACAGGCGATTTGTCCATGGGACGATCATCCAGAACCCGAAGCAGCCCTTTGATCGAAATCACAAGCCAGTAGATCAACAGGAGAAGCAGGACAATCCAGCCGATAAAAACAAGCGTCAGCAACGCGCCAAGGATACCGACAACCAAGCCAACCCAGAACAGCGTAATCTGACGCTGAAAGTGACTAAAATAGACCGTGTCTTTTGCGTCGCCCCTCGAAACATACGCGATAATTACTCCGACAAGAGCCGCGAAAGGGACGATGACATTTGCGATGTAAAGCGACCAAACGACAATTGCCATGGTCCGTGTGTTCGTACTGCCAGACATAATACCCTCCCCAAGATGATTCAATCATCGCGATAAAATAGTACCATATTTTCCACTTAAAAGAAACTGTCCGTGCGGACACAACCCGGCATTCTCGCCCTCTAATGAGAAACCTCCACCGTCGCCGTCACTGGCGCATCGCCAACAACATAAGTTCGGTGATCATTGGTGTTCAGCGTCACGCGAACGATATGCTCTCCGCTCGGTAATCGAGGTACGTTTGCGCTCTTGCCATACACTCGGCCTAGCTTAACGCCCCCAACATAGAGGTGTCCGTGGCCAACGCCTGCTTCGTGCGGTCCATCGGCGGCGTCTTTTGAAAATCGAAAATTCGTCGTCTCGATCGACACTGTGAACCCACCGCCCTCGTGCGGCGTCGTTGCAATCGAGAGTGTCGGCGCGGGTTCATTCTCGGGCACAACGTAGTCCATGCCCATCATCGCCATGGCGCCGTCCTCTTCAGCCTCATCGTTCATCGCGCCATGATCCATCCCCCCATGCTTCATACCCGGTTTGCCAAAATGCGCTTTAGTCTGGACCTCTCCCGCGTTCTCGAAGATCAGCGTCAGTGGAATCAGAGAACCGTCTTTCAGCACCCCCGGCACGCCGCCGAGCATGACATGCGCGCCGTCCATCGCGAGGCTAACGGTCGTCCGCGCAGGAATGGGCAAGGGTTCCGCATTCTCGCCCTTCACCAGAGCCATCTTCGCGCCCTCAACATGAGCAGAGATCAACCGATCCGGCTCGCCCGAATTGCGAATGGTCATGGTCACCCCGACCAGCGCACCGCCATGGCTGGACGCCCGCACATCCTGCAACAAGATCGTGCTATTGCCCGCCAAGCGAATACCGACAATGGCGGCAACAATCACCACAGCCACCAAGCCCAACCGAATCCAAGCCCGCACACGGACCTCCCTTGTCAAATCCCCGCCATCGTGATCGTTTCAGCGCGACGGATCAAGGCGACGGATAATGCAGCTTAGCTCTCAGCGATTTTTTCTTGGATTCTCGCTCGCCCTCCTCGCAAGCGAGGCGTTCGCGCATGCCTCAGGGCGCGGCTTTGTCCTCCTGCTTCCCACTGAAACGATGCAAGTCGCTGGAACGGCCGCGGTTGCCCTATCCTTTGCGCTCATTGCGTTCACGCCAACCGGACTGCTCAGCACCCTGTTTAAAGAGTGGCGCATCGCAACGATTTCAATTCCTCGCATCGAAACGGCGAGCAGCCTTCTCAGCCTCCTGTTCTGGCTCACCCTCGTCATCATCGGCTTTACCGGAGCCAGAGACCCCCTCGCGAACCCCTTGCCGCTCACTGTATGGACCCTGCTTTGGACAGGTTTCACGTTTCTCTGCGCCCTATTGGGCAACCTTTGGGCAATCCTCAATCCTTGGACAGGTTTGGCTCAGCTGATCGGAGCGGACAAAGCGCCGTTTTCATTGCCGACGCAGCTCGGCTACGCCCCCGCCTTGATCGGCCTTCTCGCGTTTGGCTGGTTTGAAATTGTCGACCTCGCCCCCGATGATCCCGCGCGTTTGGCGCAAGCCGTCGCAGGCTATTGGCTCATCACCCTGTTGGGGATCATGGCATTCGGGGAACGCGCGTGGATGCAGCGCGGCGAGTTCCTGAGCGTTTTTTTCGGCTTTATCGGACGCCTCGCACCGATCCGCTTTTCCCGATCCGAAGAACGAGTGACTCTCACGCTCTCTTTCCCCGGTGCAGGCTTAGTCAACGGCCCGGTTCCGTCGCTATCGGGCGCGGTATTTATTCTCTGTGCCTTGGCCACAGTCTCCTTTGATGGCCTCAGCGAAACCTGGTGGTGGCTCGCTCAAATCGACATCAACCCGCTCGAATTCCCTGGCCGCTCAGCCGTCGTCGTGGAGAACACCTTCGGCCTCCTCGCGGCCTGCGCCACCTTGACCCTCGCCTTTGTCCTTAGCCTCGCCCTTGGGCTAGCCTTAAGCGGAAAGCCCCCGCACTTCGTCGAGATCGTATCCCGCCTCTCTCTGTCGATTATTCCCATCTCGCTGGCCTATCACTTCGCACATTACCTCGTGGCGTTGCTGGTCAATGGACAATATGCCCTCGCCACGGCAACGGACCCCCTCGCCACAGGCGCAGATTGGCTGGGTCTGGGGCAATTCTACGTCACCACCTCTTTCCTCAATACGCGCGAGACGGTCGAGATCATCTGGCGCACCCAATCCGGTGCCATTATCGCTGGGCATATTATTGCGGTTTGCGTTGCGCACCGAATGTCACTCGACTTGTGGCAAGAGGAAAGGCGCGCTGTAGTTGCTCAAATCCCGCTTGCGCTGCTGATGGTCGGTTACACACTCTTTGGACTTTGGATGCTGGCCTCGCCGACGGCCTGATTTTCACTGGACTTTCGCGTGGGTCCGCTCAATCCTAAGCACGAAAACGACAAACTGGAGTAGCGCGCATGACTGACCAGATTAAAATTGAAGCAGAAGACAAGCCCGCAAACGAGAGCCGCCGGGCACTGCTCAAGGGCGCAGCCGCCGTTGGCGCGGTTGTAGCGGGGACGCAAATGCTGCCCGGTATGGTCCCGTTCATTCAGGCGCAGTCCTCCGAACCGATCAAAATCGGCTTTCAGGTCCACAAAACCGGAATCGGCGCAGCCTATGGCCGTTGGTATGACCGCACAACCAAAGCGGCCGCTCAGCTTATCAACGACGAAGGCGGCATCAATGGCCGCGAAGTCGAAATTGTCGCCGAAGATGACGGCACCGATCCAAAGCGCGGCGCAGAGGTTATCGAGAAATTCGCAACCCAACACAAAACCGACGTCGCCTTTGGCACGCTGTTCAGCCATGTCGTCATCGGCTCGTCCCCCCGCGCGGGCGAGCTAAAAATTCCTTACTTTGTCGTCTCCGAGGGCCACCACGTCGCGAGTGGTGGTCTCAATCGCTATACATTGCAGCCCGGCATTACGGACGTAAAATCTCAGGTGCAGTCGATGGCACCTTGGGTTGCTGGCAACCTCGGCAAGAAAGTCACGATGATCTATCCTGACTTTGCCTTTGGCCACGATCACCGGGATTACTTCTCGGCGGCCATCGAAGCGCAAGGCGGCGAAGTCGTCGAGAAAATCGCCATTCCACCGACCGAAAAATCGTTCACGAAATACTTCTCGAAAATCCCGCGCAGCACGGAAGTCCTCTATCACGTCATGGTTGGCCCTGCAGTCCTGACTTTTGTGAAAGAGCTGGGTGAGTTCTTCGGAGGACGTGGACCAGAACTCTTCGGCTTTATCGACAGCTTGGAGGCGGTCGACATCAACAGCCCCGGCCTCGAATTCCTCGACGGTTCACATTTCTGGGAAGGCAACCCGCGTTACACAAGTGACATTTCGTCCGAGCATGACGCCTTCTATCGGAAGGCCGTGGGCGTGGATGATACTGGCGCGTCCATCAGCGACAGTAAGGACATCTCGACATATGCACATATGTTCGGCTGCTGGGAGACCTTGCACGTCATCAAGGCTGGCATGGAAGCCTCAGGCTATGCCGGTGCGGGCGACCGTGCCAAGCTGATTGAGGCGGTCGAGAACATCGGCGTCATGCCGCACAGCCGCGCGCATCCGCAGGGAGACAAACTGTTCAATGGCCGCACCCACCAAGCCTTCGGTCATCAGTTCATCTCGAAAGTCGGCGATGGTCGCCTCACGCCGGTCCACAAAACGTCGATCTTCGACAGCTATTACGAAGATGAAGTGGACTACACGACGCAGAAGCTCTGAACATCTGCGCTTCAATGCCGTCGATACAAACCAGTCTCAGGTTTCTACTCGCGCCAAGCTGCCTCGTCGCAACGCCTGCCCTCGCAGAAGTTTGTGACAAGGCACGTTCGGGTTGGGACGGCGATCCGGTCGGCATGTTCGGTGAACTCGGCCATTTCCTACTGAGCTATCTCGGAGCTTTTATAGTCGTGGTTGTTGTCGCTGGGCTCGCCATTCGAAAAACTTGGCTTCTCGCTGCGGCGGCAATCCTGAATCTGGGATTGGCGTGCGTCTATGTCGCCGAATGGTTGGCCCCCTTTGAAATTCGAGCGGCGGCGATTGCGGAAGGATGTATCGGTTCGCCTGCGCTGCTGGTATCTTTGGTGATCATCACCGGCTTGGGCCTTTGGGGACTCGCCATTCATTCTCGTAAATTGACGAGTGCAGCCTAGTGGATCTCGGCCCCCAACTCGTTCTCGCTTCGCTAGACGGTGCTGTCACTGCCGCAGTCTTGGCGCTCACCGCGCTTGGGTTATCGCTGGTGTTCGGTGTCATGCGCGTGGTCAACGTCGCCCACGGCGAATTCTTTATGCTTGGCGCGGTAATCGCTTGGTTCGTGGCCAGCAATATCGGCGGACCTCCCGCCGTTGGCTTCATCGCCGCCCTCATTATCGCGCCCCTACTGGTTGGCGGTCTCGCGGCCTGCGCGGATTGGCTCATCCTCAAACGGCTGGATTACGAACCAGAAGCGACCATCGTCGCGACCATTGGTCTGCTTTATATCCTACAGCAAGGCGCGCTGGTCACGTTCGGCCCTGTAGCCAGAGCTGTCGAGTCGCCGTTCAACCACCGCATCGAAATTCCATGGTTCGAAGGCAGCGACGTTGGTTGGGGGTTGTTCACGACCAGTTACAAACTGTTTGTCATTGCCGCTGCCATCACAATCCTGATCGCCGT
>CAZXMX010000176.1:0-7202 GCA_964641645.1 uncultured Neomegalonema sp.
CGACGATTGCGTTTACATTTTGTAGGACAGCCAGAATTTGTGCTGAGGTTGCCGCCGCGCCACCCGCTTCCGCGCGCGGATTCGTCGTGGAGAAATACAACCAAGGCTGTGCCGTATCGAACAGAGCTTCAATTTTGATCCATTCACCTGCTGCTAACGCAGTGTCGAGCGTATCTATGTCGAGATCGAGAACAATTTTTCCTGATGCACCAATGACCTGAAAGTACAAGGTCTGGTCGACATAGGATGCGGGTGTTCGGTTCGGATAATAGTTCCAGAACTCGTAGGAGATACCGCCATTGATCGCCGCAGACCAGTCCTGACCACCAATCGTACTGTCAATCCAGGTTGGCTCGCCGGCTTGCGCATCATAAGCGCCTGCAAAGCCACCACCCGAAGGACTCGGTACGCCTGCAAAACCATTCAGAGAAGAATGGACCGTGACGTCCGTGACGCTGCCCTGGTCATTGTTGGCGTTATTGACGGCAGCTAAGAGACCGATGGGAGGATTGCTGTTTTGGGAAACAGCAGAGAAACTACCGACACTGCCATCATCAAATGTTTCAGTGTAAAGGTTCGTATCAACAGGACACACGCCAATGGGCTGTGGTGTGACTGGGTAAAGCGACGGCGTGAACCTTGGTAGATCGATGATGGTTGGATCACCTGTGCTTTCATTGCCGACATTCGCCGTGCCGTCAGCAGTTCCATCTGCGGCTGGCGTGGTGTCCGTATCGGATGCATCTTCGAAGACTGTACCGAGTGGGTCGGACCCGCCCGCCATCGCAGTATTGTCCAGGACAGCAGGTGCCTCTGCCGCATTCGGAGCGACATTTACCGTGAAGACGACTTCATAGATATCGCCGGGCGCAAGTGTCCCATCGGTTCCGGCCACGAGGTTGTTCGTACCATCGTAACCAGCATTCGCCGTCGGTGCCGTCGAGTTGCCCGAGGTGTTCGTCAGCGTTACAGCCGGAGCCGATACAACTGACTGGAACGCCGAACCAAGCTGATCCGGCGCCGTCAGATCATCCAGAAGGGTCAGAGAATCGAGTTGCGCATTGCCGGTATTCTCAACGGTGATCGTGTAGGTCACATCGTAGGTGAGATCAGCTTTAACCGTACCAACAGAGGCACCCTTGCCTGTGTTAAGCTCAGGCGCAGGACATCCGGCGTAATTTGAGATGATCGGGGCGCCGTAATTGACAGACGGATCGAAAACAGCTGCATGAACGTAGGCAATGCCGTCGGTCGGAACCGTAAAGCTGAAGGGGACCGATTGACCAACACCATTTGGTATGGCTGCACTCTGAGGTATCGTGAAAGCAAAGTCCGCCGCATCGATGACGTTACCCGAGCTGTCTTCGATCCAATAAGCGGTATGTTCTTGCGATAATCTTGTGTCTAGGTCCGCCGTCAACGTCGAGCCAGGGGCTCCATCCAACCGGAAGACTGTGACATGGTATTCCGACTGATGATCAGCCGCATTGTTTGACGTCGCAACGAGGTTAGACCCCGCTGGCGTTGGCAACGTCCCACCAATGCTTTCGTCTGGGCTACCGAAGAAACTTGAAATTCGACCGCTCGAGTCGCGATTAAGCGGAAGATAGACATAGGGGTCTGTAGAAGGATCCCCCGACCCAAAGTCGACTTCTGTATCATGGGTTCCGATGACCCCATTGGTAATCCACCCATACGAGTTGTAGGCACCACACTGGCCAGGAAGGGGCAGTGGATCTGGTGAGGTCGTAGGAAGGGTAACAGGCGTCGGTGTCCCGGAATTTTCGCCTGGATTTTCGGTCGGATCAGTGCCGTCATCTGACGCATCCGAGACGGATGTTCCAAAGGGATCATCGCCGGACCCTTCTGCCGTATTCTCAAAGACACTCGGTGCACCCGCGACGTTCGGGTTGAGAACAATCGTAAAGGTGACCGTGATCTGGTCACCTGGGGCAAGCACGCCATCCGTACCGACAAGCAGACCAGAATTTGTGCCGCCATCATAACCAGCGGTGTCGGCTGTTGGAACCGTCGAATTCCCCGACGTATTGGTCAGAAGGACGCTGGGACCGGCGACGACGCCAGTGAATGGAATGTTGTCGTTAGAGGCAACAAACGAAGCGCCCATCTGAGTTGCGAGGTCGTCATCGATTTGGAGGTTATCGACGGTTATATTTCCGGTGTTCTCCATCACCACCGTGTAGGTGACATCAAACGTTCCATTGTCATTCGCAACGGGTGTTGCAGCCGACTTCGAAACACCGACCTCTGGTGCGGGACATTCGTATCCGTCGAAAGTAACGCCACCAAACCCGCCGGTCGGATCGAGCAGTGCAAATTGGAGAATTACGATTCCGTCCGTAGGGTAGGTGACGTCTATCGTGTAAGAGGTTCCATCTGCACCCGGGATCGGGTTTCCTGCTCCGTTTAACGGTCCTGCGCCATAAATCCATCCATCGTCATTACCGGCATTAACACTCGAGTTCGTGTTGATGAGCGCACCGGCAACATTCGTCTGCCAATAGGCTGTAAACTCATGCGCACCACCATTTTGGATGGTGATCGTTTCTGTCGTTCCCGGCTCGCCTTCGATACGGGCCGCGACGCGATAGATCTCAGAGGTATGAGCTGGGTCGTTCGCCAATGTCGATGTCATACCATCGCTGTTAGACAAAGCGATGCCGTTCGAAAGGAAGGATCCGCTCGATGAAGAATCAGCGCTAGATTGGAAGAAGGTGACCACACCTGTCGCGGCATCACGGGCGACCTCAGGAAACACGACGTAGGGGTCATAGGGATTGGGACCAGCGGTGCCGGAACCATAATCCACGGTCTGTTCGGTCGCACCCCCAGGGTTGAGTAAGAAACCTTCGAATGCGAATCCACCACATTGACCCACCGTTAAGGGGGGCCTTGCGATCAGCGGCTCAACTGAAACGCTTTCTTCCGCCGTTGGATCGATCAATGTTCCTGCTGTGGGTGTACCCGTTGCAGTCGCAGTGTTGTCGATGGAGGTGCCACCGATTGCGTCCGCGGCAGTGACTATGTAGGTTGATGTAAAGGTAACGCTGTCACCTGGAGCAAGACGATCAATGTCATTGTCCGCAGCATCATCTGCACTGTTGCCACTTGTGTTGGTCAGCGTACCAACCGTGATTGCACTGAGCGTACCCGTACCATTGTGAACGTCTGAAACAGTCACGTCATCGATGATGACGTCGCCTGTGTTCTCGACGGTATACGTATAGGTGATCGTGTCGCCCACAACGCGATTCGTGTTGTCATCAGCTGCCTTGGTCAGCGCGAGTTTCGGATCACATCCTGCAACCGGGTCGATCAATATGAAGACCTTACCGTCGGCACCGTCAGAACCCGTCGCACCCGACTGGGTATACCGAATTCCGTGAATTTGAGTCCCCGTCGGCACGAGGGCCGTGAGCGGATAGACATAAGCTTCGATGTTCTGACCGTTCGGATCGACAGCGCCAGTGAGGAGATAGTTCGCGTTGTTTCCGATGGCGGTAACAGCGTTGCCAATGGGATTTCCATTGATGTCGATCGCTTGAGCCGAGGCCGTGTTGTTGCCGAACCGTTCGGTCATGACAAGGTAACGGTTCCCCGAGGATGCGATGGACTGATTGTATAGAAAGTCGACGTAGTCCGTCGGATTGGTGGCGACATCAAGCTGAAGGTAATGCAGTAGATCCAGATCATTCGCCGCAGCGAGCAACGCTGGGTTAAATACTGCAGGACCATCACCAGCCAACGATGCGGAGAAGGTGCCATTGTCACGAACGCGCTGGTTAGCCGCATTCGATGTATCGAGAAAATTATAGGCGAGCGAATCCGGCGTGATCATGAGCGTGAACGGGGTTGGCTCACCAACAACGTCGATAGATTGCAGGTTCGAACCACTCAAATTCCAAGTCACCTGACTTTGATTCAGCGGTGCTGTTGGGCTGGCCGTCGCGAGACAGGTTGTATCGGAGTACGGCCCTGGCCCTGGCGTCCAAGGCGGAAAGCTCGCCGCTAACGAAATTTCCTCAGTCGCCGTCGGATCTGTCAGCGTGCCGCCCGAAGGAGTACCTGACGCCGTAGCAGTATTGCTGATGACAGTGCCTGCAATTTCATCAGCGGCAGTGACAATATAGGTCGAGGTGAAGGTGACGCTGTCGCCCGGTTGAAGAAAGTCGAAATTTCCATCTGCGCCGTCGTCGGAACTAAATCCGCTCGTGTTGGTGAGCGTTCCAACTGAGATAGCACTTAGCGTACCCGTGCCATTGTGAACGTCAGAGACGGTGACATCAGCGATGGTCACATTGCCGGTGTTCGCTGCGGTGTAGGTGTAAGTAACCGTATCGCCCGCAACGAGATCCGCGTCGACATCCGCGACTTTTGCAAGAGAAAGCGCGGGATCGGATACCACGACGGATTCCGTCAGATCATCGCCCACGGTCGACGGATCATCCGCATCGGATTCCGCCGGTCCTGCCAGCGTATTGGTGATCGTGTTGCCTTCTTGCCCGGCATCAACCGTGCCTTCTAATGTGAGCGTCTCGGTTTCGCCATTCAAAAGGATGTTGATGGACCAAGTACCACCGGCATAGTTTCCGGCGGTTGCCGAGCCATTATTGGCTGTCGGGGTTAGGCCCGCCGGCAACGCATCTGCCAAAGTGACATTGGTCGCGGAATCTGGACCGTCGTTCGTAACGGTAATTTCAAACGTGATCGTATCGCCAACGTCGGGGGTCGCACTCGAACCGGTTCCGAGCGGTTTGACGGTAACAAGGTCGGCCACTGGTGTCGGAATGGTATGAACCGGATCTGGGAATGGCGGGCAGTCAAATCCTTGGGATGAAAGCCGTGTCGTCGCGCCGGCATCCAGTGTCCCGTAGGCGAACTCGTAGCTCGTTACGTTTGAATAAATAATCCGAACAGCGTTCGCAGCCGCCGATGGGTCAATACCCGGTGCGGTGTTCGCCGTGGTCGATTCGAAACGGCCAAAATTGGGGGCGGATGGGCCAGACGCGTTATTGAGCAACTCGGTCGTGGCATCGACCGTCAAGATCGTGAAGGGGTTTTCAAATTCAACAAACTCTCGGAGAGTGTTGCTGTCTCCATCTACATCGATCTGGGTGGCGGAAAAAGTAACGGCTTCAGGTGCACCTGTACCGGCATCTAGGAAATTGACGCGGAACCGAACAAAGCCGCCACCAGCCGGGTTTGGCACGATCTCAGGCTGCAAGTAGTCCGCCAGTCCTGCATCGTTGTCGATCGCATTCAGCGAGGCTCCATTGAAAAATCCCAAAACTTCAATCTGGGCATCGACACCAGCGGCAACATTGGCAAAGTCATACACAGACCCCGGCTGCAAGGCCGTACCGCTGGAAAGCGTCGCCCCGCTAAACCCAAGAGTTTCGACGCTGAGTCCATCGCAGGTAATCGTACCTGTCGCCTGGGCGCGGGCACTTTCCGGAGAGGTGGCCAAAAACAGTGTCGTCGCAAATCCGGCGAGCGGTATCGAGAGATACTGGAGGAAGGATTTCCGTCCCGTGCGAACTGCGCTCGTCCGCCTCATGTCTGACTGCGATCTGCGCATCGTCGATTCGACGATCGAGGAACCTTTTCTCGTGATCCGCGTTTGAGACCCTGAGACGCAAGGTGCGTGAAACCATGAACCGGCCCACGATCCAGAATCTTGTCGAGCGCCAGAAAGATTGGATTCCGAGGTTCTCGGGTTCCCGTTACGGTTGGCAAAAAATTTCGACAAATTGGAAATAATCGACAGAGTCATATCGGCAATCCTGGTTTATGGACGCCGTATATTTAAAATTGTATGCTTAATATTTTCTTGGGAAGGGGGAGTGTGTGAGCGAGAATGCTCAATTTATCAGAAATCTTTATTTAAGTCTTCTGTATTTTTTTGATTAACATTATATTTTTTGAAATAAACAAAAAGATAATTTGGTATTTTTATTAAACTTTTGTTTGCTGGCTGAATGAAGGCAATCGATACGCTGGGTTTGTGTGCAAGTTTCCGTTGAACTGGAATTCGAGATTGAGAGAAGAGGCGATACGCTCGTTTGAGCATTGCAACGACTGAAGGCGCTGGTATGGCTAACCGCGATTGCGTGGCGAAGCTGGGGCTGGTGCTACAAGTGTTTATCGAACGCGGCAGCAATCAATCGAACAAAGGGACGCCCGCGCTCAGTGACGAGCACATGATGCCCGTCGATGGCAACAAGAGGACCCGCACATATCCTTCAAGTTGGCGAATGCACTCATCAAGACGCGAGACCGGTGTAGCTTGGCGGTCGGCGATCTGTGCGAGATCAACATCGAAATAACACATCAGAAGGGCGATCCGATCCGGTTCCAGGGTCAACGCCTGATTAATCGACTTAGTGATCGTCTTTACCGTTTACATTGATAGGCCATACATCATGTTGAAGTTAATCTGATCGATGCCTGCGCTGCGGAGTTCTCGAACCACACGTTGAACGATCTCGTAAGGTTGTACCCGGTTGACGGCTTCCTCCACCGATTTGTCGACCTCGTGAACACCAAGCGACGCCCACGTGGTGCCGAGGGCAGCGAACGCGCCTGCTATTCCGGTTTCGAACGTGCGGGGAACAATCTCAAAGGCCATATGGAGATCGGGTGCAAGGTTGAACTGCGCGCGTAACCAAACCGGCGGCGTTCAGATGACAGCTCCCGCAATCGCTGACGAAGATTTTCATCATCAGGTCTCACCGACTTACGGCGGTAAACACGCGGATCAATCCCTGCCAACCCGCACGCACGGCGCTGTGAATAGCTCTTCTCATTCATGGCCCAGTTCACGGCTTCTCTCCCTGAACCAGGCGTCAGAAGTTTTTTTCCGAGCATCTCTTTGAGCGTCGCCACATCCATCACCTGCTCAGCGAGCAGTTTCTTGAGCTTCGCATTCTCGGCCTCAAGGCCTTTCAGCTTCTTCGCATCTAACACGTCCATGCCGCCGTACTTCGAGCGCCAGTTACAGAACGTCGCATTACTGATCCCGTGCTTGCAGATGCCCGCGAAAAGTTGGAGGCTTGGCGTAGAGACTACAATGAAGTTCGCCCTCGCAGTGCGATTGGCTATGATGTTCCGATTGCCGTACAAAATTGCGAAGGTGAAACCAGCCCACCATCGTGACAGAGCCGGAAAAATCTAATCTCCGG
>CAZXMX010000177.1:0-7121 GCA_964641645.1 uncultured Neomegalonema sp.
GCCCGAACCGATCCGCCACCGGGCCGTAGAAAAGCTGGCACAATGCATAGGCGGCAAGGTTCAAACTCATCGTGAGCTGCACGATCTGCGGTGTTGAGTTCAGCAACCCCGGCAGGTGCGGCAGGCTCGGCGTATAAAGGTCCGTGGAGAGGATACTAACCCCGCTGCAACTCAGCAGCGCCGTCAAAATCAGCCAGTTTGCCGCACGCGGGGTACTCATACAGACGCCCATATCAATCGCATCCAAGCAAGGGAACTTGAATCCGTGCCGCCAGACGTGCATCACGTCGTTATGGAGAACTCCAACCGAACCGGCGATGAGATACAGCGGTTGATCGACCTGCTGGCGAAACTACCCGGCCTTGGCCCGCGTTCCGGGCGGCGGGCGGCTTTGCATCTCATCAAAAAACAGGACCTGTTGCTGGAGCCCTTGGCAAAAGCCATGGCCGACGTCGCTGAAAAAGTAGCGACTTGCTCGGTCTGCGGGGCCGTCGACACCCGCGACCCTTGTTCGATTTGCTGCGATCCCGAGCGAAAAGCCGATGCGATTTGCGTGGTTGAGGAGGCAGGCGACCTGTGGGCATTGGAACGCACGGGGGCTTTCAAGGGCCGATATCATGTGTTGGGCGGCGTCTTATCGGCACTTGATGGTGTCGGTCCCGAAGACCTCCACATTCCAGAACTCGCAGAGCGCGCAAAAGATGCTGCCGTGACCGAGGTGGTGCTCGCCCTCAACGCAACGGTGGATGGCCAAACGACGGCCTATTACATCGCGGATGCGCTGGAAGGCTGCGGCGTCAGTGTTTCGGGCCTCGCGCAGGGCGTCCCCATTGGTGGCGAGTTAGACTATCTCGACGATGGGACGATTTCGGCGGCGTTTCGGCAGCGGAAAAATCTGTAGAGCGCCTAGGCCGCCCCCTGACCAAACAGGATTGTCACCATCACCGATTGACCGTCGCTCGCGACGCCAACGCCGACCTGACCAAATCCACCATCGAGCGCATCCGACCAAGTTTGAGCCTGGCTCCAACTATCGACAATTTGCATCGTCACTTCGTCAATTTTCCAAATCAATCCGCCTGAACCCCGCCAGAATCCGGCGGCCAGCCGCCCTGATCGGCTCGGGTCGAGCTGGAAGACCTGATCAAGAACCCCGCCAGAGGCAAAGCTGCCGAGAGACAGCGCGGTTTGAGCATTGCTTCGCGCGGTCTGCGACAAAATAGGATCGCTGCCGAGGCCCGGCAATCCGAACTGGCCGCGCTGGGTATTGATCGCCTGTTGCAAACTTTGCTCAAGCGACAAGGCAAACCCACCAATGTCGGCGGGCGCATCGCCAAAGTCTCGCTGCAAAATGGCACGAGCTGGATTGTCGACCGGTGTTCCGTACAACATCGTGATATAGAGCTGGTCCCCGCGCATTGCAGAACCGACCCCCGCGACGGAATACTCTGGATTAAATAGGTTTTCGCGGTGCCCCGGACTCTCAACCCAGTTTTGCGCCGCTGTCGTTGAAACAGTCTCCGACCGCCAATCTAATGCGCCTTGACCCGACCACAGGTTTTCAGCCAACCCCTGAAAGCGCCATTTCTCAGCTTCGGGTAGACGCTGGTCCAAGGTCTCGCCATCCGGGGCAACGTGATCGAAGAACTGAAAATCGCGCATTTTCCTCGAATATCGCGCAGCAGACGCATTCAGCGCCGGATCTCCTGTCAGCGGCGGAAGACCAACCGAGGCCCGCTCCCGATTGCTCGCTTCCAGAACTTGCCATTCCAATGCTTGGATCAAAGCGGTCGGATCAGCGGGTGCGGGAGTTCTGAGCGCCGCTTCCGCAGCGGTCAATGTGATCTGCTTTTCGAACAAGGGGGTTTGCGAAAAAACCGTCCCCGGAGCCGAAATAAGCGCGGATATCAACAGGCCATAGAGTTTCATGTCACCGCGATTTACCGCGTAAGATGGCGCAAAAGAGGCAATTGAGATCACTTTCTGCGTGAGCAAGAAAGCGAATTCTAAACCGGGCTTTCTCGTTCCGCTCGCACATCTGCAATCAGTTGTTCAATGTACCTATCCGACATTTCGGCTTTGTTGAGCTGCTCAGCAAGGGAATACAAATAGTCCCGGCACGTACCCAGAGAACCCTCGGCGTATGCAATGGCTTTTACCTGATCCTTCCATGCAACGTCAGTCGCATAGCGTTCGTGTTCAGGGTTCGCGACGAAGACACAGCATTGCGTTGGTTTCCCCGCGATTTCAACGTTCAGCCATTCGGGTATATAAACGCCCGATATCATCTCCCGACGCCACAGGATCAGGCTCTCAGCGTCCCATTTTTCCGGTTCTATTCGTAAGGCTTGGCCATAGCAGATCGCATTTTCAGAAACATCCGCGCTTAGTTTATCCAGCCCAAGCCACAACCCCTGACAATCGGGAGACCCACGGCCAATGGGCGCCCACACACAAAACCGGCGTCCATGGTTTGACAAATGTGCGGGGCGCATCTCCGCAACTTCGATGATCGGGTTCCAAATCAACGATCCGTATGCGAAGACCCAAAACTCACCCGCTTTCTCAGCCTCACGCAGAATTTTTTGCCGCGACGCTTCGAAAGCATCAGGATCCATCAGACCCATCTCGCCGGGCGCTTCATCAAGCATTGCTTGCTTGAAACTGTCACTAGATAAAGAATCGCGCGAAAGAGGCATAGTGTCCTTTGCCATCGAGGGGGCCTGAACCTGTTAAACGATAGAAGCCAACGGAGCGCAACCTTGCCCGAAACCTACTCAAATACGGACCTGCTCCGCATTCTCCGCAGCGTGAAAACAATCGCAATGGTCGGCGCGTCGGCAAAATGGCAGCGCCCCAGTTACTTTGCGATGAAGTATCTGCAGGAGAAAGGCTATGATGTCATCCCGATCAACCCCGGCCTCGCGGGGAAAGAAATCTTGGGTGCAACGGTCTACGGCTCCCTCGCAGAGGCACCCGGACCGTTTCAGATGGTCGACGTTTTTCGGGGATCAGAAGCCGCGATGGGCGTCGTGCAAGATTCCATCGCTCTCAAAGATGAAAAAGAAATCGACGTCATCTGGATGCAGCTTGGGGTCATCAATGACGAGGCCGCCGCGCTCGCACGGAATGCCGGGTTGGAAGTCATTATGAACCGATGCCCGAAAATCGAATTTGGACGCCTCAATGCTGAACTCAGTTGGGGCGGTTTTGACTCGAAAGTGATTTCGTCCAAGCGGAGAAAATTGTCATGACCCGCCGCACGCCAAAATCCGAGTATGGCTTTGAAACGCGAATGGTTCATGCGGGCGCTCAGCCTGAACCCGTGACAGGCGCGCGCCAAACGCCGATTTTCCAGAACACGTCTTACGTCTTTCATGATGCAGATGACGCAGCGTCGCTTTTCAATCTTCAGAGCTTTGGATTTATCTATTCACGCCTGAGCAATCCAACGGTTGCGGTTCTTGAAGAGCGTCTCGCCAGCCTAGAGGGTGGGCGCGGTACGACCTGCTGCGCATCCGGACACTCTGCACAACTGTTGGCGTTCTTTCCGCTGCTCGATCCGGGTGATCGGTTCATTGCATCCAACCGCCTGTATGGCGGATCGGTGACTCAGTTCGGAAAGACCTTCAAGAAATTTGATTGGCAATGCGATTTCGTCGACTTCGATGATCCGGATCAAATCCGCAAAGCACTAACGCCAAAAACCAAAGCCATCTTCTGCGAGTCGCTCGCGAACCCCGGGGGTGTCATCACCGACCTCGAAGCCGTCGCCGCCATCGCGCGCGAAGCCGAAATTCCACTCATCGTCGATAACACGATGGCCACTCCCTATCTGTGCCGGCCCATTGAGTGGGGCGCAGATTTGGTTGTGCATTCAACGACGAAGTTTTTGAGCGGCAATGGGACGTCAATGGGCGGCGGTGTCGTCGATAGCGGACTGTTCAACTGGGGAGCCAACGACAAGTTTCCCGGCCTTACTGCACCTGAAGCAGCCTACAAGAACCTCAGCTTCTATGAGAGTTTCGGCGATATGGCTTTCACAACGCACAGCCACGCCGTAGGCCTGCGCGATCTCGGGCCGACCATGGCACCGATGAATGCCTTCCAGACCCTTCTGGGCATCGAGACCCTTGCAATGCGAATGGACCGACATTGCGACAATGCGATGAAGGTCGCTCAGTTTTTGAACGGACATGAAAAGGTTGCCTGGGTCAGCTACGCGGGGTTAGTCGACAGCCCGTATCACCAGCTTGCTCAGAAATACTTGGATGGAAAATTTGGCTCGGTCTTCACGTTCGGCGTCAAGGGTGGGTATGAGGCTGGCTTAAAAGTGGTCGAGGCTTGCGCGTTGTTCAGCCACCTCGCGAACATTGGCGACGCTCGATCTCTAATCCTGCACCCTGCGTCGACAACCCACCGCCAACTCACAGACGAACAACGAGATGCAGCCGGTGCGGGAGACGATGTGATCCGCCTCAGTATTGGCGTTGAGACCCCCGACGACCTCATCAGGGATCTCGATACGGCCCTGAACGCGTAGAGCGCCTTTATCCCCACCTCAAAAAAGAAAAGGCGATGCAGTTTCTGCATCGCCTTCTCGGGTCGCCCCGTCGACTATGGTCTACCGAATTCGGAAGACATGCTGATTATTGGTTATCCCAACTGGAACTGAAGGTAAGCCGGACCGATAATCACGACAAAAAGAACAGGAAGGAAGAAGATGATCATTGGAACGGTCAACTTCGCCGGCAGTGCCGCAGCCTTACGCTCAGCGACCGACATCCGCTCATTTCGGCTTTCGTCCGAGAGAACGCGCAAAGCAGAACCAACGGGTGTACCGTAGCGCTCAGCTTGAACGAGCGTCCCGGTCAACGCTTTGACCTGCTGCATGCCCGTACGTATTGAAAAGTTCTCAAACGCTTTCGAGCGATCGCCGAGGTAAGAAAGCTCAGCACAAGTTAGCGCGATCTCTTCCGCAAGGTCTTGGCTTTGCGCTGCAATCTCTTCAGAGACCCACTGGAACGACTTCTCAACCGACATCCCGGACTCGACACAGATCACCATCAGATCAAGAGCATCAGGGAAAGCACGCTGCATCTTTACCTGACGTTTCTGAGTGACGTTGGTCATCCAAATACCGGGAAGCATGTAGCCGGCGCCAGCAACGATCAACGAGATCAGGCCGTGACGAACGGGTTGGAATTCGCCCTGATAGATCAGCCAGTAGTACAGAAGCGCCGCGATAAACAAGAGAACCGGCATGACGATCTTGAAAAACAAGAACACCACGGGCGCTTTCTTACCGCGATAGCCTGCTTGCGACAGCTTTTGCCTCAGGTCAGTATTGTTGAGCATCTCTTCCATGCGGAACTTCTCAACGGTGTTCCGCATCACACGGACAGCACCATCGTCAAGCTCACCACGACGCTTCTTTTTTCCACCGTCAATCTGATGGTGTTTCTTCAGCGCCTGACGACGATCCTGAATCGACTTGAGGCGTTTATTGACCGAACCAACTTGTGCCGGGAAAAAAGCGATCCACAACAGGAACACAGCGATACCGGAAAGGACGACGGCATAGATCGCCTGAGCCGACGGTAAAGAGGCAAAGAAATCCATCTGTCAGCTCCTAAATTTCAAAGTCCATCATGGTCTTCATCATGAAGATACCACAACCCATCCAGAACAAGCCGCCAGCGATCATGTAGTGACCTGTCGTTTCGGAGAACAGAAGCCCGATGTAATGCGGCGCGACGAGGAACAAGACAATTGCCAGCAAGAACGGCAGGGAGCCAATGATCGACGCCGAGGCTTTCGCTTCCGAGGACAGAGCTTTAATTTTGTTCTTCAGCTTCTTACGCTCACGCAGGGTATTCGAAAGGTTCCCGAGCGCCTCCGCAAGGTTACCACCCGTCTGCTTTTGAATAGCAAGAACGATATTGAAGAAGTTCACTTCAGAAAGCGGCATCCGATTATAGAAGCGCTGCAATGCATCCTCGAGTGTCACCCCGACCCCGGTTGATTCCGTGATAATCCGAAACTCCGTACAAACAGGCTCTGGAACTTCACGGGCGATAACGCGCATGCCTTCGTTCACTGGAAGACCCGTACGAACACCACGAACCAAAATGTCGATCGCATTTGGAAATTCAGCGATGAACTTCTTTTGCTGGCGGTTGATCCGCATCTTCACAAACTTCGGCGGCAACAGCACGGCACAAACGGGGAGAGCAGCGACGGCAAACAACGGTCGCACACCAATAAATATTAAGGCGGCGGTTGCGATCACACCGAAGATCACGAATTTCACGTAGAGTGACGCAACGCTGCCAGAAAGACCGCCACGCTCCATCATGACACTCAGCGGTGCCTTCGAAGACTGCTTTCTAAGCTCTTCTTGCTTGCGCAGCTGGTCCTGAATCTGTTTGCGGCGATCAACGCCCTTCGTCTTTTTATTATCGCCAGACTTTGCGTCTGTCTTGATTCTTGACGCCCCCGAAGCAACCGGTTTCGGCGCAGTCAGGACGTAAAGGAACGAATAGACAGAGGCAAAGGTCAGGATGCCGATCGCTGCGAGCAATCCAGAATTACCAAACGTTTCTGCAAGCGTTGCAAACATGTTGCGTAGCCTTCCCTAGTTACGCGCCGAACGGTCGGTGCGCGGATGGATCAATCCACCACTTCTTCCATATTCGCCAAAGCGTCCTGAAGTTCGATCTCGCGGTTAAACCCACGCGCCCGATCCCAGAAGTTTGGTTGACCGATCCCGGTCGAGACGTGCTTGCCGATCAGCTTGCCTTTGTCGTCTTCACCGGTAACTTTATATTTGACCAAGTCCTGCGTAATCACCGTGTCACCTTCCATCCCCAAAACTTCGGAGATGTGAGTGATCCGACGAGAACCATCACGAAGACGCTGAGCTTGAACGACCACGTTCACCGCGGAAACGATCATCTCTCGAATGGTTTTCGAGGGCAGCGAGAATCCACCCATCGTAATCATCGATTCCAGACGCGAAAGACCTTCGCGCGGAGAGTTGGCGTGGAGCGTACCCATCGAACCATCGTGACCCGTGTTCATGGCTTGCAGCAAATCGAATGCTTCGGGGCCACGAACCT
>CAZXMX010000178.1:0-7121 GCA_964641645.1 uncultured Neomegalonema sp.
CAGGCGCGGGGGACGGGGCTGGATGCCTGTACGATGGCGTTTGAAGATGCCGCATTCGACGAGAGTGACCTCGCCGCAAAGGTTGCGGCTCAGTATCAGGCCCGCCATCACATCGAGACGGTTCGCGAAGAGGCGATGGCGGATCTTGATCCACTCGCTTTCGCTTATACTGAACCTTTCGCGGATGCTTCGGCTTTGCCTACGATGCAGCTTTGTCATCTGGCGTCGAAGCATGTCAAAGTCGCCCTTTCAGGCGATGGCGGTGATGAACTTTTCGCCGGGTATCGCAGGTATCCGCACCACTTGACCGAAGAACGCCTGAAAGCACGGATTCCCGGCGCGATGTCTCGTGGTTTGTTTGGTCCGCTCGCCAAAGCTTATCCGGCGCTGTCATCCGGGCCGAAGATTTTACGGGCAAAGTCGACCTTTGAATCGCTGGCCACCGATGCCATGGGTGGATTGTTCCGGGCAACGGCGATTATGCGGGAGCGTGAGCGGGATGCTTTGCTGACGAGAGCGCCGACGTATTCCTCCGCTGATCTGCTGCGCGCGCATGCGCTTCAGGCTGAGACGGATGATCCTTTGGCTCGTGCTCAGTATGTTGACTTGATGACTTGGTTGCCGGGCCGGATGCTGGTGAAGGTTGATCGCGCCAGTATGTTTGCCGGGGTTGAAGTTCGCAATCCGCTGCTCGACCTCCAGCTCGCTGAATGGGCGGCTAAGTTGCCGACGCGGCTCAAGCTGGATGGGTTTAGTGGAAAACGCGTGCTGAAGACTGCTTTGCGAGGTCTAGTGCCAGCCGAGATTCTTGACGCGAAGAAACGCGGGTTTGTTGCGCCGATTGGCGGATGGATGACAGGGCGTTTTGCGACGCGTATGGCTGCGTTACCGCGTCAGTCGCACTTGGCAGAGTCAGGATTGATCGAACCGAAAGCGGTTGAGGCTCTGTGGAACGATATGCAGGGCGGCAAAGCGGATCGTTCGCGAGAGCTTTGGACTTTGTTAATGTTTGACCGTTTCCTCGGTCGATTGAACGGCTCAACCGTCAAGCGTGATGCGGCCTAACGTTTCGGAGGGCAGGGCGTAAACGTTCGTTCTTTCTTACGATTTTCTCTTCGTTCCGCCGTCAGGCTTAAACGAACGTTAAACCATCTAGCGCACTGTCGCGAGAATTGTCCTCTCGCTTCCGGAGTGCCTGGAAAATGCTGAATCGCAAAACTATTTTTGCTGCCGTTCTGTCGACCGTTGCCGTTCCTGCTATCTATTTGGCGGCGACGCCTGTTGCGGCCAATGTTCAGCAACACCTCGATAACCCCTATGTTGCGAGCGCACAGTCGCATTTTGACAAGGGGCGGTTTAGAGAAGCAAGCATTGAGCTGAAAAACGCGCTTCGCCAAGACCCAAACCACGCCCATGCGAGGTTCCTGCTGGGCCGCATTCTTTTCGAACGTGGTGATCTTGCAGGGGCATCGAAAGAATTTGGCCGTGCCCATGCACTGAACCCAACTGATGATACCGCCGTTTGGCTCGCTGAAGCAAAATTGCAATCGGGTGAAGCCGAAGAAGCGTTGGCTCTGGTCGAAGGTGAAGGCACGACGATTGACAGCACCGTCAATCGATTGACGGTCAAAGCTGCGGCACTCTCGTCGCTCAAGCGTTTTGATGATGCCGAGGCAGCGTACAAAAAAACACTAGAGATTGATCCGCGCCGTGTTGAGGGTCACTTCGGTCTTGCGCAAGTTTACGTCGGACGCCGTGATTATGTGGCGGCGGCAAACAAGCTTGATGAAATTGTAATCGGCAAGCCCGATTTCTCGCCGGGTTGGATGTTGCGCGGTGAAGTGGCTCTGGCCAAAGGGGATAAACAAGCGGCGTTCGTCGCGTTTGATAAGGCGGTGAGCCTCGCACCCAATACGGCGCCGCCGTTGATCGCTCGCGCTCGCGCTCACCTCGCGTCGGGTGATATCGAACGCGCGAAGGCGGACTCGAAAGTGGTTCAGCAGTTGGCGGAAAATGCGCCAATCTCTCACTATTTGAATTCGGCTGTTGCATTCGCTGAAGGCGATTTCGACCGGGCAAATCGCTCGTTCACGCATCTTCAGCGAAACTTTGAGGACTTTCCACCCGCTGTTCTTCTTGGTGCTCTCATCAAGCATCAAAAGGGCGCGCATGGTCAGGCAGACTCTCTGCTGGTCCGTTATATCAGAATGCAGCCCGATAATCTCGAAGCCCGTCGCGCGTTGGCGTCCGTGCGTCTGGCTAATGGCCAGCCGCGCAACGCGATTGAAATGCTCGAAAGCGTCCTGAAAGTCGCGCCGAATGACTCGGCGAGCGTCCGACAGATGGCAAGTGCGCAACTAAGCATGAACCAATATGACAAGGCGCATGCAACGTTTCGTCGTCTCACGCAGATTGGAACCGAGGCCGAAGTTCGCGACGCTGAAATGGCGCTGAAACTGCTGAGTTCGCCAACCGACACATCAGATCCGATTTTTTCGAACCCAGAAGTTCGCCGGATTTTGCTGAAGGCGGTTGATCGATCGTCGAACAGCGATGCGAAGACGGCGAAGAAGCTGTTGGACAATCTTCAGGTTGAAGAAAGCGCTACGGTTCTTGCGCTGCGTGGAAGTGTCGAGTCGCAACTCGGAAACGGCGAACCTGCTCGTAAGTTGTTGACCCGCGCCCTCGAAATTGAGCCAGAACTGACCTCTGCTATTGCGACATTCGAGATGCTGGACCAGAGGGAAGGGCGTGCGGATGAAATTTTACCTCGCCTGAAGTCGCTTCTGAATGCACGGCCAAAAAGTGAGATGCTGACACTCGGCATCGCGCAACGGATGGGAATTGAGGGCGATAGAGCTGCTGCGACCCAGTTCTTGAGCGAGCGAGTTGGCATTGCACCGCAATCCGTGCCGATTTCACGCGCTTATGTTTCCGCGCTGATGTTGAAAGAAGATTTCCCAGCGGCGGCGGATGAAGCGTTTCGCTTGTCTACGATCGCATCGAAAGACCCCGGCGTTCTCGTTTTTGCGGCGAATGCTCTGATCGATGCGCAAGCGCCTGATCGTGCGGTTGAGGTCGCAAAGCGAGTCCGTGAATTGGTTCCAAACTCTCCGCGCAGTGCAAGTCTGCTCGCTGAGGCACAGGCGCAGTCCGGCGCGGTTGACGTTGCGCGAAGCACGCTGCAAGACGCGATGAAGAAATGGCCAGACCAAGTTGGGATCGCCGCCTCTCTCGTTAAGTTGGAAGTCGCTCAGAAGAACGCGAAAGGGGTCAAAGCGGTCACCAAAGCCCTCGCCCGAAAACGTCCGAGCGCAGCCGCCCGCCTAACGGCGACAGCGCTTGCGGAGATGGGGCAGCCCGGTTTGGCTGTCGAGGCGTTAGAGCGAGCCTTCTCAAGACGTCCCGATCAAAGATTGGCCGTGGACCTGTTTAGCGCGCGTCGCCGTGCGGGACGCGATGACGTTGCTTTCGCCGAAATGGCCAAGTGGATTGAAGCAAACCGCGATGATCGCCAAGCGTTGATGTCTTATGCAACGGGTTTGCTGGAATCGGGCAAGGAGGGTGAAGCGGCTGTAGCGTATGAAAGCTATCTCGCGCTGGAGCCAAACAACCCCGTCGCGCTGAATAATTACGCGTGGTTGCGCCACCAAAGCCAACGTCCGGACGCGCTCGACTACGCACAGCGGGCTTACAAAGCCGCTAGTGGTTCGCCAGAGATTGCCGATACCTACGGTTGGATGCTGGTGACTTACGGAAAGCTGAAAGAGGGCCTGGACCTGCTTCAAACTGCCAAAGATGCTGCGCCGAACAGTCCGGGTATCCAATATCACTTCGCCTATGCGCTTTCAAAAGCGGGCCGCAAGGATGAAGCGAAGAAGATCCTCGTCAATGTTCTGCAAGGAACGGCGTCGTTCACAGAACGCGCAGAAGCCGAGCAGTTGATGCAAGAACTCGACGGCTGATGTTGTTATTCTAAGGCGTCGACGCCGTGGAAAGCCTCGCAGTGATGCGGGGCTTTTTCTTTATCTGTCGCGCTTGACCATTCGCACGAGGGAGAAGCTGACGATCATCAGCAAGACCCATGATCCCAGCTTTCCGATGGGTACGGGGCGCCATTCTCTGTGCTGGTTCGGGTAGAGCCATGTTCCACTGAGCGAGCCGATGTTTTCGGCGGCATAGACCAGCAAGCCGACGAAAAGAAATAGGACGAGCAAGGGGACTCTGCCGTAGTTGGGAAATTCGGCCAAGCATCGACAGTACAGGAAGACAGTGAGGCCCATCAGGACGTATCGCGCATCGTACCAGAAGTGATGCGTGTAGAAGTTCATGTAAATTGCGAAGGCGAGTAACCCGGCGATCCACTCGACCGGCGCGCCGGTCAGGCGCATGTCGCTCAGTTTCCAGCCACGCGCGATGTAGCTGCCGACGGCAGAGTACATGAATCCTGTGAACAGCGGAACGCCGCCGATCTTGAAAATTGATGGTTCAGGATAGACCCAAGAGCCATAGCTCGTTTTGAAGATCTCCATGATGACGCCGACGATGTGAAACACGAAGATCACGCGAGCCTCGGCCCAAGTCTCTCGCCCGGTCGCCAGCAGCCACGCTTGCATGACCAGCACGGCGACGAACAGAAAGTCATACCGGTAGATCGGCCAATCGTCTTGCCAAAGCCAAGAAGACACCATGATGAGGCCAAGGATGACGATCCCGAAAATCGCCGCCGAGAACTGTAGTTTTGTGAAGTCGAGAAGGCGTTTCAGCACCTTAGCGGCCCTCGAAGTCCGCCTTGCGTTTTTGCAGGAACGCGCTTGCGCCTTCGGCAAAGTCGCGCGTTGCGGCGGCTTCGGCTTGACTGCGGGCTTCTAAGGCGAGTTGTTCGACCAGATCGGTTTGCATTCCGGCGCGCATGGCTCGCTTGGTCAGCTCAAACGAGCGGGTCGGACCATTGGCGAACCCGGCAGCCATGGTTTGCGCCTCGGTCTGCAAAGCATCGTCTTCGACCATTTTCCAGACCAATCCCCATTCCGCCGCTTTTTCGCCGTCGACAGGCTCCGTTGTCATCGCCATCCCCATCGCGCGGGGCAGGCCGATCAGGCGCGGGAGAAAGTATGTCGAGGCCACATCAGGCATCAGGCCGATGCGGGCGAAGGCGATGACAAATTGCGCTGAACGTCCGGCGAGAACGATATCGGCGAGGAGGGCGAGGCTTGCCCCGGCCCCTGCGGCGACGCCGTTGACGGCACAGATCACGGGGAGAGGGCAATCGAGGATCGCGTGGAGCATCGGTTCATATTCTTCGCGCAGGGTCCGCTCGACATTCGGCAAGCCGCCGCCGTGCTCGCCTAAATCCTGACCTGAACAAAAGCTGCGGCCTTCGCCGGTCATCAAGATCGCCCGAGCGCCCTCTGCCGGGGCGCGCTCGAATGCATGGCGCATCTCTTGGCGCATGGATTTATTGAGCGAATTCAGCGAGTCGGGTCGGTCGAGCTTGATCGTCGCAACGCCGTCGGTCAGGTCGTACCGGATTGTCTCATACGCGGTCATAAGAAGCCTCCTGTTTCACACCCGCATACCAGAGGCGGCGCGCGACGCAAGGTTACGATACGTCAGGCTTTTAGCGATGCTTCAAGGGCAATTCCAAGGCGATCCGTGATTTCTTCAATCTGACGGTCTTCGATGATGAAGGGCGGGGCGAGCAGAACATGATCGCCGCGCTTTCCGTCGAGGGTTCCGCCCATCGGATAGCAAATGAGTCCCGCTTCGAACGCGGCGGCTTTGAAGCGTTTATTGACGCCGCGTGCCGGATCGAAAGGCGTTTTCGTTTCTCGGTCTTCAACGATTTCGAGGCCAAGAAACAAGCCGCGCCCCCGGATATCGCCGATATGAGGGTGTTGGCCGAAGGTTTCTTCAAGGGCGGATCGCAGCCGCGCCCCGATACTGTTCACGCGGGGCACGAGCTGGCGCTGTTCGATGCTCTCGACAACGGCGAGGGCACCCGCGCAGGCGGCGGGGTGGCCGAGATAGGTATGGCCGTGTTGGAAAAAACCAGAGCCTTGTTCAATCGCGTCGTAAATCGCTGTTGAGCACAGCATCGCGCCGATGGGCTGATAGCCCGCGCCCAGTCCTTTGGCGATGCAGAGGATATCCGGCACGACGCCATCTTGTTCGCAGGCGAATAGCGATCCGGTTCGGCCCATGCCGCACATCACTTCGTCGAGGATCAGCAAAATGCCGTGACGGTCGCAGATCTCGCGAATGCGGCGGAAGTATCCCTCGACCGGGGGCACCGCGCCTAAGGTCGCGCCGACAACGGGTTCAGCGATAAAGGCCATGACGGAGTCCGGGCCGAGGCGTTGGATCTCCGTTTCCAACTTATCGGCCATGCGCAGGCCATACTGCTCAGGCGTCTCGTCATCGGCGCGGCCTCGGTATTCATAACAAGGCGCGATGTGGGAGGTTTCGATCATAAGCGGGGCAAAGGGTTCTCTCCGCCACGCGTTACCGCCCGCTGCCAACGCGCCCAATGTATTGCCGTGATAGCTTTGCTTGCGCGAGATCAGGCGATGGCGGGAGGATTGCCCGCGTTCGATCTGGACTTGTCGCGCCAGCTTCAGGGCGGCTTCGACAGCCTCGGAACCGCCGGAGACAAAGTAACAGCGGCTCAACCCTTTCGGAGCGTGGGCAATGAGGTGATCGGCCAAGGCCTCAGCGGGTTCAGAGGTGAAAAATCCGGTATGGGCAAACGCGACCTGATCGAGTTGGGTTTTGATTGCCTCGATGACTGTTTTGTCTCCGTGGCCCAAGCAGGACACAGCAGCACCGCCGGACCCGTCGAGATAGCGCTTTCCGGTCGAGTCGATGAGATAACACCCCTCACCGCCGACCGCGATGGGAAGGGAGGATTTTGCGTGGCGTGGAAAGACATGTGACATGCCATCACCTAGGCACATTCACTTTCCTCTGTCACGTCTGATGAGACCCATGTCAGACCTGTTTAGACGACAGGCTCTTCTTCACACCCCCGCGTTAAGCGGGGGCGTGTTTTTCCTAAGAACGCTCTTTAGAACTTCCCGATGACATTGATGAAGAGGCCTTCATCATTGAATGTGACATCT
>CAZXMX010000179.1:0-7023 GCA_964641645.1 uncultured Neomegalonema sp.
TCGAGGCGGTGAGAACTGACGGTGCGCGGCAAGTGCATCGCGCATGGCGCGATCACTGAGAGCCTTCGTGATGATTGCCGCCGGAGTGACCGTTCAGACTATTCCTATCGATAAAGAACGAAGCGCCTGACCGAGGGGGGTGCGTTTACGCGCCCGCCGTGGGGCGGGCAGGCGCGTGTCGCCGCTAAGAGCGGCTCCCATTTTTCAAGAGTGACCGCTTCGCGGAAAGTGTTTGGGGTTGGCGGCAACTTCGGGTCACATCCGCGAAGGCGGGTGTCTATGGTGCGTTTTGGTCGTGGCTATCGAGACGGAGAAGAGTGCTCGGTTTGGGGTCGTTTGGTGGGAGATTTCTGAGCATTCTAAGTTGGGGTTTGTGGCGAGATGGACCCCCGCCTGCGCGGGGGTGACGATTGGGGTCGGCGTGTTTCCGATTTGGAGAAAAAGCGCCTGACCGAGGGGGTGCTGATACGCGGCGCTGCGCTTGCGCTTATCAAAGTGCGGGGATGGGATGGTTGGTCACACCCGCGAAGGCGGGTGTCTATGGTGCGGCTTGGCCGTGGCTTTCGATAGGGAGAAGGGTGCTCGGTTTGGGGTCGTTTGGTGGGAGATTTCTGTGCATTCTAAGTTGGCGTTTGTGGCGAGATGGACCCCCGCCTACGCGGGGGTGACATTCTAAACGTACAGCTTCGCGATGTGTTTGATGATCGTCACCAATGCGCTGCCCAATGTTGGCGATGCTAAAGAAAAACCTCGCACCTTTGGGGGTGCGAGGTCGGGTGTTTTGAACCGCGATGAATGCGGCGGCTTAGAACGCGTATTTTACGCCGAGCGAAAACGCGCTGAGGCTGATGTCGTTGGGATTGACGCGACCCGTGCCGCCCGCGACTTCGGGGATACCGCCGAACGTGGCATCGGTGGTTTGCGTGTATTCGCCGAAGACCGAAACATGGTCGGTGACTTTATACCCAGCGCCGAAGCCGAACGAGAATGTCTCTTCCGTCTCGGATGCGCTCGTTACCGGCGGCGCGAAAGTGTAAGAGTTGCGCACGTCGAAATCGAGGACGGTCAGGCCGCCATGCGCGTAAAGGGAAAGCCGGTCCGTTGCGTTGACACCGGCCAGCACGCGCGCACCGTAAGACGCGTCGAGGTCAATTTCAGTGACCAGAACACCGGCGATGTTTTCTGAAGACCCGGTCTCGAAATTATAGAAAGCTTCGATCCCCGCGAAGAAGCGATCGCCGCCAAAATTTTGCTGATACCCTGCCGCAACGCCGCCTGCGAAATCGGTGGAGTCCGCCGTTGTCGTGCCGCTGGCATCGGGAACCGGAAGGCCGACGAAGCCGCCGGTGTTTCGGTTGATCGTGTGATCGAACGAGGATGCGCTGATCTTGCCGGAGACGTAGAATTCGCCAGCGGAACTGGTGGTGGACGCCGATACGCCAGCGGTCAGCGTGGCAGCGACGAGGGCTGCAGAGAGTTTGCTCGATTTCATCAACTCAAGTCCTTGGGATTATTGCCTAGTCAGAGGCGCGCAAACTCTCTGAAAGGGTCTTTTTTGGCCAATGACGCTTGATGAATTGATGGGCAATTTTTGTGAAGGCGAAGATTAATAATCTGTTAATAAATAGAGCTTTAGAGGAATTTTAGGTTGTTTTTAGAAAAGGATTTTCGCGGAACCGGCGAGGTCGCACGTCTTTGCCGCTCACACGACACTTGCTCCTTGAGGGTCATCATCGGGCTTGTCCCGATGATCCAGAGCAGTAAGCGCCTGTGTTTGAAGCTCTGGATTGCCCGGACAAGCCGGGCAATGACGGTTACTGTCGTGTCGTGTGTTTGCCGCTGCACAGGTTGCGCCTGTGTTGACGATGGCTGTTTTTGCTTTGCGAAAGCCTCATAAAAGTTCTTGTAATGTTCTTATTTTTGTGATAGGCATCTGGTCCGATTTTCCCCTTCACCCAACCGAAAGACCCGATGGACTTTGCCCCCTACATCAACTGGAACCGAGGCATGCTGCTGCGCTTGATCGCGGCGGTGTTTGACTCGATGGGGCTCGGGGAGGGCGTGCGGCCTGTGACGGTGACACGCGCCATGCGCTTGAAGGTTTTGCATACGCTGCGCCCTGCGGAGTCGGCTTTGCGGCGGATGATCTTTGCGCTGGCGGTGGAGATGGAACTCGGCGGTTATGTCTCGCCGAAAGGGGCGAAGCGGGCGGGGCTGGATTTCGCGATGGAGCCGAGCGAAAATCGTGTGCGGGTTCCGGCGTTTCGGTTGATCGATCCGCGCAAGTGGTTCTGGTGGATTGGGACGAAGTCTCGACCGCGCGCCAAGTACATGCCGAGGATTACGATCATTGGCTATGACGACGATAATCGGCCCGCGCCGATCGCGCCCCCGCCGGTGCCGTCCGATGATGATCCGATGGATGCGGAAAAGCTGTGTAATCGGTTGATGGCTTTGAAAGGCGCGCTCGATGATCTGCCTAAGCAAGCCAAACGCATGTTGCGATTGAAGGCGCGGGGTCAGCGGTTATCCCCGTTGCGACCGGGCTTACCGCC
Source organism: uncultured Neomegalonema sp. (assembly GCA_964641645.1). Taxonomy (GTDB): domain Bacteria; phylum Pseudomonadota; class Alphaproteobacteria; order Rhodobacterales; family Rhodobacteraceae; genus JAHDDY01. Next base: position 2,556 of record CAZXMX010000179.1, read on the forward strand.
GGGGTGGCGGGCGCGAGGCCGCGATGAGATCGACGAGGTCTTGCGAGAGTGTCACAAGCTCGCGGTTCGGGCCAAGCAAGCGCCCGATACCGGCTGATCCTTTTCGACAATCCGTTTTTTGCAGCCCTTTGGACTCGTCCCAAGGGCATCGAGTCGTGCCGTTTTCCCCGCCTGAAAATTGGCTAGAACGTCATGACGTCTTCGCCGCGCGCGACCCGCCAAGAGGCGTAAGGGCGGTTGAACATCTGGGCGGAAACGGTCTCGGCCCGGCGGGTAAACCGGCTGCTCAGATTATCCATCAGCGAGTCCAAAACGCTTTGATGCACCGGAAGGTCCCAACCTTTCGGCAGCTTTGCCCAAGATTTGTTCTCGCACCCGGACGCATAGCGCGGTGCGAAAATTGGGGTGCCTTTCGGGTGATCGCCGATCACCGCTTTGCCCAGCAGGACAATGGCGCTCGGCTGGCCGCTGACTTCCCAAACCGTGGGATCTTTGGATTCGAGAACGAGGACTTTTCGTGTGCCGTTAACAGAATGCGCATGGGCGCGTGCCAAACCGGGATTTTGCTTCGTTGCAGGGCGATCCAAAGGCGCGAAGTTCATCGCGATATGAATCTCTGTGCCGCCCAAAACCTGCCCGCGCATACAGGTTTTTGCCGCGCGATTGGTGCGGGTGGCTTTGGCCAAACGGCGCTCCAGCGTGGCAAGTTCTTGCGCTGTTGGCATCACAACCTGCACCGGCGCGGGCGCAAGATTTCGGGAAGCCATCGCATCGCCGCTGAAAATAAACGCGTAAACCGAAAAAATCGCAACGCAGACAAAGCCCAGCAAGCCGCCGAGTATTTGTGAACTTTGCCGTGATTGTCGCGCTCTCATAGTCTGCCCCGGTCGGTTCGTTAAGATGTTGGACATCTTCGTTAAGGTCTCAGAGGAGTAGCAATCCGCACGCCAAGTAACGAAGATTAATCCGTCTACGGCGCTTTGTGGTTGAAAAGAATACGCTTTCCCCCGATTGCACCACCGCCAAAGGTACGCTAGGAGGGCGTAAAAGAGGCAGGAGACCGGTTAATGGCAACTCCGCTGCGAGCAGGCGTTCTCATCGCGCCCTTTACGGCGCTTATTCTCGTGTTCATCGCGGGCTGGGTCGGGTTTGGCCCGAGGCTTCAGGCATTTGCCGAGGAATCCTTGGCGTGGCTGATGCAATCGCTCGGCTGGTTATTCACCGGCATCGGGCTGGTGGCCGTGGTGATGATGGCCTTGCTCTATGGCGTTTTGAACAGCATTCGGATTGGCGGGACCGAGGCGCGGCGCGGGCATGGCTCGTTTACCGCGATTGCCATCGGGGTCGCGGCCAGTACCTCGCTCGGATTGCTGTTTTGGGCCACGGCAGAGCCGCTCTATCACGCGCATCAACCGCCATCCTCGCTGCGCATCCCGCGCCTGACCGAGGAAGCCGCGATTTTTGCTCGGTACGCGGCGGTGTTTCATTGGGCGATTATTGCCAATGTCATGAATGCGCTCTGCATGGTGGTGTTCGGGCTGACCATTCATAATTTGGGACGCAGCCAGACCCTTGATGGTGTGGTGTTTCGAGCCGAGCAAGCGCGCTCTGCCGGGAGTGCTTTAGATGGATTTTTGGTGTTCTTCGCCAGCCTGATGGCGGTGGGGGCTTTGGCGAGTTGCACTTTGGCGCTGTCGGGCGAGATGAGCCGGTTTGGTTCGCTCGACCCCAATCCGGCGGCGCTGTTCGCGCTTGCTTTAGCGCTGGTCTTTGTGATTTTCGTTGCGGGGGCGCGGCCCATTCGGACCGTCTACGCGATCTTGGCGCGAGCCGGATTGGTGCTGATGATCGTGATGATGGTTGTCACCGCGATCATCGGACCGAGCGGGGACATTCTCGGCGGCGGTTTGAAGGCGATTTGGCAGATGATCCTGTCGCTGCCCTCGATGTTGACCTTCACCGGACTGTCGAGCAGCGACCCGTGGCCGCAAACGTGGACGATGACGCACTGGGGCAATGCGATGATGCTGGCCCCGTTGACCGGGCTGTTCCTCAGCCGGGCAGCGCGCGGGTTTCCGGTCGGGGATGCGGTGTTTTACTTCTCGGTTGTTCCGGCGATCATCACGATGCTCTGGGTCTTGGTGTTTGGCGGCTTGGCCCTTTCGGTTGATGAAGCCTCAAGCGGTTCGATCTGGGCGGCAATCGCGCGCGGGGGGGCGGATGATGCCGCTTATACCGCGCTGTGGAGCTTGCCGGGCGGGGAGTCGCTCATGGTCGGATTTGTGATCCTGATCGCTCTGGCTTTCACGACCTATGCGGCGGCTTTGTTGCATGCCGTTATGCGGATTTGCGCTCCGGGATTAGAGAGCGCCGAGACCGTGGGCAGTGCGCGGGCGTCTGTCGCGATGATCTGGTGCGCGGGTATTGGCATCGCGGGTTGGGGCTTGGCATCTTACGGCGTGAACTCGGTGGTGGAGACATTGGCTCGCCTTGGCAGTTTGCCGGCGTTGCTGGTGACGGTTGGCTTTTTGATTGCTGCTTTGCGGTTGATCCTCAGCCCGAGCAGTCTCATGATTGCAAAAGAGCCTGATCCCGTGCAAATCGAATTGGATTTGGGCGAGATGATCGCCGATGGAATTGACGAGATTGAAAGCGAGGAGGCTGTTGTGCCTCGTCGCCGCAAACGAAGGAAAAGCGCATGAGTGACGAAACCCTGTTTATCGGCGGCGGCGGTCCTGATTATAGCGTCCCACAGGAGTTGCTGCTGCGGTTCGGCAATCGGCATGGTTTGATCGCGGGGGCCACCGGAACAGGGAAAACAGTTTCGTTGCAAATCCTCGCCGAAGGATTCTCGAAGGCGGGCGTTCCCGTCTTTATGGCGGATGTGAAGGGTGACCTTGCGGGTCTGGCGATGGCTGGAACGCATGAGCACAAGCTGCATGACAAGCTGATCGAGCGGGCGACGACCATTGGCTATGATGATTACGGCTATGAAGATTTCCCGGTCGTGTTTTGGGATATGTTCGGCAAGCAAGGCCATCCCGTGCGCGCGACGGTTTCGGAAATGGGCCCGTTGCTCCTGGCCCGCTTGCTGGGGCTGAATGAGACTCAAGAGGGCGTTTTGAACATCGCCTTCGCCCTCGCTGATGATCAAGGCATGTTGCTGCTGGACCTCAAAGACCTGCGCGCGATGCTCAACCATATTGGCGAGAACGCCTCAGAGCTATCGACGACTTATGGGTATGTCACCAAGGCCAGCGTCGGGGCGATTCAGCGGCGTCTCTTGGTGCTGGAACAACAGGGCGGAAAGAACTTCTTCGGCGAGCCCGCGCTGGAGCTGAAGGACATGATTACGACCAACAACCGCGGCGAAGGGCAGATCAACATTCTCGCCGCCGACAAGTTGGTGAACGCGCCAAACCTCTATGCGACGTTTTTGCTCTGGCTGTTGTCCGAACTGTTTGAAGAGCTGCCCGAAGTGGGTGATCCGGACAAACCGGTTTTTGTCTTCTTCTTCGACGAAGCACATTTGCTGTTTGAAGACGCGCCAAAAGCCCTAATCGAAAAGGTCGAGATGGTGGCTCGCCTGATCCGGTCGAAAGGTGTCGGTGTTTACTTCATCACGCAGAATCCTGCTGATGTGCCAGATGATATTTTGGGCCAACTCGGTAATCGGGTTCAGCATGCGTTGCGCGCCTACACGCCGCGTGATCAAAAGGCGCTGAAAGCCGCTGCAAACACGTTCCGCCCGAATCCGCGTTTCAAGTCAGCCGAGGCGATTCCCGATTTGGGGGTCGGCGAGGCACTGGTCTCGACGTTAGAGGCAAAAGGAGCGCCTTCCGTGGTTGAGCGCACGCTCGTTCGCCCACCGTCCTCGCGGCTGGGGCCGTTGAAGGCCGCTGAGAGGAAGGCAGTCATGCAGGATTCGCCCTTGTTCGGGATTTATGAGGAACAGATCGATCGCCAGTCAGCCTTTGAAATGCTGAACAAGCGGGCCGAGGTGAAAGCCGCAGAAGAAGCGCAGATTGAAGAGCAAAAGGGCCGGGCGAAGGGCAGAGGTCGTCGTAAGGCCGGGGGCGATTATCGCGGTGATGACCTTGCGCCCATGTGGCAAACTCAGGGTCAATTCAACTCTGGCCGCCGCTATACCGCTGAAACTCCTAAGCCTCGTCAGACCAAGGCTGCACCGCGAGTCCGGAAATCCAATAGGCAATCGGTGGGCGAGGCGGTCGTAAAGTCTTTTGCAAGATCAATGAGTTCATCAATTGGCCGCCGGGTCGCAAGGGGCGTTTTGGGCGGGCTGTTCAGCGGACGGTGACTTGTTAACTTTTGCGGCGTAAAGAGTTGTCAGAGACGCTAAAAACAGTCTGGACGTCTTTCAGACGCTTGGCTATAAGGCGCGTCTTACTCTGTTCCGGAGTAGCTCAGTGGTAGAGCGAGTGACTGTTAATCACCAGGTCGGGGGTTC
>CAZXMX010000180.1:0-6905 GCA_964641645.1 uncultured Neomegalonema sp.
TGCTCATCCGGTGTCGGGACCAGCGAGAAATTCCAACCTGGCGCAAACGCAACGGCGGCGCGCGGAACAGCCAATCGATTGGAGCGCTGTGCGGCGCGTGGCGTGATCCTTGGAGGAATATATCGAGAGATTCCCGTTTGAGCCTCTATGAATTCAGGTGTCATCATCAACATTTTTCGACCCCTATCCTGCATCACGGAAAGCGCGAGCCACGGAAAGTTCGTCCGCATCTTGTTCAGCGGCACGTTCTTGTTCACGCAACAGGTCTTTGAGTGCTTTGGTATGAATATCTTTGAGATTATCGGCAGCACGAGATGCGACGGCCCACGCGCTCCGCGTTTTCGCAACATTCTGCGAAGCTAAGGCGACAACTTGATGGGCCTGCTCGATCACACCTTCTATCGTCGCGCGTTCTCCAGCCAGGTCACTGTGAAAACTGCGCGAGGAATGAAGGCTTTCGGGCGTGACGCCTGATGCCGTTCTGTCAAAGAACGCTGCAATCCGTTCCTCGTAGGAGGCATCAAACGCCTTAAGCTGATGCTGAGCCGAGCCCAGCGCATTCAGAGCTTGAGACTCGCTCGACCGCGCGCTTCTCAACGCTCGCTCGGCCTTATCAGCTCTCAGCGTACGGATGGTCAGGGCTTGCTTGATCTGGGTTGGATTCATGCTCTCCTCCCCTAAGCTACAAGTTTAGAAAGTTCGGACGTCATCGTCGGCCAATCGAGCGGCGCGTCGAGCGAGCGGTACAAAAATGACTGGATCGCCTCTCGCTTCTGAATGGCTTCGTCGGCAAGCGGATCTGACCCGTGCGCGTATTCGCCCATCTTCAGCAGCAATTCGATTTCAGCGTACCGCGCGAGCATCGCCCGCACGCGATCAGCATGAGCGGTGTGATCCGAGTCGACGACGCGGTTCATCACACGACTGCGACTCGCGAGCGGATCAATGGCTGGAAAGCGTCCGGCTTCCGCAAGCGAACGTGATAGAACGATGTGTCCATCGAGAAGCGATCTCGCCTCTTCCGCAACTGGATCGCCGATCCCGTCGTCTTCGACCAAGATCGTATAGAACGCTGTGATCGACCCACCTGTCGCGGAGTTGCCGGCTCGTTCAATCAGACGCGGCATCATGGCAAAGACCGATGGTGGAAACGCTCTTCGCGCTGGAGGCTCACCGGCAGCGAGGCCAATTTCCCGCTGCGCGCGCGCCAACCGGGTCAAGCTATCCATCAACAAGACAACCTTGAGACCTTGATCTCGGAAATGTTCGGCAATCGAGGTCGCGAGAAACGGCGCTTTGAGACGCTCCATCGCTGGCCGATCGGACGTCGCGGCAATAACAACGGACCGCGCCAGTCCCTCGGGGCCAAGCGCGTCCTCGACAAATTCCGATACTTCGCGCCCGCGCTCACCGACCATTGCGATTACTGCGACATCTGCCGAGGACGCTTTGGCGATGGCAGACATGAGCGTCGATTTACCCACGCCTGGTTGACCAAACAGCCCAACGCGCTGTCCTTCACCGGTCGTCATCAGCGCATCAATCGACGGAATCCCAAGTGGCATGGCCGCATTGATCGGCGCGCGAGAGAGCGGGTCCGGTGGCGCGCTGTCGACGTTCCGCCATCCTTCTGCGAGAAGTTCACCGCGAACAGCTCGATCCAATGGACGCCCAAGGCCATCGATAATCCGACCCAACAGACTGTGGCCAACCGGCGCTCGCAACGGCGCACCTGTTGGGGTCACCGGGGTTTGCGACGCGAGGCCATCCATTTCGCCCAACATACTCAGCAAGGCGACGCCATCGCGAAAACCAACGACTTCACCATACCGCGCGGTATCACTCCCCATGCGGCGGCCTAGCATGCAGACCTCGCCGAGCCGCGCGCCATTCAAAGACGCCTCGACCATCGTGCCGGAAACCCGCGTTACGCGCCCGATCACAGGGCGAAGCGGCGCACCGCGCATCGCCTGCTCGACATTGCCGAGCGAGGCGGTAAATCCGCTGACCTCATGAACTTCGGCGGCGGACATCATTTTTGCACACCCGTGAGGGCGGCTCTGATGCCCTCATCCAATGCAGCCAATTGAGCATCAACATCCAACTCGATGTCGCCATAAGGCGTGCGCAAGATTCCAGATTGCGGCGGGCATGTCGGATCACCGGTAACGGAAACGGTGCCGCCCTCGCTCGGGAAATGATTTAGATGATCTTGAACCCGAGGCAGCATGTCTGGCGAAACGATCAGTGTCACGCCGCGAGATAGGTCGACTTCTGATAACGCCCGTCGAACAGCCGCCGTGATCTGCTTCTCAACAGGAATCGGGTCAAGGACGCGGCGGAGCGCTTCAGAAACAATCTCGCAAATTCTCGGCTCAAGACTATCCAGATCGCGTGCCACCCGCGCAGCCGACTCCGTGAGGTAAGCCGATGATTGCTGCATCCCTTCCGCAAGGGCTGCAGCACGAATTTGTTCAGCCTCGGCATGCGCGTTTGCGATGATCTCAGCGGCTTCGCGTTGCGCCGAATCGACGTCGGCGCGCGCGCGCGACAGCACCTCATAGTCAGCGCCTTTAAGGATTTTTGCCTCATCAGTGCGCGGCTGAAGACCATTGAGGGGGGCACCATCATCCATCATAGCACCTGCTCCTCAGAGGTTTCGGCATCGCGAAGCGCCAAAATCCGATCTAACTCAAACTCAACGACATACCTTCGAAGTTTCCTCTGCTCGGGATTCTCCGGAAGCGCACCCAGAACCAGAGACGAAACGGACTCGGGCGTAAAGATGCGCAGTTGTCGGGCCAAAACAGCATCGCACGTGGTGAGCCAACAAGCCCAACTCACTGCGCCTTCTCGCCGGGCGCGCTCTGCAAGATCGTCCGTCGCTTCATCCGTTGACAACGGGGTCACGCCGAAGGCTTCATCGCGACCGGCCAAGGCGATTTCCCGCGACGGAATTCCGAGCGCATCGTTCAGAGCATCAACATCGAGACGGCGAACAAGACGGATTACCTCTTGCCAAAGAATATGAGCACCAACGCTATGGCAAAGCATCTCGATGAAGCCATCACCGCCGTCTAACAGCGCTTTTTCGCGAACGCCTGAAGCCGGGGCAAACAGACCGTTCGCCGCGATCCGACGCCCACGGCGCATCACCAACCGAGGCATGAACCGATCCGACGAAAGACGTTCGACAACGACCGGATCAATGCTCGACAAGATCGTCGCCTTATCAAGACCGTCCATCCGGGCAATCAAGTCGCGCATTTCCGTTGTTCGCTGCGCGAGAATTTCCCGGCGTTCAGCTGACGCGTTCACCGCCTTGCTCGATGACGCCGACCGGCACCATCATCAAAATGAGGTTTTTTGCGCGAACCGCTGAGAAGAGCATGTCCCGCCAACAACAACACGACAAACCCACCACCGAGAATCGCAGCGAGAGCCGGCGTTATGTTCAAATTGGCGATACCAGCGGGCGTGACGGTTTGTGGGCTTCGAGTCGACGCCGATATCGTGGGCTTCGTTGGTGTCGGATCTTCAAATTCATCACCTTGAAAGTCGATCCGTTCCGACCAGCTCGACGGTGAAGAACCTTGTGCAGATGCCGAGTCCGAACGGCCGGCTGTACGCTTAAAATCACGGGGTTTGGCTTCAGATGTCGCAAAAAGCGCAATCGACACGCGGTCATACTCAAGGCCGTCGACAGCGTTCGCGACCAACATCTTGATGCGGGGAACAACGCCACCCGTGGCTAAATCCGCTCGGTGGTGAATCGCTACCGAAGCAGTGGGATCTTGCTTATCCCGACGAGACAAAGGGTCGTCGTTCGGGGTCGCCAAATGGACCCGCGCGATCACCACACCATCGATATCCGACACGGTCCGCGACAATTCTTGGGCCAGCGCATAATTCAGGCGAGCGCGCTCTTCCGATGGCGAAGCAATCAGACGATCATCGCTGAGAACATCGGTCATCGACGCAAATTTGGGCTTCGGCAAGCCGCTTTGGTCTATTAGCGTTACCGCCTCGGCAAAATCGTCTTCGCCAACCGAAACAGCAAAAGTTCCATCTTTTGCCGTCACGCGCTCAGCATCGATCCCAGCGATCAATAGGAGAGCGGTCATCTCATTCGCGTCGCGTTGCGAAAGTTTGTCGTAAACCTCAACACGGCAGCCCGCTAGCGCTAGGACACCGGTGAGCAAAAGCGCTGCTCTCGATAATTTCCGCACGTTACTGACCCCGCATCAACGAAGAAGCAGACGTCGAAATTTGCGAGCCCGTCTTTACGATAAGCTGAGTTTCGATGGCATAGTCGAACGTCCGCGTCATTGCCGTGATCGCCCGGTCAGACTGATGATCCATGTTCGCTGTAGCGGACGAATCCGACGCTTGCATAGAACGAGACGCTGGTCCGGCTAGTAAGTCCGCCTTCGCAGAATCGATCGCACTCGCTGGACCCGAATGGGCCTGCCGCATGGATGCATTTCGATCTGCTCGGGTCGCTTCAAAGTTCTTGAGCTTTTGCAACATTGTCGAGCCGACTTGCTCAAGCGGACTCGAAACGCCGCTGCTCGGTGCAAACTTGACCGCCACTTGTTCGCCGCTTGCGCGCAAGGTTGTTTGCGCAGCATTGCTAACGCCACTTGCCGCGGGTGAAACTGGGTTGAGACCCACTGGAGTAATAGTCAAAACGACACCTCACATGTACAATGTCCAAGACATCGAGACACACTTAGGCAGCGAGCGGCACAACCGTCGCTGCATGCAAACTACGAGAATAAAGAGTTTGGGTGTTGCCTGGCCCCCCGCCTCCGGCTCCTCCGGCGGCGACTCCGGATCGACAGAGCGGTTTGAGGATCGCACGTACGCCCGAGGCGCACGGATGCGGGGGGGAAAACGTTAAAACATCCCGGTCAAACGAGGCACTAAAGAGCGCTCTCATGACACCGGTCTGTTTCATCCGACGGATCAGTCGCGCCACAAATGCAGCCCGCAGCGCTTGACGCGCTTTCGAGGCAGACATTGTTGGGGCAGTCGACTGTATCACGATCAAATTTCTCCTAAACGAGCGGTCAGTCGACCGCTGTTTCGTCTTTCATCACCGTTTCGATGATTTCGGCACCAATGAATTGCAGTAAAACGGTCGAGGTCGAAACCAACCCTTCCGAAAACGCAGCTTCAAAACCGCTTGAGTCTGCCTCCGATGGCCCTGATGCGGCGTTCGCACCACCGACTGAGTTCAAACCGTTCATCGTAACAACTCCAATTCCAATCAAAGCGCGTGAGCGCGTTCGAAGTCTTAGCAGTAGGACGCGACTAAGCGCCGGGCCCCGCAATCGGGGCCTCTCAAAAGATCGCGGCGTAGAGATTTGGCCTCTGCCGCACGTCCAAAACCCATCAGAAAGACGCAAAGAACAGCCTTTGCCTCACTGACACATCGGCTGCGCTCTGCGATCGCACACCTCAGTCTCGCAAATGCAGCGCGGTCATTGCCTTGCGCTGCCTCAATCATTGCCAGACCAATCGGGCCAGCCGCGTTGTCGCTTTGCTCAACATCGAGCAACTCGAAAATCGGTCTCGCCGCTTCGCCTCGCTCTCGCGCAAGCGCCAGAACGCCAATCTCTGTTAGCGCTCGCAAATCTTTCTTTGAGATGCGGGTTGCGGACGATACGCGGTCAACCCCGTGCATTGGGGCTTCGTCGAAAGAAGCAGTGAAGTCAAATGCTTGAAACAATGATCACCCTCCCCATCGCCCGTTGCGGATAACCTGAGGCCCTCTTTGGACTCTCAGACGCTGCTCGCGTTCAAAGTCAGCCTGACGTTGTTGCTCCCAACGGGCCCGCTCCAACGCAGCTTCGCGTTCAAGACGCTCGAATTCCAAGCGCTGGCGCTCCGCCTGAAGCGCCAGTTCTCTCTGGTCTTTCTCAGCGAGAGCCGACGCCGCGCGCGCCTCAGCCTCGCTTTCGATCAAAGCGCCGAGAACAACTTCAACAACAGCCGTGTAGTCAGGAGGCGCAACGATCATCGCGAATTCGCGGTCAACTGCCGTGAACTGAAAGCGGTCGTTGTAGACATTGAGGGCTTCGAGGGCTTCCGTGAGATCGCGCAAGCTAACGCCATCCAAATCGACGATCCGCGTGACTTGCTCGCTCTGCGCGGTAACCCGGATCCGATTTCCGTCGAAGCGCCAATCCAGGCCACGGTGGTCAGCTATTCCATCCAAAAGGCTTTTTGCATCAGCGCCTTCAAACGATGCGCTGACACGGCCCTGAACCGATTCGGACATAAGGATTGGCAGCCCGATTGCCGCGGAAAGTTCATCGAGAACGCTCCGCACATTTTGATCGCGGATCGTCACATCAAACTCTTGATCGGGCAGCGGGAATTCACCCGCGCTCGCAGGAATGCTGAACATGGCAGCAGCAATCAAATATGACGAAAAGCGACGAAACATTCAGGCGGAACCCTTTTTAACAAAACGTCCTAAACTGAACCACTTTCGGCGACATGTGTAAAGACCCACAGAAAGTTTTAGAACAACTGCAAATAGATTACGTTCCACAACGGTGCAAAATTACTGAAATTACTGTGAACGACTAAAAATTAACCAATTTTTTGTTGAACCTGTCCCATTATGGTGCGACGGTCTCACCACTGTGTGTCTCGGCGTGAGAAGGCGACGTCTCGTTCTGGATCACAGTTTTGTAATAATGGATGCAGGGGAAAGCACCATGACAGATAGAGTTAGCTCAAGCGGCTCCGGATCTAGAACTTCGTCTTCAAGTTTCGAAGACCTGTTCAGAACTTCGAAAAGAACCGTCCAAGGTGAGCAAGGCGAACGTGGGCGCACAGGCGCGACGGGCGCTCAAGGTGAGCAAGGCGAACGCGGTGCCAAAGGCGCTACC
>CAZXMX010000181.1:0-6809 GCA_964641645.1 uncultured Neomegalonema sp.
ACGGGTCTCAAGAATTGGCAGCAGAGACTTGCGCAAAGCATGCGCTCCGGTTCGGGCGTCATCGTTCTCGGTTGACCCAACGCTGCGCGGTTGGGAGAAACCCGCGCAGCGTCGGATGCCCTCGATCCTTGCGGGATCGATGGATTATGCTGGCCCCATGGCCTGTGCATGATACGCGTGTCGCCCTCCCGATGATTGAGCGCCCACCCGACAAGTCTTGTCTGCTTTCCAATCCACCCATGCGCAGAACCTCCCCCCGATTTCGGGCGGGAGGCGGCGGTGTTTGCAAAACGCTGTGGTTAGCTGCCGAGCGTCCAGCCATTTGACGTTTGGCCATCTGGACGCGTGAAGTTGGCGGTGTTTCCGCTGACTTCGACCTTCTGGCAGGCATAGGGAAAGTCCCTCGATCCCAATGTGAACGCCCGGCAATACGTGCCGTCTTTCCATTCCCAAGTGCCGACCGGCGTTTGTCCGTCGAGATCGCCTCCGACGGTTCCGTCAGAGTTGATGGCAAAGGTCCTGCCGTCTTTTGTGAACGGCTTATCGACAAAGAGCGCGGTGAATTCCGCCTCTTCCGAAATCAGCCGTAGGGGTTCCGCCGGTTCGCTTTGCTGTGCACAGGCGCTCAACGCGATGGCTCCGCTCAGCCAAAGGAACGTCCATTTTGTCGAGCGGGCTGTGATGGTCTTGTGATTGGTCATGTTGTTTCCCTCATTTTCAAATTTCCCCGTAGGAGAAACGCTAAGAGAGGGCGGACGCGGCGTCATAACCCTTTCGGGCTATGACGGGCCGGGCAATTCGTGCCGCGAATCATTGGCGCGAAACTTTATCGAAATCCGTCTGGGAAAAAGATTGGGGATACGCCGCGCGGAAGATTGCGCGGGGTGATGCCGCTGTCATACATCATCTGATCCAATGCGCCCGATCCGTAGAGGACCGAGAAAATAAGGGCCATCAGCAACGCGCCGAGGATCATGGCAGCGATGATCTTCCATGGGGAGTAAGGCCGCTCGCCGCGAACTTTTCCGGTCCGGCCATTGACGACAAAGCGGTAGGTTTTGCTGCGGTAGCGATAGGCGGCAATCCAGATCGGCAAAAGGATGTGCTTGAAAGTGACCTCGCCGAACTCGGTATCCAGCGCATCCACCCGCTGTTGATCGCCGCCGATGTCAAAGCGGACATCGCGGCGGATCGTCAGGTCCATATTCGCACGGGCTTCGGCGAAGCCTTCTCGGAGATCAATCGTGTAGGCTTCGGCGCGAAATCCGGCCAGATATTCGGATTGATAAGGCAGCAGTGCATGGAGGTCCCACGGCTCCAAATCGTCGGTGAATTGTTTCGGCAGCGCGCCTGATCCCAGTACGAGGACATCATCGAACCAGCGCCGCACCCGGCCCGACACGCGGGTCCAGCGGATTTGCGGAATGCGTTGGAGCTGCTTGCGCGGCCCTTTGTCGGTCATCACCCGAACGTATCGCTCAACGTAATAGACATCACCGCGCTGACCTTGATAGCTGCTCTGGGTGTCGGCGTCGAAAGTCCAGTAGGGCGTGTAGAGGCCGTTCATCTTTCGGTCGGCGCGGGCAAATCGTTTGAGCGCGCCCGGTGCAAACCATCGGCTGCCTAACCAGCTTTTCAGCGACTCTTTCGCCTCGCTCTCAGTGATCGTGAAAGGTAACAAGCCCTTTGGCCGCAGGTGCCGATGCTCGGGGACATCCGTGATGAGCGGGCCCGCGCAAAACGGACAGTCATCGGCGTGAACATTGGGATCGAACTCGACTGCTGCGCCGCAACTGCTGCACTTCGCGACGGTCGTGGTCTCGGTTTGAACATCGCTGAGTTGGTTGGCAATGGCGCTGCGAAAATCGAGTTCTTGAATCGGCGCGCCGTCGATGTCGATGTGATTTTCGTGGTTGCAGTATTCGCAGACGAGTGTTTCGCGACCCGGCTCATACCGCAAGTCTGCGCCGCATTGGGCGCAGGGAAAATGATCAGCTTGGGAAGCAGGCGTGGTCATCTCAGCGTTTTCACCAATCCCGGCGGCGATCACAGTCCCTGTTGTGACTGTGGCTCTTGGGCAATGCGTGATGCCCTCGGCGTTCACCGAGGGCAGTCAAATGCGGTTTAGGTTGGAAGCGGTGGAGGCGTCGGTGGGAAGAGGGAGCCAAGCTCGCCAACGTCGCTCGCTTTTGTCCATCCGCTCATGCCGTCGCACCAGACGAGGGTGTCTCGGCTCATGCGTCCGCTGCTGACAAGACCACCAAGCGCCGCCGCATCGTGTGGCCCACTCGATTGTCCGTCGAGGCCGACATGCCATTTGGCCGCGGGTAGTGGAGGAGGCGTTGCAGCACTCGCTTGCCCAACACCGCCTGTGTTCATGGCGTTGCCCATCGCATTGCCGAGGGCCATGCCAATCCCGGCACCCATTCCGGCACCGGCCATCCCGCCGCCATCGCCACTGTTCTCAGCAGCCGCGCGCATGGATTCTGCAGCTTGGAATTGCGTGTATTTGTTCAGATCGCCGAGCACGCCCATCTGGGTCCGCTTGTCCATCGCCTTTTCGACTTCAGGCGGAAGCGAGACGTTTTCAACCAACAGCTTCGTTAGTTCGAGACCGTATTCCGACATCTCCGGCGCGATCTTTTCCTGAACGAAGTCGCCGAGCTGATCGTAGTTGGCGGCGAGGTCGAGGACCGGGATGCCGGAACTCGCCGCTGCTGTTGAGAACCGCGAGACGATGATATTGCGCATCTGTCCTTCGATCTCGTCGGTATCGAACTGTCCGTCGGTTCCAACAATCTCGCGCATGAAGACCGCAGCATCGTTGACGCGAATGCCATACGTACCGAAGGCGCGCAGGCGAACTGGTCCAAATTCTGGATCGCGGATCATGACCGGGTTTTTCGTGCCCCACTTCATATCGACAAAGCGTTTGGTCGCGACGAAATAGACTTCCGCTTTGAACGGGCTGCTAAAGCCGTGGCTCCAACTGTTCAGCGTGGTCATCATCGGCATGTTGTTCGTTTCGAGCATGTACATGCCCGGCGGGAACACGTCGGCGAGTTGACCTTCGTTCACGAAGACTGCGACTTGCCCTTCGCGAACCGTTAGCTTCGCGCCGTATTTAATTTCGTTTCCGTGGCGCTCAAAGCGATAGACCATCGTGTCCGCGTCATCGGTCGTCCACTCGATAACATCAATAAATTCGCCGGTTAAACGATCCCAAAGGCTCATTACTCGCTCCCTCTAATGGTCAAGACCCGGCATCGGCCAAAAGCTCCGCCGCGATAGTCTGTACAATCGGTTCTGCTTCGCCTCGCATCATGCCGGGACGTAAGCGTTTATCGTATAGTATCTGCAATAGGTATTCATCGTGGCGCGTCAATTCAATGAACTCCGCATCATCGTTGAAAATCGAAGGCCGAATTTCAGGGCCATCATTGAAGAGGCCCAACGTCTGAACGAACTCTTCCGTTAGGCAGGATTTGCGAAAATCGCCTTGCAGTTCGGCTTTGACGAGGATCATCGCCCATTCGAGCGTGTTCTTCGCCGGATCAACGAAAACCCTTGCGATACAAGGAAATTCGGGCCGATTTGGCCATGCGTTTACGAGTGGCGCGTCGCCCTCTCGCCCGAGAGATTTTAGAAGTTGAATGAGGTCTCTGCGTTCCTCAGCGTTCGCGATCAACAGATAGATGTTCGCGTCTTGTGCGTCTTTGGCTCTTTCAACTGACAGGCGCGTAAGCTGGGCGACCCTCTCGGATAGAGCGGCGAGATGCGCTGAATCAGCAGCTGTTTCTCCGGTGGTCCATAGGCGAAGCGGCATTTCCCATCGCGTGAGAGGAATCGAGTTGCCTTCAATAACGACGGTCCCGTCAATCGTCTGCGTTTCACTGCGCTGGGCAACAAACGCGAAGTTCTTCGTCAGGGTCTGAGCATCGTAAGGGGCGTCAGAGGGATCGTAATCCGTTCTGAACTTGGAGTCAGATCGGTAGGCTCGTTCGATTGCGGCATAAAGTTTCGCGAGGCGCTGGCCTTCGAGCACCTCGCGATCTGAATGGTCGGTGCGTTGAGAGGTTGCGCATCCGGAAACCGCGAGGGCGACAGCAGCTGCGCACAGAAGTTTCACGCTCCCGCTCTCGCGGGGCTAGGAACCGGGCGCACTTCGCGAATGATCTGTTCGACAAGCGGGCGCATGATTTGGAGGTTCATGCCAGGTCGAACACGGGGGTCATAAAGAATGCGCAGAAGAAATTCGTCGTGCGTCGTCAGGTCGAGGAATTCTTGACTGTCATTGAAGATCGAAGGACGGGCCCGAGGATCGTCATTCATGAGACCAAGGCTCTGAACGATCTCCTCAACGATACAGGCATTACGAATGCGCGGGGGTAGTTCGTCCTTGATGAGAATATCCGTTTTTCCGATGGCCCCGCTGATAGGATCAACCGAAATGAGTCCGAGACATTTTTCGCGTTCCGTGTCCCGCCATCGCAGGACCAAGCTACCCACAGCCGGCCCTAGTACGCCTTGGTCGGTCAGTTGGAAGACGGCGTTACTTCGATGTCGGAACGGCACAAAGCTGAGGCGAACATTTGGCTCTTGGACCTCTGCGGGCGCGATATCGATATTGGTCAAGCGGCGCACCCGCATTGCGAGCGACGCGACCCTCGCGGCATCCTCTGCGGTGGCTCCGACAAGCTCATACCGCAGCGGTTTTACCCACTTAGCGACCGTAATATTTCCGGCCAAATCAACATCATCGGCGGCTTCGGCACGCATTGCGATCGAAAGAAAATTTCGATGTAGTTGTTCGTTTGAGTAAAAAGGTTCTCGCAGCTTGGGGCCGCCAGCAAAGCTCGAAGCGCGGGGAGTTCCGACACTTAACGGAGCCAGAGGCGGCGCTTCCCACTTTGGACCTGCCCACGCTTCCGCGACTTCGTCTGGCGCGTTCGGCGTGTCGCTCGCGCAAGCAGACAGCGCGACCGACGCCGCGACTGTCAAAAGCAGTTGCTTGAAGTTGAACAACATGATCGTTCTCAGCCCGCCGAAATACCAACGTTATCGCCGGTTCCATCGCCGCGAGCTTTCGCGGATGCGAGGGTTGCCTTGAGCTCGGATTCCATCTTGATGAGCTCGGCCTCTGCATCGGCGCGGTTCTTTTTGCCTTCATCGGCAATCGCAAGGCTTTCTTCGATGGTTTGGATCAGGCGAGCATTCGCCGTTTTGACCGCTTCGATATCAAAGACGCCGCGCTCCATCTGTTCGCGCACTTCGCGGTTAGCCATCTGCAGATTGTCGGCGTTTTTGGTCAGCAATTCGTTCGTCAGATCTGTTGCGCCTTTCACGGCACCGGCGGCATCACGCGAACGCTGAATCGTAACGGCCTGAGCCAGTTGCGTTTGCCATAGCGGGACCGTGTTCACCAAAGTCGAGTTGATCTTGTTCACGAGGCTCTTATCGTTCTCTTGAACCAGACGGATCGACGGCAGCGACTGCATCGTGACCTGACGCGTTAGTTTCAGGTCATGCACCCGGCGTTCGAGGTCATCACGAGCAGCGCGCAGATCGCGCAGCTCTTGGGCTTTCATGACCCCTTCGCCTTCTGGAGCCGCCTCGACCTCTGCAACTTTCGCAGGGATGGTGGTTGCATCTAGATCGGATAGCTTGGCTTCGCCCGCCGCGATGTAGAGCGCGAGCTCATCGTAAAATCCGAGCGAAGATTCATACAGTTTGTCGAGGAACTTGATGTCTTTCAGCAGTTTGGTTTCGTGCCCGAGCAATTCGTCTTGAACCTTGTCGATCTGACCCCGCACTTCCTCGTATTGCGTGACGAAGTCTGCCGCCTTGGAGCTGCGTCCTCTGATCCAGTTCCAAATTCGGGCTAGGAACCCTTGGCTCGCGCCGCCCGGTGCCAGCTCGTTGATGTCAAAGCCGCGAATGGTGTTGACCATTTTCCGCAAGGAAGTCCCAGCCGGGCCGACATCTTTGTTGCGAACGCCGTCCAGCATCTCGTCTGAGATCGCGGTAAGGTTTTCCTGAGCTTGGGAGCCGAACTTGATGATCGACTGGGTGTTCGAGACATCGACTTCTGTCATCCGGCGGCGGATTTCAGCTTCGGTCGCGGGATCGGCCATCTCGATGGTAATGAGCTCTTGCTTCGGCGCGGCCAAAACGATGTTGCTCACTTCATCGGCTTCGCGCAGGGCGATTGCGGTTTTTTCCTGCAAGGAATCAATGGTTTGGGTGCTCATGGTCGTCCCTCTAACTTAACGCGTTCGCGCACAAGGCGCTGTTTACAAGCGGCTTTCGGCTTTGAGCCTGTCCGCGAGAACGTCGATCTCGACGTCTAGGTCAATACGGTCGTTGGTTAACAGCTTTTCGTGCTGATGGTCGAACTCTCGTTCCATATCGTCAAGTAGCGACCGAAACTTGATATACATCGATTGATCGCTGCCTAAGTCGTTCTGAGTTCTCGCATATTTCCGTGTCGCCTCTAGCGCTCCATCCAGATACACGACGAGAAATTTTTTCGAACGGCGCAGGTCAGATGGATCTTGTTCAATCCGAGCAAGAATGTCGCGCGAGCGCTTCGTGACACGGTTGATGCGATCACGCAGCGGGCGGTCTCGGATCTCTGATCCAGCCAGTTCGATTCCCTCAATCTTTTCCTCGGCTTCAGCGATGGCTTCGACAACCATAGCCGGCGTGACACCGGTCGAGGTCGTGTAGCCTTTGCCTTTCAAAGGATCGAGGCCGAAGGCAAAGATCGATGCAGCGGTGCCCATGATGCCAAAGCCGATGGACTGGAA
>CAZXMX010000182.1:0-6699 GCA_964641645.1 uncultured Neomegalonema sp.
ATGTCCAAGGCCAGCGAGCCAAGCGCGGGGAGCGGATATCGCTCAACATCTTCAGGCAACACCCGCAAACCCGGCGTCAGAACGCCACCATGCTCATAAGGTGTTTCGAACTTTGGTATGATGCCCATTACGGTTCTCCAACACTCATGGCGAGCACTTGGCTAATCTGGGTGAGCGGCCTTCCGCTCTCTTCGTGCCAATCGTTAAACGCGGATTGTACGGCGGCAAGTGCTTTCTTCGATGTCGGTGCTTTATCAACCACCTCTTCCCGAACAAGCGCCGCACTCACATCCTTGCTAAGCATGAACCCATCAACACCCATTCTGCGAAGCGCATATGATCCTGTCGCGCCACCAAGGCGAGAACCTCGGGTCTTCATTTCAGACATCAATCCAACAAAGTTATCACCGGGCCAGTCCACGAAGAATGCAGCCG
The DNA here is from genome assembly GCA_964641645.1 of uncultured Neomegalonema sp. Lineage (GTDB taxonomy): Bacteria > Pseudomonadota > Alphaproteobacteria > Rhodobacterales > Rhodobacteraceae > JAHDDY01. The sequence goes on from CAZXMX010000182.1 coordinate 436, forward strand.
CAGAACCATGCTCACGCGCAAGATCTTGAAAGAAAATCGCGTTATCACGAACGGAGAGAATTTTGGCCCCTTGCCGGATGACACGGCTGTCTTTCAATAACCGGTCGAGGTCTTCATCAGACATCATGGCCATACGGCCTATGTCGAAACCTTCATAGGCGGCTTCAATTCCCTCCCACTTGTTCTCAACAACACGCCAATTGAGTCCCGTTGCAAAAATCCCCCGCGAGAACATGGCCAGCCAGTCCGCATCGGGAATTTTTTTTAACGCAGCCGGTTTCTTTGGTTCGGAAAGGAGCTTTTCCAACTCCGACGCACCACCCTTCCGTTTGGCAGCGCGGTCGAAGATTTTCTGGAAAGGCACGAGGCGTGCCATCAGCCGACCCCCAACTGCTTCTTACGCTCATCGGCCCAAGAGCCGATAATACGGTCTGCGATAATCCCCAGCGCCGCGATGAAGAAGCCCGCGAGGATCCCTCGACCAAAGTTCTGCGTGGAGATTGAGCGGACGACTTCCTGGCCTAGATCGGTCGAACCGATCAGCGCCGTGATTGCCGTCATCGCCAGTGCCATCATGATCGTTTGGTTCAGCCCCAACATGATCTCTGGAATGGCAATGGGAAGTTCCACTTTCCAAAGTCGTTGGCGTCTGGTCGTACCGTTCGCAATGGCTGCTTCGACAGTGACTTCGGGAATACGCTTAAGGCCCAGATAGGTGTACCGGATCGCCGGAACCGTTGCGTAAGGAATAATCGCAAAGACGTTCGCAAAGTCTCCCACTCGGAACAGCATGATCGCCGGGATCAAATAGATGAACGATGGGAAGGTTTGGAGCGTATCGCAGATTGGCATGAGGATCTTCGCCACCCGCTCCGACCGAGCAGCCCAAATCCCAAGCGGTACACCGATGATGACGCAGAGGAGTGCGGCGATCAGGACCAAATAGGTGGTCTTCATCGTCTCCACCCAAAAGCCAGTCACAATGAACGATGCCATCAGCGCAAGGCAGAGCAATAGCACTGATAGACCGCCATAGCGCCAAGCCGCCGCGCCGATTACGAAGACGAACACCGGCCAAGGCATCCATAGAAAGAAATTCCGAACGGGGATGAGGAAATTCAACGTCACCCAATCGCGGATCGGGTTGATATAGTCGAATGCATTCTTATTGAACTCGCGAATGCCTGCATCCATCCAACGCGCCAGTGCTTTCGGGTCGAACAGCGTGACCTTCCCTTCAGCACCTGTGTAGGTCAGTTTGGAGGGAGGGATGGTGACATCTCTGAACCAGATCGCCGCAATATAGCTGAGAACAAGGATCACGAGGAAAATGAGCATGTGCTTGTGTTGCTCGGCCCATGTTTTCGCTGCGGCAAAGTGATCGGTCTCTTTATCCGCATAGCCTTGCGTTAGGCGGTCCAAGACAATTGCCACGACCGAGATCGCGATACCCAGCTCAATGGCTGTCCCTAGCTTGAGCTGTTGAAGCGAATATAGAAGCTTATGCCCAAGCCCCTGCGCACCCGCAATTGATGCAATTACAACCATTGCAAAGGTCTGCATCACGACCTGATTGACACCGAGCATCAACGTGCGTTTTCCAGATGGCAGCGCGACTTTCCAGAGCGATTGCCGACGGGTACAGCCCGACATCTTGCCAGACTCGATGATCTCTTCCGGTACGGTTTGCAGGCCAAGAATTGTACAGCGGGCCATTGGCGGCATCGCAAAAACGACCGTCGCGATCAGTGCCGTGACGGGACCAAGCGCGAACAGCGCTGCGACGGGAGCCAAATACGCCATGTGCGGAACGGCCTGCATCAGGTCAAAGATCGGCGTGATGATCCGCGCTGCAATCTTCGAACGCGTGACCCATATCCCCAAGACAACACCGATGAAAGCGGCCATCGGCACAGCAACGACAACGATCGTCATCGTGCGCATCGTGTCTTTCCAGACGTTGAAGACAGCAAGATACAGCATCGTCGCGGCACACAGCAACGCCAATCGCCAACCGCCGATCCAATGTCCGAGGAGGACGACCCCAGCAGCAATAGCGACCCATGGGATCGGCCCGTAAAGTGCTTTCGCCCCAATGTCCTTCAATCCCGCTGACAGAGATTTGGGCAGCGACGTGATGGCTTCCGGTGCGGCATCGCCGAAAAACAAGGCCAGAAGCACAGGCAGCAAGAACACGAGCGCAGCAATCACGGCATTTCGAAGTGTCGAAAAGTACGCAACAACACTCCCCAAGATCAGCGCTAGCCAAAACCAAGGCAGATTTGCATGACCACGATAGAGGACATATTCGACCCACTTTACCGGGGCCTTTAGCCCTTCACCGATGGCACGGGTAATGTCTTTGAAGGCAACGCCAAAGATCGTTGCATCCGACTTTAGCCATTCGATCCGTGTGGTCAGCCATTCTTCAGCGGGGATTTCCCACTCGGGCCACCACCGGTCGGGCAAAATGCCGGGCGCGAAGAAGTGAAAAACTAACGCGAGCAATGTGATTGCAAAAACGACAGTCCAGTAGGAAGGCATCTTCCGGGCGGCAACCGGATCAGATCCAAACGAATTGGCCGTCGCTTCGGTCATGCGGCGTCTCGGCTGAAGATTGTTGTCGCGACATCTTCGCGCGTGACCGAGCCGATGATCTGCCCCGCATCATCGACGACTGCCATCGGGCTGTTTGCCGTTAACACCTGTTGCGCCACCGATCCGATTTTGGCGGAGACCGAAACTGTTCCTTCCGCAGAAGGATCAATCGGCTTCATGATCGTGCCCACCGAAACAATCCGTTCGCGCGGGGCGTTGCGGGCGAATTCGGCCACATAGTCATCTGCCGGATTGAGGACGATTTGCTCCGGCGTGTCGAGCTGCACCATCCGACCATCTTTCATGATTCCGATGCGGTCCGCGAGTTTGGTCGCTTCTTCAAAATCATGAGTGATGAAAACGATCGTCTTTTTCAGCTTTTGCTGCAGGCGCATGAACTCATCCTGCATCTCTGCGCGGATGAGTGGATCGAGAGCGCTAAATGGTTCGTCCAGGAACCAGATGTCAGGCTCGACGGCGAGGCTGCGCGCAATCCCGACACGCTGTTGCTGGCCGCCCGATAACTCGCGCGGGAAATAGCTTTCTCGACCCTGCAAACCGACAAGTTCGATCATGTCTTTCGCACGTTGCACGCGTTCGGCCTTTTCCATGCCCTGCACTTCCAGAGGAAAGGCAACGTTCTCCAGAACATCACGATTAGGCAGCAGACCAAAGCTCTGAAACACCATGCCCATCTTATGACGGCGAATATCGATCAGCTCGCGCTCCGATACTTTGAGCAGATCGCGGCCTTCATACTCCATCTCGCCCGCGGTCGGATCATTGAGACGCGTAATGCAGCGGACCAACGTCGACTTACCGGACCCGGACAGGCCCATGATGATCAAGATCTCACCGGCATGAACATCAAACGAGACGTCTTGAACGGCACCGATATAACCGGCTTCTTTTAACGCCTCCGGTGTTGGCGCCCCCTTATGGCGTTTCATGAAACGCTTCGGGTTGTCTCCGAATATTTTCCAGATGTTTCGGCATTTAATCTGGACTTCGGATGGCATTTGAAATTTCTCGCGTTCGAAAATTGAAAAACGAATGGGCCGAGCGGCAAACCGCTCGACCCAATTTAGACAAGCCTAGGCTTACCAGCTTGAAACAACATCCGCGTTGTCTTCGATCCACTTATCAGCGGCTTCTTCTGGCTCCATGCCGTCGACATCGACGAGCAGAGCCGCAGCAGCGATCTGAGCGTTGGAGAAGTCAACGTTCTGCATCACACCCCAAGCACCGGGGTACTTTTCAGCAAGGCCGGACCAAGCAGCTTTCTTCAGCCAGCCACTGTGCGGCGCGCCGCAGTCACCGGTTGCGTTCGGGTTTGGACCCCATTCTTTCACTTCGTTACACGCAGCGGAAGGCGCTGGGAAGTCAACGAACTGGCCTTCGAACTTCGACTCGATGAAGTTTGGTGTCCAGTTGAAGAGAACGATTGGCTCTTCGCGGTCGTAAGCCGATTGTAGCTCAGCCCAAAGGGTTGCAGCTTGACCCACGTTGATCGCTTCGAAATTCATTTCCAGAGCGTCGATACGATCCGCGTAGTTTTTACCCCAGTCGGCAGGTGGCCCTACGAAACGCCCTTTTGGCTTGGTTTCAGCCGTGGCAAACATCTCCGCGCAGCGATCAAGACCTTGCCACGAAGCAGCGCCGGGGCACTTGTCCAGAACGTAGTTTGGAATCCACCATTCTTCGCGCGTTGCCGCCGAGTGCGTTCCCGCATCGACCATGCCGTTCTCAACGGCCTTTTCGAATGCTGATTTCATCGAGCCTTCCCAAGCCTCGACTTGGAAGTGCATGTCGCCGTCCGCGATGGCTTGGAACTGAAGTTGGCTGTCGGATGGCGCGTACTCGACCGTGTAGCCCTTTTCTTCAAGAACTTTGCCGACCACGTAAGATAGCACGAGTTGGCTGGTCCAGTTGTTCTGAACGATGATGATTGGGTCATCGGACTCAGCTTCAGCATATGCAGAAACCGGCATTGCCATCAGCGCAGCGGCAGCTACGCCTTTCATGAAGTTTTTCATATTTCTTCTCCCTTGTTGTGGTGCCAATGCACCCGTGGTTTCTCTCTTGCCGCTCTGCGTCGGCTTTGAAAATTATGCGCCTTCTACAATGGTCTGAAGGCTGGTTGACGCCGCCTGCCGCATCGCGCGCACAGGAGCGTATTCTTCGCTGTGATACCACTCGGTAGCAGCCTGCAACGTCGGAAAGCGGATGACAACGGTCCGTTCACCGATGCTTTCGCCTTCGAAGTGTTGTGCCGGGCCGCCGCGAACCAGGTATTCACCGCCATATTTCTCGACAATCGGCGAAACTGCAGCGACATAAGTCTTATAGGCCTCTGGATCAGTCACATTTATTTGAGCGATGACATACCCAGCGGCCATGACTTAGGCTCCCTGTGTGCTTGAAGATTTAGCCCAGTCCGGCTCGAACCCTAGAATCACAGTCTCTGCGGGTAGTGTTGGATTGAACAGCAGATTGTGCCAGTAGGTCGCCTGATGTAGCGGATTTTGCTCACCGAGCACCCAAACCTTGCACACCACATCATACCGCTGACGAAATGCTTCAAAACGCAATGTGCAGCGTTCAGCCGCACGAATTTGCGTTGCACCCGGCGATCCCGGCGGAAACGTAGAAGTCAGAATATCAGAGAACGTATCGGCTTTTTGGTAATAGGCTTCGCTAAATAGACGAAGCGCGCCCTCGCGGCGTTGCGCCGGGTCATGGGTCTTGCGGACCATGTGCCGGAATTCTTCCGTCTGGCTATGCGCCAAAGTTTTGCACATCACCGTGATGATATGCCCCATCGGTTCACTCTCTCCGATAAGCGTCACTTCGGGCGTGATGCCGTCTGACGGGCGCCCCAGATCTTCGCGCATCATCATCTGACGAATGCGGCATTGCCAGCGCATAAATCCATCACGCATCTCTGCACCTTCAGCAGAGCGCGGTAGTGTATGAGCGGGCATCATTGCTGACACCCGCTCATGGTTTCGTTTGAGGCAATCGCCGTCATCAGTACTTCCGGTACGCTTCGCGCAACTGCACGAGCGGATGGCGGTCTGACATCTGGAATTTAATCAGCAGTTCACGCGCGATCATATCCCGATCCTGTTGGTTGTCCGGCAACTCGATGCTATCCGGCACGCGGACCCAGCCATTGATGTTCCGGTCGAAGACGGCAGGCTTGCCCTCTTCATACCCCATGTGAACATCTTCCAGCCAGTTCAGGTCGTCCCAGCCCATCATCTCAACGTAGCTCGTCAAGAACGGTGTCATCCGATTGTAATCGGGAACCAGATTCACATCGTATCGATAACCGATGTGTTGTCCGATTTCCTTCTCGCGCTCCGAACCAAGACCATCTTTGTCGGTCAAGAACTGATCGACATCGAGGATTTCAGAGCCGCGGTATTGGGTTCCAGCCATTGATCTTTCCCCCTTACAGATCGTGATAGTTATTGACGCCGACCGTGTGGTCGGTGCCAGCGAGTGGAACAGCGGCCATTGCCGAAGCTTCCATCGTCAGGGCCGCAAGGTCTTCCGGCTCTAGCGAGTGGATGTTGGTTTTGCCGCAAGCACGCGCGAAGAGCTGTGCTTCGATGGTCAGCGTATGCAGGAAGTTATAGACCCGCTCTGCTGCTTCATCCG
>CAZXMX010000183.1:0-6691 GCA_964641645.1 uncultured Neomegalonema sp.
GGCGGTCGTCATGCAAAGGGAAGGCAGATGGCCGAAGCTGGATGCAGCACTCACGAGATCATGGCAACGCTCGGCGTGACCCTCAAAGAAGCCGAACGATACACGAGCGCGGCGCAGCAAGCTTTACTCGCTGAGGCCGGCGCGCGAAGAACAGAACGAAACCGGAAAAGTGGAAACTGACTTAGACCCGTTTCCAAAAAATACAAAAAACGCAATGATATCAACGCGCGTTCTTTTAGTTGGCGACCCCGGAAGGATTCGAACCCTCGACCTGATGATTAGAAGTCACCTGCTCTATCCAACTGAGCTACGGAGTCGCTGGGGACTGGACTAGAGGCATCGCCGCTGCACGTCCAGACCTGAATTTGTCAATGAGACCAAGGTTCTCGTCGTACCGACGAAAAGTTATCGCCATACCCGCGCGGACGGTGGCGGCGTTTCTGAGGCTCTTCGATCACGAAAGTCACCCCGTGGCGATTAGCGTAATCAATTGCGGCTTCCTTCGAGGAGAACTTCATTTTCACTTGAGATTGCATGTCGGTTTGCCCGGTCCAACCCATCAAAGGGTCAACTGGTCGCTTGGCGTCCGAGGCGAACTCAACGACCCACCCCTTTGATTTTCCTTGACCAGAGGTCATGGAACTACGCGCTGGTTGGTAAATTCTAGCTGTCATCGGAGGTCTCGATAATTTTGGCACGCGGTCAGATATCGCGTGTATGCCGTGATGTCTGACCGCGTGCAAGCCCGGATCTCGGGATGTGAAACGCGCTGGGAGCGAGGGGGTGAGGGTGCGCGCCTCAATCTGTGTCCGACCTTGTACAAACAACTCGGAATTGTGGAATTGGTTCAATTTTATCCAAAGTTTTTTTCACCTGACGTCACACCCTTTTGTTGCGCCCCAAAATATGCAGAGTTCTGAGGGACTTGGCATCACGGGAAGAGACCATAGAAATGCAAGACAAAACGCTGGTCATCATAGACGTGCAACGAGACTTTTGCCCCGGCGGCGCATTGGCCGTCGAAAATGGCGATGCGGTGGTGCCGATTATCAATCGGCTTCAGCCAAAATTCCCGCTGCGCGTTCTGACGCAAGATTGGCACCCGTCGGATCACGCGTCTTTTGCGGCCAATCACGAAGGCGCAGAGCCATTTTCGATGACCGAGATGCCCTATGGCGCGCAAGTCCTCTGGCCGTCCCACTGCATTCAAGGCACGCAAGGCGCTGAATTTCATCCGGATTTAGAGACTAACGGTGCAGCGGTGACGATCCGTAAGGGCTTTCGCCCCGAAATAGACAGCTACTCCGCGTTTTTCGAGAATGACCACAAAACCCCAACAGGCCTGACTGGTTATCTCAAAGATCAAGGCGTTACGTCCTTGGCAATGGTGGGCCTTGCGACAGATTTTTGTGTTAGATTTTCCGCAGTTGACGCGGCGAAACTTGGATTTGAGGTCACGCTCATCGAGGATGCCTGCCGCGCCATCGACATGGACGGCTCGCTGGCCGAGGCCATGAAAGATATGGCGGATCATGGGGTTACCTTGGCGCAAAGCAACGCCCTGCTCTGACGGAACACGCTTACCAGCGAAGGCGGATCGGACGAACCCGGTCCCCGTTCCGCCTTGAAGGCCGAAACCGCGTTCTTATCGCGAGCCACACACCGCTTGCCGCTGTTGATCTCGCGTTGCACCGCAACAATATCTGCAGTCCGACAATCAAGACACCGTGAGGGATTCGAATGACTGAACAAAACGCCGCAATCATCGACGGCCAGGAATCCGATTTCCCCATTCCTTCGGGCGTTTACGCCGAGAAGGTTATGTCGGTGGAGCATTACACCGACCGCCTGTTCAAGTTTCGCATCACCCGCCCAGCCGCCTTGCGCTTTCGCTCCGGCGAGTTCGTGATGATCGGCCTCCCGAACGCCGAGAAGCCGGTTTTTCGCGCTTACTCCGTCGCCAGCCCGTCATGGGACGAGGAACTGGAGTTCTATTCGATCAAAGTCGAAGACGGCCCTCTGACACAGCACCTGCAAAAAATCAAAGTCGGCGACACAATCCTCATGCGCAAAAAACCAGTGGGGACACTGGTGAACGACGCGCTGATCCCCGGCAAGACACTCTACATGATCTCGACGGGCACGGGCATCGCGCCGTTTGCCTCGCTGATCCGTGAGCCAGAGACCTACGAGAAATTTGAAAAGGTCGTTCTCTCGCACACCTGCCGCGATGTCGCCGAACTAAATTATGGGAACGACATCGTTGCCGCCGCCAAAGCCGATCCGCTGGTTGGCGAAGAAGCAACCAAGCAGCTCGTCCACGTTGCCTCAACCACGCGCGAGCAATCCGACCGCATGGGCCGCATCACCACCCAGATCGAAGACGGCTCGCTGTTTGAACATCTCGGCTTGTCGCCACTAAACCCGGAGACGGATCGCGGCATGATTTGTGGTTCGATGGATATGCTGAAAGACGTCAAAGCCTTGTTCGAAAAAGCCGGCATGACCGAAGGTGCCAACAACCGCCCTGCAGAATTCGTCGTCGAACGCGCGTTTGTGGATTAGGTCGATAGACGTTCACAACTGAGAGAAAGAGTTTAGATCTTCACAGGTTTGAGTGCGTAATACACGGGGCCTGAACGGGAGCGATATGTACCCGTAACATTATACGAGCCGGTGAGGTTGAGATCGAGACCATCGCGGGAAAACAATGCCTTTCTTTTGCTGGCGTCTAAATCAAACCCCATGTCTTTGAGTATGCTAACAATGCTCCCACCGCTCATATTAATTGTGCAGCGCGGGATTTGCTCAGGCTCCCCTGCTTCAATCATGTTGATCTCAAAAATTAGATTTTCCGATTTGGGAATGCGGTAACCCGTTCCACTACGAAAGGTATGGGTGTAGGATTCCAAGCCTGCGTTAATAAGCTTTTCGGGTTCAAACGATCCCGTCTCTAGGAAGTTCACACATTCTGCAATTGGGACTTCGAGACGTTTGTTGTTCTCTTTTGCTTTTATCAATTGCTGCGCCAAACGACCCTTATACCACTGATCGATCTCGGCGCGCCGTTCTGGTGTCGGAGGCGGCTTGCTACAACCCGCGAGCAAAGACAATCCGACGAATATCCCGAGACAGTAACGCAAGAATCTTCCTTGTTCTGTGTCGATCACATCAATGAGCCCCGCTTAGAACCAACGTATCAAGCGTTGCCCGAAACCAGAGCGAAAGCAACTTATCGTCAAAATCGCAATACCGTAAAGGAGGCGTTTTGCAGATCGATGAGTTGCCTTTGAAACGAAAGTCTGTCCCCTCCACCAAGAATTTACAAAGCAGATACGTCCACGGTCAAAGCCGAACGAAGCAGAGAAGCCGCCAACCTCTTGCGGATCTCAATCGACCGGTCAACGTGTCGAACGTTTCAAGTGAAGTGTCTAGCACCCCAACAAATTCAGACTGTCGGTTATGCGAAAGGCACTCTTTGCCATCCTACCCAATCGATTCTTGCGTCACGCTGAGCGGCGATATCTCTGAAGTTTCGCTGTAGGCGCAACCACAATAAATTATTGGGAGAATGAAATGAAACTCGGAAAATTACTGGGCGCATCGTTGCTCGCGCTGACCGTTTCTGGCGCGGTTCAGGCGGCGGACTCCGTCAAAGTCGGCGTCTTGGCAACCCTCGAAGGCACCTATACCGTGCTCGGCGAAGACGGTGTGCGCGGCCTGAAAACGGCCCTTGCGACGTTGGGCGATGAAGCCGGCGGACGTGAGATTGAACTCGTTATCCAATCCACGGATGCTTCGCCCGACTCGGCTGTTCGCGGGGCACGTAAGCTTGTTGAACAAGACAAAGTCGACATCGTCATCGGTCCGCTCTCAGGCTCTGAGGGGATCGCGATCCGTGATTATTCCAAAACGCAATCGCAAGTGACCTTCATCAACGGCATTTCTGGTGCTCAGGAAACGACCTACGTCAAGCCATCGGACAACTTCTTCCGTTTTAATATGGATGGCGCGCAGTGGTCGGCGGGCCTGGGCGATTACGTCTATAACGAAAAAGGCTACGAGACGGTTGCGACGGTGGGTGAAGATTACTCGTTCATCTACACGCAGGTCTTCGGATTTGCGACAGAGTTCTGTCAGGCCGGCGGCGAAATTACCGAGCGCCTCTGGGTGCCGCTTGGAACGAAAGATTTTGGCTCGATCATTGCCCAACTGCCAGATGACGTCGACGCGATCTACCTGGGTCTTGGCGGCGGCGATGCGGTCAATTTCCTCAACCAGTACCAACAGGCTGGCGGTGACGCGAACCTCATCGGTGGGTCGATCATGGTGGACGGCACTGTCCTCAGTTCAAAAGGCTCAGCGAAGAAAGCCCTGATTGGCGTTCCATCCTCCGGTCCACAAGCCGATACGTGGGACGACGAAAAGTGGCAGGCTTACGTGAAGAAATATCAGGATACCTTCAAACCTGAAGAGCGTTTCCCAAGCCCTTCGCTTCTTGGAACGGGTTACTACAACGCAACGACTGCGATGGTACAATGCATGGATGAGGTCAAAGGCGACCTGTCTGATGGTCACAAAGCTTTCCGTGGCTGCCTCGCATCGCTGGAACTTGATGCACCAAATGGCAAGATCACGCTCGACGACAACCGTCAGGCCATTGGAACGAACTTCGTCACTGAAGTTGTTGAGCTGGACGATGGAACGCTCGCAAACAAACTGGTCAAGATCATTCCGAACGTGAATCAGACTCTTGGGATTGACCCAGCGGCCTTTGCTGAAATTGGTCTTCCAGCACGCGAAACGCCCGTCTGTAAAGCGAAGTACTGATCTGAACCAACCGCGAACCCAAGCAATCGAAGTTTGGGTTCGCGACGCCCGCCTAATCTGTCTGTCTCTCATTCAGCCTTGCAAATCGCCGATTCATCGGGTGAGATACTCTCCTGCAGTTAAGGTGTCGCAGAACACCGTGCTGCTTTTGGGAGGATATGCCAATGAGTGAAGCGGTTTCCGTGCACCATGGGGATTTTGGCCGCGCTGCGCTTTATCAGCTCTCGAAGCCGATCATTACCCACGCTCATCGCGAAGGCCATCTGGTGTTCTACCTGGATGGTGGGCGAGGCACTATCCGTGTCGGCTCCGATGTCTTCAACGTTAACACCACGCAAGCTGTCGCCGTCAGCCCGTGGGAATCGCATAACTTTGAGCTGGTAAATCCCGATGAGCCCTGCATGTGCTTGGTTCTCTATATAAAGCCCATGTGGTTCGTAGAGACCGGCGAAAACACCGATTGCGGAATGAGCTTCGGTCGTCCTGACATCCAACTGACGTCCGAGATTAACCGGTGGATTCTCCGGTTGGCGTCCCTCTTGATGGAACAAGAGAGTTCGGATCAGTTTGACAGCCACCTCTATGAAACCGCACGGCTTTGCTACGAAAACTCTTGGAGCGGAGCCAAAGATCGATCGCCGATCGGGTTGGCGCGCAGTAAGTTCTCAGATTATCGAGTGCGCCGTTCCCTGAAGCTGATGCGCGAGAACTTTGCAGATGAAGTCGAGATGGATTGGCTGGCCCGAGAGGCTGGCTTATCGCGACCGCATTTCTTCAAGCTTTTCAAGAAGCAGATGGGGATTACCCCCAACCTCTATCTCAACACTCTCCGGGCTGAACAAGCCATCGAAGATCTAATGACGTCGGATAAGTCCGTGACAGAGATCAGCTATGATCTTGGCTTTTCTTCTCAGGCCAGTTTCACGCGATTCTTCACCTCTAACGTCGGGATACCGCCGAGCGACTATCGCCGCGTTGCCCACGTTACGTAGGGGTGCCCGACGGCACGCGTTTGAAGCGTATCAGGACGGCGGCACGCCCGCTCGCCAGAATCGATTGAGCAATCGAGCGTCAACAGAACAGACTTTCAGGTACGCTTAAGCTGCACACGTCCTTTAGCCTTCTTCTGAAAGAAGCCGATTCTTTTGGGGAGTGCTCTGCGCACATGTTTGCGGTTTTGACAGCGTTGAAAACTTGCGCTGCCAGGAGTGGGCGGCAATGAAATCATTTGCCTCACGCCATCCGATTTGGACTGCGATCATCGCTGCCGCGATTTTAGCGTTCGTCTGGTCACTCTTCGCGATCTGGCCAAAGGGCCTCGTCGAGGTGATGGGGCGAAAGAAGACGTTTGTTCAGGCCGTTTTTCACGGCATCACACTCGGCGGCGTCTATTTTCTCGTTGCGAGCGGTTTTACGCTGATCTTCGGCTTAATGCGGAACGTGAATCTTGCGCATGGGTCACTGTTCTTGCTCGGCGGATATATCGGGTATGAGATCGCGGACGCCACCGGATATTGGTTGCTCGCGTTTCCAGTGGCGTTTGTCGTCTCCGCGGCCTTTGGTTTGCTGCTTCAGATATTTGTATTTCGCCGCATGGAAGGCGATGACCTGCGACAGACGCTCGTGACGATTGGTATCTCCGTCGTTGCAGCTGATTTGATGCGCTGGATTTTTGGGTCACTCACCACGTCGATCCCCACCCCTAGTTGGCTGTTTGGATCGATGCAGACGTTCTTCATTTCGACAGTGAAGCGGTCAGGAGACGTCGTCTATATTACGTACCCAATCGCGCGATCGGTGATTTTTTTGGCGGCTGTCGTGATTGGCATCGGCATGTGGCTGGTTCTCAATCGAACCCGCA
>CAZXMX010000184.1:0-6571 GCA_964641645.1 uncultured Neomegalonema sp.
GCTGTGATCGGGGGCGGCGCACGGAGCGATCATTTGTTGCAAACCATCTCGGACGCGTTGGGCCTGCCGTTGAAGCGATATCAAGATGCAGAGACCGGTCCCGCTTTTGGTGCGGCGCGTCTTGCAATGGTCGCGAATGGGGCGGGGACGATTGAAGAGATCGTAACAGCGCCGGAAGTGGATCGCGCATTCACACCGGACGATAAGATGGCAGATCATCATACGGCTCGGCTTGGAAGGTATCGCGCACTCTACCGCGCTCTGAAACCGATTGCAGGTTCGCTTAAGTAGGCAGCGAAACTGCGATGGCCTCTCTAAGACGTAAAAAGAGGGAGGCAGTCTCACCCACGATCGGCACCATCTTTTTTAGTGAGTGGGATTTGGCGCTTGCTATCTCGGCAGCATTGCCATGACGGTTTGAAAGAGCGGACTGCCTGTATCGGCAAGAACGTTCAATTCGTCGAAGTGATCGACCTCTGGCACGACGAATAGCTTTACAGATCGCTCGCCGTTTCCAAACGCATCGACATACATTTGCGCTTGGCGATGAAACTCATCGGTTTCGGCCCCACCAACGACGACCAATTGAGGCGCATTGGTTTTCGGGTGGTGGTTGAGCATTGGGCTTTCGCGTTCGGCCTCCTCCGCGTTCATTCTTATTTCAGCGTTCAGTCCTTGCGTAAGGCGCACAGGCTCCAGCAGGCTGAGCGGCGAGATCGGAATTCCTGCCTTGATGAGATCTTTCGGAAGATCATCTGCGAGCGCAGGCCAATCCGTTCCCATCATCATCTCGGCAATATGGCCGCCCGCAGAATGACCCATGACCAAGATACGATCTCGGTTCACCCCAAGGTCAGCGGCATTGCGCCGGATGTAGGCCATCGCTTCGCGAGCCTCTTCAGAAATACGCGTGAGCGTTACAGTCGGGCAAAGGTCGTAACCGATGACAACGACGTTCACGCCAGCGGCCACGAAGGGTTGTGCTAGAAAAGCGTAGAGGGACTTGTCACCGCGATGCCAGTAGCCCCCGTGAAAATAGACCAGTGTCGGCGCACTTGTTTCGCCGCACGGGTAGACGTCGAGCTTTTGACGTTCGCCGTCGCCATACCGAATATCACGACCGCAAATCATTGTCTCGCCAGCGGCATCGCTGCGCGCCTGCCAGTCAGCGATGACCGTTACGTCAAAGTCGGGACGGCTCACCCGCAAATTATACTGCGCCTCAAATTCTTCGGGCGAGAATTTCTCATGGAAGGTTGCGAAATCACTCATTCTATTCTCTCTTCTCGATCATCTGCGAGGCCGATGTTGAAGCGGTGAGCAGTCCATATCAACGCTGAAATGGCGGAAGCGGCATAGATGGGCGAACTGAAAATCGTGGAGACCTCCGCTGAGCGTCTGATGCGCAACGTGACCGAGCGCTATCGTGGCCGTCGCGGCAGGAAATCGATGGATCAGCCCGAGTCATTCCGGTACGCGACAGTGTCCGTAATCGCTCCATTTCGGCCATTACGTGCTTAAATATCTGGCAAAAATAACGTTTTGAGCTTTGTTACCCATAACGTTACCCACTCAAACGGCGAGTGGGAGGAGATTTTTTCAAGACTTGGCAGCAGAGACACACAACAATCAAACATCTGACCTATAACGTTTTTCCCCAACATTTTCAGACGTAAGGTTATTTCCGACCCTGCTTTCGCAATTGACTTCGAGCGCTATCGCGTTTGCTCTACCTACGTGGCGCAGCGATTGCTGGGATGGCTGCATGATTTGAGATGAAGTTCGGGGATCTACGTGGCCAGTGAAACTCAACATTACGAAGAATTGCGTGGATCATCCGGAAGACGGGCTTTCTTTCGTCCACAACGATATGACCCGATCGAGATATTTCCGAGCCCACAACCCCGCGTGTTGCTGGAAAACAAAGAATGGCGGATCTGCGACATCAGCCTGAGCGGCATCGCAGTGACGTCAAAGGATAGTCAGGAAAACCATGTGGCGGTTGGCGAAAGCCTTCCCTTGTCCATTGAGCAATTTGGCATTCCGATTTTTAGCGGTCGGGCCACGATCAAACGGGTTGAACCCTCAGGCTTTGGGTCAAAGGTAGCCCTGAATTTCGATGACACCTTCGTCGATATCCCTGCCCTTCGCAAAAAGGACGCGCAAGCCCGGATGCGCGGCCATTTCGCGACGCTTCAACCGACCAGCCCAGATGGTGTTCCGTCAGCGTATCGCGTGCTGTGTTCGGATGTTCTGTCGACTTTTCGCAGCTATCGCACGTTTCTCGAACAACGCAGCGATCTGCTCGACATGTCGAAAAAAGATAGCAACGGTGCGTTTGAACTGTGCCTTGAGCAGATGATGCCACAATGGCGAGAGTTATGGCTGCGCGGCAATGAAGCCGTAGAAAGCGTAATGGGCGACAAAGAGAGCCTGAGCGCGTTGAAGCGGGTCACCGAGTTGGTGTTGACCCCGGAATTTTGCCACGGACCGATCTGGGAGCGCAGCTACGCTAAGCCGCTCGGTTATCCCGGCGATTTGGAGGTAATGAACTACGTTTTTGACTGGAAACGCGAGGGCAAGAGCACCTACGGACAGATTGTTCACCGCCTCGGGCTGGATGTCACTGAGTGTATTGCCACCCGCACGAACGTTGTGTCCGACACCGTGCTGAAGATGGCTCGGTCAAAGCCTGTTGGAGAGACGGCGCGTATTCTCGGCCTCGGGAGCGGCCCCGCACATGAGGTCCGCCAAGTTTTCGAGCAGACCGCGCGCGAGACGACAAAATTCGAGTACACGCTGGTCGATCAAGAAGAATTGGCGCTGCAACACGCATACGAGAAGAATTTTCCCGCGACGATGGCGCACGGGGCCGGTGCGACCCTCACCTGCCTGAACCAATCCTTCACGGATATTCTTAACGGGAATCTTGGAGACCAACAGACCGGCACGCAGGATATCGTGTATTCGGTCGATCTGTTTGATTACCTAAAAGACCGCCGAGCGCGGAGCCTTGCCAAATCGCTGTTTGAACTCGTGAAACCCGGTGGGTTGATGATCCTAGCGAACATGAACAAAGGCCCGAACAGTAATTTGTGGCCGATGGAATGCCTGATGGATTGGCGCCTCTATTACCGCAGCAACGCTGAGATGCTGGGCTGGGCGGAGGATCTCGACAAAGAGAATGCCTGGACTGAAACAGAATCGACAGGTCGGGTTCGTCTCTTGTTCGTTCGCAAACCCGGCGGTTAGTCAGCAAAGCCCCGGTTAAACGGTGTAAGGCGCTCTATTCCAGCGTCTTGCAACCGTTGAGAGGCGGCTCGCGGGCCTGTGGCAAAAAACATGTTGAATCTTCGAGCCAGATTGCCTCTACCACCTCCAACCCGATTTTTCTGGAGATTGATATGGCCGATGGCTTCAGCGCACCCAATCGCGGTGCATTCTTCACCGACTCGCTCGAGTCGCGAGATCCTGCCTTGTTTCAGTCGATCACCCATGAGCTGACCCGTCAGCGCGACGAGATTGAGTTAATCGCCTCCGAAAACATCGTCTCGCGCGCCGTGATGGAGGCGCAAGGGTCGGTCATGACCAACAAATACGCCGAGGGCTATCCGGGGCGCCGGTACTATGGCGGCTGTCAGCATGTTGATGTCGCGGAAGACTTGGCGATTGAGCGCATTTGTAAACTGTTCGGCTGCAACTTTGCGAATGTGCAGCCACATTCAGGGGCGCAGGCAAACCAAGCCGTGATGCTCGCGACGATCAAACCCGGCGATACCGTGCTGGGTATGGACCTCGCCTCGGGTGGTCACTTGACCCACGGCGCGCGGCCTAACCTGTCGGGCAAGTGGTTTAACGCCGTTCAATACGGCGTGACGGAAGATACGAACTTGATTGATTACGATCAGGTCGAGGCGCTGGCCGTCGAGCACAAGCCCGCGATGATTATCGCCGGTGGGTCTGCGATCCCGCGCCAGATTGACTTCAAACGCTTCCGCGAAATTGCCGATAAAGTCGGTGCAATCCTGCACGTTGATATGGCGCACTTCTCCGGATTGGTCGCGGGTGGGCATCACCCGAACCCGATGGAGTATTGCCACGTCGCGACCTCCACGACGCACAAGACTTTGCGGGGACCGCGCGGCGGGATCATCCTTACGAACGACGAGGCGCTGGCAAAAAAAATCAACTCGGCTGTGTTCCCCGGTCTGCAAGGCGGACCGCTGATGCACGTCATCGCGGCCAAAGCCGTCGCATTTGGCGAGGCGATGACACCCGAATACAAAGACTATACCGGACAGGTGATCCGCAACGCGCAGGCTTTGGCGGATGAGTTGATCAAAGGCGGTCTCGATATTGTCACTGGTGGGACCGACACGCATGTCATGCTCGTCGACTTGCGCCCCAAAGGCGTGAAGGGCAACGATACCGAAGCCGCCCTGGGCCGCGCGCATATAACCTGCAACAAGAACGGCATTCCGTTCGACCCGGAAAAGCCGATGGTGACGTCGGGCATTCGCCTCGGCACCCCTGCCGGAACCACGCGCGGATTTAACGAAGAAGACTTCCGCGAAGTGGCTCGGATGATCGTTGAAGTCGTCGATGGTTTGTCCGCGAATGGTGCCGACGGCAATGGTGCCGTTGAAGCCGCCGTGAAGGAAAAAGCGACGGCGCTGTGCCATCGCTATCCGATCTACGAGACGATGTTGGGTTGATCAATTAAGGTGTCCCGGTCCATTTGGGCCAGGACACCTTCTGTCGCCTTACGAGGGACAGCCCAGACGGGACCCTGCGCCCGCGTGGTCGGGCGCAGGGTTGGTTCTTAGGCCTTCAGCTTGTCTTGGGTCTTTGTGTCGAAGTCGCTGGCGTCGTGGCGTTCGTGGAGTTGTTCTTCTTCGGGGCCGCTGATGCGGTTGACCATGCGGCCTCGTTTGACGGCCTCGCGTTGGGCGATTTGTTCGGTCCAGCGGCGAACGTTCTTGTAGGATTCAACATCCAAGAACTCACCGGCGTTATAGAGCTTACCTTGAGTCAGAACGCCGTACCAAGGCCAAACCGCGATATCGGCAATCGTATAGTCCGCACCAGCAAGGTATTCGTTGTCCGCGAGGCGCTGGTCGAGCACATCAAGCTGACGCTTGGTCTCCATCGCGAAACGGTCGATGCAGTATTCGATTTTGAACGGCGCATAGGCATAGAAGTGACCGAAGCCGCCGCCAAGGTACGGCGCGCTGCCCATTTGCCAGAACAGCCACGACAGCGTCTCAGCGCGCGCCGCGCCGTCGGTCGGCAGGAACGCGCCGAACTTTTCAGCCAGATACATCAGGATCGCACCGGATTCGAAAACGCGGGTCGGTGTCGGCGTGCTGTGATCCATCAGCGCGGGGATTTTTGAGTTTGGGTTGATTTCGACAAAGCCGCTGCCGAACTGAGCGCCCTCACGAATGTCGATAACATAGGCGTCGTACTCAGCCCCTTTGTGGCCGAGCGCCAACAGCTCTTCGAGCATCACCGTCACCTTCACACCGTTCGGCGTAGCCAGGGAATGAAGCTGCATCGGGTGTTTGCCGCGCGGAAGTTCGGCATCGTGCGTCGCCCCTGCCGTGGGACGGTTGGTGCTGGCGAACTCGCCGCCGTTCTCGGATTCCCACTTCCAGACTTTCGGGGGTGTGTACTCGGCCATATATGCGCTCTGCTTTTTGGTTGCGTTAGACAACCGATTAAGTGGTGCGAAGCGTGGCCAGGTCAATCCTGTGTGAACACCAGAATGTTCGAAAGTTTGCGGGTCGCGCTGCGGGCGAGATCCCCACAGTTCGTCTCGGTGCCTTTGGCAGTCAACGCGCAGTAATCATAGCTGCCCATATCCAGATTAAAGGCCATCTCGGGATCGTAAAGATCGGCGACTTCATTGGCGGCCTCGAACAAAGTCAACGCGCGGTCTCCGCTGTCGAAAATTCCGTACTCGCCATCTGGGTAAGAAAAGACGATGCGACGACGAAACTGGGGCGCACCAGAAACTTCGCGCACGTCGAGCGCGCCGTCCGTAATCAGCAAATGGCTTTGAATTGCGGACAAGCCAAGCTGCTTGGCTCGGGCCACGAAGGCGCGGCGCTGCGCCTTTGAACGCAGGTTGCTGAGGGCCCCGCGAAATCTCACCCGCGAGACATGGTGTAGGCTAAGATCGCCTTCTGGGGTAATTAAGAGCAAGCCGTCCCAGCCCTGAATATAGGGGTCAAAGGGTTTGCCGCGATCCAGCACGAAGCCCTCTGGCTCCACCCTCTCGCCGCTGGTGTAGGCGCCGGTGATGACCAGCGTGGTTTTATCGGAAACCGCGAGATTGTCGGGAACAGGCGCGTCTGGCTCCAGCACCACGAGCGAGGCTTCGGTGGACGCTGTACAGCTATGGAGGAGCAAGCCTTCATTCGTGCCGGGGCACATCGCAGCATGCGCTTGACCGCTGAGGGCGATCCAAACCGCGCTAAAGATCCACCGAAATTGAGTCACAATACTCCGCCTACGCCCTTTACCCCTACCATCATGCTATTCACCCTAAAGGAGCAAGCAAAAAGGG
>CAZXMX010000185.1:0-6524 GCA_964641645.1 uncultured Neomegalonema sp.
GTCGCTTCATTGGCCTCGATTTGCTGTTGCAGCGCCTCCGCCGCCCCCGCTTGTGCAGTCACATCAGTCGCAAATCCCAGCGATCCATTTGAAACGGGAACTTCGCGGAACTCAAGCATCTGACGCGCGCCGCCGACAACTGTTGCCGCGCGGGCCGTCTTCGGGCGCGATGACAGACGCGCCCCCTCGGCCAACTCCAAAACCAAGTTTGCGTTATCTCCGAAAACAAGCTCCGTTTGCTGCGCAACAACATCTTCTGGCGCGCTGCTTTCAACGGCATCAACGTAAGCTCGGTTCACCCAGACCAATCGTCCTTCGGTATCACGACGCCACGCGATCAGCGGGGCATGATCAAAACTCTCCGCGAGCTGGCCATGTAGCGCGTCAGCACGCCGAAGCCGCGCCTCATCGGCGGTCAGCGGGCGTCCTTCGCCTTGCCCCTCGATCAGGCTAACCATCGCTCGCCCACCCAAGGTGCGCCCAACAATCGTCCGTGAACCTGTCCCCGGCGCATTGACGGAATGTTCGAACGGCACTCCGCGATCGATCAGAGCATTCAGAGCCTCGGCAATACGCCCAGAAAATGCCGGAGCAGCCAAAAGCCCGGCCACGGTTTCCAGCGAAGCATCACCATCGAGATCATTGAGCGGTTCCGCCGCCCCAATTGCCATTTGCAGCTGACGCCCGGTCCAGATGGCCGCGCCATCTGCTCGGTCAAGGAGGAGTGCGTCCAAAGCCTGAGCCGTGGTGTCAGCAACGCGTTGCGCCTTGCTAACCCGTTCATCCGCGATCCGTTCGACTTGCGCTTTTCGTGAAAATGCGAACGCCGCTGCGCCAAGACCAAGCGTCGCGCAGCAAGCCAGCGCAACCATCGGCAGGCTGCTCGTGGTCGCAAGCAAACTTTCACCCTCCGCCCAAGCAGGCGAAGCGCAGGCCACAATGAGTGGCGTGCCAAAAACAATCTTCCTACTGGGTGCAGGCATTCTGCTCGTCTTCTTAATTCGTTCTGCGTCCCATCAAATGTTTACGTTGAACGAACAGATTTTGCCAGCGCAAAGTGCAGGCTGCATTTACGCACCGCACACAACCGTAGCCGGCTAAATGGGTATTAAAACGAGGCAACTGGTGGGTTTAGGATTGCCAATCCTGTTTTCCTTCTCTTTGGCGATGCCAAATGAGTTGCACAGTCGCGCCGCGATCTTTGACACCACGTGACGCCCGTCGATTGAAAAAGGAAATCGCCACACCGCTTCGCTCTAACAGCGTCTTCGCAATGAAGATCCCGAGGCCCATGCCTTCATAACCTGCATCCTCGCCCTTCCGGCTCGAGCGGCTCGTGACAAAGGGTTCCCCGAGTCGCCCTAACAATTCGGACGGAAAGCCCGACCCATCGTCTTCGATCCGAACCTCAATCTGGTCCTCTTGGATACGGCAATGGATCGAGACGCGCGAATGCGCAAAGTCTAATGCATTTTGGATCAGGTTCCGCAGGCCCTGAACAATCTCCGGGCCACGGTCAATCTCGGGGGTTAGCGGCGCAACGTCGTGAACGACTTCCCCATTGACCGTGAAAACAACTTCCTTTTCGGAGCGGCTAAAAGGCGCTCCCGCTTCCTCAAGAACCGACAACAGCGGTGCCCTATGAAACGGGGCAACATCGCCGCGCTGGAACTTGGTCAGTCCGGCCAGAATATCTCGACACCTCGCGATCTGTTCACGAATGAGCGCGAGGTCGCCCTCTTCGTCCGCGCCCTCGGCGAGCTCTCGCTCCATCTCGCGTGCTGTCAACGCAATCGTCGCAAGCGGTGTTCCAAGTTCATGCGCAGCCGCCGCAGCCATTGCACCGAGCGAAGACAATTGATGTTCGCGTGACAGGGCAAGCTGGGTCGCCGACAAAGCCTGTGACATCCGGAATGTTTCTTCGGCGATCCGACCAACATATCCGCCGATGAAAGCAACCCCGACGAGGAGAGCAATTCCAAAACCGACGCGATAGATCACGGGCAGCACAACCTCCTCGCCGGAGTGTCGCACCAAAGGAACATGAAACACTTCGACCAGAACGATCATTAGAACACAGGCCACCATCGCGACCCGCGCGCTCGATTTGGTCAACGCAGCAGCAGAAATTGTTGTCGTCGAAAGAAACAGAATACAAAACGGATTCGATAACCCGCCGGACAATGCCAGCAAGGTTGCCATTCCAGCGGCATCAAACAACAACCAGCCGAGCGCCACACGCTCGGACAGTCGAGCGTTTGCAGGCAAAAATGTCGTGGCAATGATATTGAACCAAATGGAAACTAGAATGACGGCCAGACTGGGAACGAGCATCAGATTGAAGCCCAAGCCGAAATGAACGATCAGCACCGTCAAAAGTTGGCCCGCGATGGCGACCCAACGAATATTTGACAGGGTCACCGCGCGCACGCCATAGCGCCGCTCATGTGCCAACGATAATTCTGGCCCCGCCGTCAATGGCGGCTCAGCGCTCTTATCGATGTCGACTTCCATCGCCATGACCAGTCTTTCTTATCGGCTTATGCCAGCAACGTGACTTCCAACTCAGGTCCGCCGCGGGGCAAACAAAGCCGCGAAGGTTTGGCACAGCCTATCCTCACTGATATGACACGAAAAACACGGGAGACCACTTTAATGAACGCGCTACGCTCTGCTTCTTTGGTTGTTGGCGGCATTTTGTTCGCTGGCGTGGTCGGCATCGGTGGCTACACAGCGTTAGGAGGCAAGATGCCGGGCGCTCGGGATTGCCCCGGCGGAATTACCAGCGCCAGCATCGGTGGCCCGTTTGAACTGACCGGTCAGTCTGGCGAACGACAAGGCTCTGAAACCCTGAAGGGTGCACCTTCTCTTGTCTATTTCGGTTACGCGACCTGCCCTGATGTTTGCCCGATGGAACTCGCGGAAGTCGCTGCCGCAGTCGATATCTTAGAAGAAGAGCATGACTTGAAGGTCAAACCCGTCTTCATCACCGTCGACCCCGAACGGGACACGGTTGAAAAGGTCGGTGAATACGCCTCGTTCTTCCATGACGATATGCTCGGTTTAACGGGAACGTCTGACGAGATCGCAAAGACCGCGAAGTCTTTCCGGGTCTATTACAACCGCGTAGCCGACCCTGACTTTCAAGACGGATACTCGATGGATCACTCGAACATTATCTATCTGCTCGACCGAGAAGCGCAGTATCGAACCTACTTCAAGGGCGGCGAAGCAACGCCTGAAAGCATGGCCGAAGCGGTCGCTTGCCATATGGGGTAATATTCCCGTTTATCTCACGCAGTCTTGGCTTGATTGTGAGGCAACCTGCCCCTATTTACGTCGAATGACTGTAGAATACACCAAACGGCTCAATCCCTCCCGGGGCGCTGGTTCGCCAGACGTAACGGGCCTTTATGATCCGATCACGGGCAGCATCCAATATATCGTCGCCTGCCCCGACACCAAGCAGGCTGCGATCATTGACTCTGTTCAGGATTACGACCTACGCGCGGCGCGGCTTTCGCTTGAAAATGCGGAGCGACTGGCAGCTGAGGTCGAATCTCAGGGCCTCACGGTCGCCTGGGTTCTCGACACCCACCCGCACGCTGATCATGTTACGGCCTCGGCTTGGTTGAAGGATCGCTTTGGCGCGCCCAATGCGATCGGAGAAAAAACCAAGGACATCGCAGAGCTTTGGCGCGGTTTCTACAATCTGCCTCAGCTCGATCCGACGACCCATTACGATAAGTTCTGGTCAGACGGAGACAGCTTTGAAATCGGCAACTTGAACGCCACCGTGAGGCTTTCCGCCGGGCATACCTTGGGATCCATCAGTTATTCGATTGGGGATACAGCCTTTATCCATGACACGTTGATGCACACAGATTCGGGGTCCGCACGTTGTGACTTCCCGGGCGGTTCTGCTGAAGACCTTTGGGAATCTATCCAAGCTATTCTTGCGATGCCGGACGAAACCCGCCTCTTTGTCGGCCACGACTATTGTGCCGGTGGGCGCGAGCCTGCTTGGGAATCGACCGTCGCAGAGCAGCGCGCCGGGAACACCCATATTGGCGGCGGCGTTTCGCGAGACGCGTTCCTCGAATTGCGCAAGACCCGCGACGCAACGCTGAAATTGCCGGACCGGATGTTGGTCGCGCTACAACTCAACTTGCGAGCAGGCCGCGTCCCCGATCCAGAATCCAACGGGGGCAGTTATCTCAAGATTCCACTGAATCAGTTTTAGCGCCGCCGCGCATCACCGTTGCGACGCCAACTGCGGTCAGTGCGACCCCCAGAATGGCGAGCCAACCCAATGTTTCACCAAACATTGCCCACGCGATTAGGGCTGTGCACGGCGGAACGAGGAAAAACAGGCTGGCCACTTTCGAGGCTTCTCCGCGCTGGATCAGACTCATCAAGAGCCCCACGGCCCCCAGCGACAACACGAACACCAGCCAACCCAGCGCAAAGACAAACTCTCCTGTCCAAGCCACTTCGCGGGTCTCGAAAAGGAATGCCAAAGGCATCACGACCGCCAGCGCTCCCAGATATTGCACAACGGCACCCGAGCGCATCGGCGCACTGGCACAGTGCTTCTTTTGATAAATCGTTGCGACAGAGATCCCGAACAACCCCGCGACACATAGCCCCAACCCGCCCCAATCGCCAACGCCGCCGCCCAGCTTTCGCGAGACAACCAACCCCGCACCGATCAGCCCAATGAACAAGCCCAACCATTGCGTTTGCGTCATCCGCTCACCGAGCATCCAACGCGCCAAAACCGCCGAAAGGATGGGCTGCATGCAGACAATCAAAGCCGCAAGCCCTGCCTCTAGTCCGAGCCAAATCGCCGTGAAAACCCCGCCTAGGTAGACCCCGTGCAACAAAGCCCCAACGAGCAGCAACGCACGGGTCTCTTGCGGAGTCGGCCAGACAGCTTTGCTCACCAACACCCAAATCGACATCAGCCCGACGACCAGTCCAAATCGGATCGATAAAAAGGTCAGCGGCTCGGCGTATGGCAGCCCAAACTTTGCACCAATAAAACCCGTACTCCACAACAGGACAAAAACAGGAGCGACTGATGTTGAAATCAGGCTTGAAGACACTCCGCCGCGTTGCATATTTATCCTACGATATTGAGTTATTGGAGAATTAGACGGGATGGACACGCCTGACTTGCTTCCCATCGGAGACGACCCAAGCCTTTTGATCGTGGATGACGACGCAGCATTTCGCAACCGTCTCGCACGCGCGATGGAGGGTCGCGGCTTTGCCGTCTCCCTCGCGGAGAGCGTTTCCGAAGGGATCAGTATGATTAAATCTGGCGCCCCTGCCTATGCCGTGGTCGATCTTCGACTGGAAGACGGGACCGGCCTCGATGTTGTCGAGGCACTGCGCGGACATCGGGAAGACGCCAAAATCATTATTCTCACGGGATATGGTGCGATTGCTTCGGCGGTCGCAGCGGTCAAAGCGGGGGCCGTCGATTACCTCTCGAAACCGGCGGATGCCGACGATATCGAGAACGCGCTTCGCGCCCCGACGGAGGCCAAACCGCCGCCGCCCGAAAACCCGATGTCCGCCGACCGCGTACGGTGGGAACATATCCAGCGGGTCTTTGAGCTATGCGACAGAAATGTCAGCGAGACCGCGCGCCGTCTTAATATGCACCGACGCACCTTACAGCGCATCCTCGCGAAACGATCCCCACGTTAAGGATTGTCCAGCCCCGCTTCGGCGGGGTACTCCTGCTTCTGAAAAACCTCGGAGGCACCAATGGACCTGAACCTGAAAGACATCAAAGTTGCGATCACCGCTGGTGCCTCGGGCATTGGTTTGGAAACGGCACGCGCCTTCGCGGAAGAAGGGGCCAAAATTTCGGTCTGCGATGTCGATGCCGAAGCGGTTGTAGCTCTGCAGGAAACAGACCCCGACTTTTTTACCGCACTCGCCGATGTGACCGACCGTCCGATTATTGCGGGATTTATCTCGGAAGCCGCCGAACGGATGGGCGGCCTTGATGTCCTCATAAACAACGCCGGTATCGCCGGGCCGACGGCCAAGGTTGAGGATATCGACCCCAGCGATTGGGATCACTGCGTCAATGTTTGTCTGACCGGACAGTTCAACTGCGTCCAAGCCGCCCTTCCCCATCTGCGCGAGTCCGAAAACGCGAGCATCATCAACCTGAGTTCCGCCGCCGGTCGGCTCGGCTTTGCGATGCGAACGCCGTATTCAGCGGCAAAATGGGGGGTGATCGGGTTGACCAAATCACTGGCGGTCGAGCTGGGTCCTGACGGCATCCGCTGCAATGCAATCCTCCCCGGCCTTGTCGCTGGAGATCGCATTCGCCGTGTCCTTGAAGCCAAGGCCCAACAAAAAGGCATGCCATTCGCCGAGACCGAGGCCGAAGCCCTCAAAAACACCTCGCTCAAAACCTACGTCACACAGCGCCAACTGGCGGATCAAATGCTGCTGCTGGCCAGCGAGAAAGGCCGAACCATCAGCGGTCAGGCCCTGTC
>CAZXMX010000186.1:0-6511 GCA_964641645.1 uncultured Neomegalonema sp.
CGATTTGACGCTGAGGTGATTGAGGCTGCCCTCGCGCACCAAGACACAAACCCAGTGCGTCGCGCATATAATCGCGCGACGTATTGGGACCAGCGTGTCAAGCTTATGCAAGAATGGGCAGACCTCGTTGACGAGTTTCGTACCGGATCAGGTTAGCGAAAGTGCGTCGGTCGCTTCGGCGGTGTCCATCGCACCGTCGATATCACTTTCTCGAAAGTAGCATCGCCGCCCAAACCGAATAGGTTGACCGAGGCCGAACTCAGGGATGTGCTGGCAGCAGAAGAACGGAAACTCGTCGAAAGAGAAAGACGAGCAGAGGAAGAACTTCGAAGAAACGCAGAACGGTCAGCGGCAGAGCGTGATGATGATCGTTTACCAAGCAAGAATACTAAGGCCGAAGCCAACATCGATAGCGCCCAACACTCCCAAGACAGCCGTCAACGGCGGCGATCAGAACCAAAACGACCGTTGAGTGAAAAGGAACTCAGAGATGCGATTAGCCAGCAGGTGAGAGAGATGCACGAGGCCGAGAAGCACGCGCGCGACAGCATGCCGTCAAAATCGAAAGACAGCGATTTAGATTATGGGTTCGATTGACACGCTTGCAGCATAGGGCTCACCACAATGAAATCTTGTCGCCAACAAATTCTGGAGATTCGCATGATTCTGGCTTGCTCTTTGACGATAGCTACTGACAGTTGCGTCTGGGGGCAGCTACAAGATTGAGGCGCGGGTGACCGAAACGACAAAAATTCAGACGTTCATTGACCGTTGGGCTAAAAGCGGGGCGAATGAGCGGGCGAATTATCAGCTTTTTCTCTCAGAGTTTTGCGATGTGATCGGGGCCGAGCGCCCGACTGGATCAAGCGCCTCCGACGACGACAACGACTATGTTTTTGAGCGCGCCGTCGCGATCCCTAAGCGGGACGGGTCCACCCGCGCTGGACGCATCGACCTTTACAAGAAGGACTGCTTCGTTCTGGAGGCAAAGCAAGGCGTCGAGGCGAAACAGAAGCCAACCGATCCCGCGAAAATTGCCGTATTGGAAAACGCACCTACTCCAACGCGCACGGGTCACGGTGTCCGTGGAACCGCAGCCTGGGCGCAATCCATGCTCGCGGCGAAAGGCCAAGCGGAGAATTACGCTAAAGGTCTGCCGGAATGGCCGCCCTTTTTGATTATCGTCGATGTAGGCCATGTGATTGAACTCTGGGCGGATTTCTCGCTGTCCGGTAAGAACTATGCGCACTTTCCCGACGCATCGCGCTTCCGTATCGAGCTAGACCAACTAACCGATCCTGATATTCGCAAACTTCTGCACACGGTCTGGACCGATCCGATGGCGCTGGACCCTAGCCGCGTTTCGGCACGGGTTACGCGGAAAATCG
Source organism: uncultured Neomegalonema sp. (assembly GCA_964641645.1). GTDB lineage: Bacteria > Pseudomonadota > Alphaproteobacteria > Rhodobacterales > Rhodobacteraceae > JAHDDY01. The sequence continues at coordinate 1,389 of CAZXMX010000186.1, forward strand.
CTGAGCACCTCGCCGCGCTGGGCCAATCGTTCGAGAAAGATGGCCATGCGACGGAAGACGTTGCGCGGTTCTTGATGCGAGCGCTGTTCACGATGTTCGCTGAGGACGTCAACCTAATCCCCAAAGGCAGCTTTACTGAGTTGCTCGAATCCCTGCGTGGACAGCCTGATAACTTCAAACCGATGATTGAAGACTTATGGGCGAAGATGAACACGGGCGGGTTTTCTGTTGCCTTGCGCACGGACCTGAAACGGTTCAATGGCGGGTTGTTCAAAGAATGTGACGCCTTGCCCGTGCGCGCTGAACAACTTGACCTGTTGATCGAAGCGGCCAATGCGGATTGGCGCGAAGTTGAGCCTGCAATTTTCGGCACGCTGCTGGAGCGCGCCTTGAGCAAACGCGACCGTCACAAGCTGGGCGCGCATTATACGCCGCGCGCTTATGTCGAGCGGTTGGTGCGCCCGACCCTCATGGAACCGTTACGCGCCGATTGGGAGACAGTGAAGACCGAGGCGCAATTACTGTTCGAACGCGGCAAAGCCAAAGATGCGACGAGCGCAGTGAAGGCGTTTCATACCAAGCTGTGCGAGATCAAGGTGCTTGATCCGGCCTGTGGGTCTGGCAACTTCCTCTATGTCGCAATGGAGCAGATGAAACGCCTCGAAGGCGAGGTCACTGACCTGTTGTCTGAGATGGGTGAAAAACAGATCGGGTTAATGCTGGAGGACGCGACCGTCGATCCACACCAGTTTCTCGGTATCGAGTTGAACCCGTGGGCCGCGAGCGTTGCCGAGCTGGTTTTGTGGATTGGTTATCTGCAATGGCACTTCCGCACCTATGGCCGTGCTTCGCCTGCTGAACCCGTCCTGAAAGATTTCCGAAACATCGTACAGGGCGATGCGGTCCTCGATTACGACAGCAAGACCAAACGGCTGGACGACGACGGCAAGCCCGTCACGGTCTGGGATGGCCGCACGACAAAGGCGCACCCGGTTACGGGCGATGAAGTTCCCGACGGCGATGCGCGCATCCCGGTCTATGACTATGCCAAGCCCAAAGCGACCGTCTGGCCCCAAGCTGACTTCATCATCGGCAATCCGCCGTTTATTGGAAACTCTCGTTTGCGGGATGCCCTAGGATCAGGCTACGTCGAAGCCCTCTGGAAAGCCAATCCAAAAATATCTCAATCAGCAGACCTTGTGATGTTCTGGTGGCACAAGGCGGCACTGGTCGCGCGGGCCTATGATGCGAAGAAGGGCAAAGGCACGAGACGCTTTGGTCTTATCACCACCAACTCGATACGACAGACATTCAACCGTCGTGTGTTGGCAGAACATCTTGATGGCAAGAGAGCCTTGTCAATTTGTTACGCTATTCCTGACCATCCTTGGGTTGATACCATTGATGGCGCGGCTGTACGCGTCGCCATGACAGTTGCCGAAATTGGAAATTCCGATGGCGTTCTTTCGACCGTCGAAAGTGAACGGCGGAGCGATAACGAGAGCGTTGGTTACGAGGTGACGCTTTCTGATGCTTTCGGAAAGATCCATCCCAACCTCCGTATCGGAGCCGATGTCTCGTCCGCGAAAACTCTTCAGTCCGCCAATGAACTCTCAAGCCAAGGTGTGAAGCTGCACGGCTCGGGATTTATTGTTTCAAAGTCGAAAGCGTTAGAACTTGGCGTAGAGAAAATGGATGCGCGCAACGGAGCAATCAGGCGCTACATGAACGGTCGAGATTTCACTCAAGTTTCGCGCGACGTAATGGTTATCGACCTAATTGGCCACGGGGCAGACGAAGTCAGAGAAGAGTATCCAGAAATTTTCCAACACCTTGTTGATAACGTGAAGCCGGAACGCGACGTCAACCGCGACGATTGGATTAGAAATAACTGGTGGCTGCATGGGCGCACGCGCAGCGAAATGCGCCCTCCGATGGCTGGGTTGGAACGCTACATTGCAACAATCGAGACTGGGAAGCACCGCACCTTTCAATTTCTCGACAGCGAGATTTTACCCGATAACATGCTGATCGCAATCGCCCTCGATGACGCGCACTTCTTGTCAGTATTGTCATCAAACATTCACGTCACTTGGGCGCTTGCAGCGGGTGGCAGGCTCGGTGTCGGAAATGATCCCCGCTACAACAAATCCCGCTGCTTCGACCCTTACCCCTTCCCCGAAACCAGCGACGCCCAAAAACAGACCCTCCGCAATCTTGGCGAACAACTCGACGCGCATCGTAAGGGGCGACAGGCGGCGCACTCTAAGCTGACCCTGACGCAGATGTATAATGTGCTGGAAAAACTCCGCGCCGAAACACCCATCGAGGGCAAGGACAAGGAAATCTACGACGATGGCCAGATCGGTATTCTGAAAGACCTTCACGACCGCATCGACGCCGCCACCGCCGATGCCTACGGCTGGCCCGCCGACCTGACCGACGAACAAATCCTCGAAAACCTCGTCGCGCTCAACAAAGAACGTGCCGCTGAAGAAGCGCGCGGTCATATCCGTTGGCTGCGCCCCGAATACCAAAATCCCGAAGGCACACAGGCCAAGGACAGCACGAAACAATCTGAAGCCGACCTCGGCGAAATCGCCCCCGTCGCCGACCGCACCGTCTGGCCCAAAACCCTCTCCGACCAAATCACTGCTGTACGGGGCACCCTAGAGGCGCTTGAAGAACCTGCGACCGTGGAACAAGTCGCCGCCCACTACAAAAAAGCCAAGCGCGCCAACGTAGGCGAAATCCTACAATCCCTAACAACGCTGGGCCTCGCAATGGAAGAGGATGGGCGGTTCATTGGCTGACGCGATAGCCAAACGCGACGGCTGCATCCTCTGTGGGATACAGGTCGCTAGCGCGCTGACCAACGCCCACGCGCACGAAGGTACGAAGGGCTACCCTGACCGAACCTTTCGCCTCTGCTGGACCTGTCACCGCATGTACGATCACGACATTCTATCGACCGCTGAGGTGGTTGAGGCCGAAAAGGCTTGGGAGGCTGGCGCACAGCCCGATGCAACGACTCTGCACCGCCGTATCCAAGCGGACTTGGCCAATGACACGCGGACCGTAAACAAAGCACGGCAACACAAAGATGCAGCCAAACGCGCCGGATTGACCCGACGCTTATCAAGCCGTGCTAAAAAAGCATGGATCACGAGAAACAAGAACAAAGCGCCGTTCAGTTAATTTGGCATGGCGAATTCACCCTGAACAATGTGAGAAATTGTTCTACAGATCGGAAGTTCAAGGCTTCCTCATCTGACATAAGAGATATTTATAAATCAGAAAGTCGTCAAAATCTGACATAACGTTTTACAGCTTGTAGAGTTTCTGCGATAAGAAACACGTTAAATCAGAAAATCAGGTAAAATCTGAGATATGAACCTTACGGACTATCATGCAGGCCAACTTGAAGATCGATACGAGTATAGCGCCTTTCTGCCCGAACAAATCTGTCACGAATGGATTATTGCCGATCCGGAACTCGCCGACCTGCTTGGTCGGGCTGACCGTGCTTTGGGTGAATTGAATGCCTTTGCTCAACTCGTTCCCGACATCAACTTTTTCATCCAGATGTATGTCGCCAAGGAAGCAACGCAATCCAGCCGGATCGAAGGAACACAGACCAATATTGAAGATGCGTTCAAAGATGCAGATGATCTGGCCCCCGAAGAGCGCGATGACTGGTCCGAAGTTCAAAACTATATCCACGCGATTAACGAGGCCATCGCCGCACTAGATACGTTGCCGCTGTCCAACAGGCTGTTACGCGATACCCATGCCATTCTAATGCAAGGCGTTCGGGGAGAACACAAACGACCCGGCGAATTCCGCGTTAGCCAAAATTGGATTGGCGTCAGCCTGAAGAATGCATCTTTCGTTCCTCCACACCACGATCACGTTCCCGATTTGATGAGCGACCTAGAGCGGTTTCTTCATAATCAGGGAATCTTTGTTCACCCGCTGATCCGTATTGCCATTGCGCACTATCAGTTCGAGACCATCCATCCCTTCCTAGACGGTAATGGACGGCTTGGGAGGTTGATGATCTCGCTCTATCTCGCCAGTGAAAATTTACTCGTCAAGCCTGCGCTATATCTCTCAGATTATTTCGAACGTAATAAGACGGCTTATGTTGATCATCTCATGGCTGTTCGACAAGGCCATCACATGCGTGCGTGGCTGATCTTTTTTCTGGCAGGTATTGAAGAAACAGCGAAGGCTTCAGCAGGATTGTTTCGAGAAATACTCGATCTAAAAACGCGGATTGATGGGGATATTTTGCCGCGCTTTTCAGTTCGCCGACAAGAAAACGCGGTGCGTATGATGCGCCACCTTTACGCACACCCCGTAATCGATGTGAAGCGTGTCGCCGACATTGTCGAGGTGTCGAATAACACCGCTTCAGCACTCATAAACGATATGGTCAGCCATGGTATCCTAAATGAAATTACTGGCCAGCGTCGAAATCGACTGTTTCTGTTTAACGATTATCTCGCCCTGTTTCGGAGATAGATGATGTCGAGAAAAGACTCTCACTTCCGTCTCCGTTGCCTATGCACAAAACGGTTTATCGGCGAAGTACGACGTGATGAATCTGCGTTCAATTCAAGCAATTTGCAGCAGTTAAAACTCGTTAATCTTGCAAAAATTAACATGCTGATATACGACAATTTTAGAGTTTTAGGGAGATCGAGGTTCCTCGTAAGGCACTCGAACTTCTCAACTCTTTTGGTTCTGGGGATATCGCTGGGGGTAGTATGAAAAACCACACAGCCGATAGATTTTTGAAAACAAACAACTATTTTATTTGTGCGAGTCCTCTTCTGGCACCATTTACACAAATCACAGACTATCATAGGCGCTCAAAAGCGCTGATATTTCAGATGGTTCTGGTGATGATGTCTCTCAAGGTGCTTCACTGAAAATCACGATATCCCACCCTAAGTGGGGTATCAAAGTGGGGTATCATGCGTAACTGCAGGAGATACCCCACTTGGCCCTATCGGACCCCCAAATTCACAAGGCAAAACAAAAGATTAGCCTTTCCCCCGACGTGGGGTAACAGCCTAACTCGTTGACGAATACTGCGGCGCGGCAGGGGTGGATTG
>CAZXMX010000187.1:0-6440 GCA_964641645.1 uncultured Neomegalonema sp.
GCACCGGATTCGATTTGGGGCACGTCGCACCCACTCGACAAAGTGTATCTGAAATAACGATGCTTTCGCGCCGCCCGGTCTTGCTGGGCGGCGCAGCCTTTACGACGGGATTGACTGGATGAGCCTTTGGAGTGCGATTGCGACGCGGATTGGCTATGGCCTGCTGCTGCTGCTCGCAGTTCTCGTACTAAATTTCACGCTGATTTCGATCGCACCGGGCGATATTGCCGACTCGATTGCCGGCGATATGGGCGGCGCGGATGCGGAAGTCATTGAAGAAATTCGCGAACGCTATGGCCTCAATGAACCCTTCTATGTTCAGCTATGGCGCTACATGTCTGGGGTGCTGACCTTCGACCTCGGCTATTCGTATTTTTTCAACACGCCCGTTACTGAGATCGTTTTGGAGAGATTGCCTGCGACGCTGTTGCTGGTGTTCTCGGCACAGTTCTTGGCGATTGGTCTCGGCGTTTTTCTCGGGGTGTTGGCGGCCAAGAACCCGCACGGAATTCTCAATGCGGTCGTGACGTTTCTGGCCCTGTTCGGATTTGCTGCCCCGGTTTTCTGGACTGGAATTTTGCTTATCATCTTATTCGTTTCAGTGTTTCCAATCTTCCCTGTTGGCGGGATGAGGGACGTCACCGTTGAGGGCGGGTTCTTTGTTCAAACGCTCGACATTCTCTATCACCTTGTTCTTCCGATGATTACGCTCGCGTCAATTTACCTCGCGCTTTATAGCCGCCTTGCCCGCGCCTCGATGCAAGAAGTCCTCGGCGCTGATTACGTGCGAACTGCCCGCGCGAAGGGCGTTCCGGAGGGGACGGTGCTATATAAACATGCGCTGAAGAATGCTCTGGGTCCGGTGATTACGGTGGCGGGCCTGCAATTTGCCTCGGTGATTTCCGGGGCCGTTGTTGTCGAGACGGTGTTTAGTTGGCCCGGCCTTGGTACGTTGGCACTGCAATCCATTCTGGCGCGCGATACGCCCACGATTATGGGGATTTTGTTCTTCTCCTCGCTCGTGGTGATCGTCTTCAATATCCTCACCGACATTGCTCTGCGCCTTGTCGATCCGCGCATTAAGTCGGGTTAGCGCCATGGCCGAATCCAGCTCCTTGGACGATATCCCGGTGGCGAAAGCCACGCATCCCTTCCGCGAGATGGTTGGAATGTTCTTTCGGAACTACAACGCAGTGGTTGGCCTCATCATGCTGATCGCCATTTTGTTGTTCACGTTTGTCGGGCCGCTTTTTCATACCGTTGATCCGTTCGAGATGGTGTGGGCACCGTTTTCGCGGCCCGGTGAAGAGGGCTATCTGTTTGGCACTGACTATCTGGGGCGCGATATTTTGGCGGCTATGATGTCGGGCGGTCAAATCTCGATGGCGATTGGACTGTCGGCGGCGGTGATCTCGCTGGCGATTGGCGTAACCGTCGGTGCCTTCGCCGGGTATTACGGCGGTTGGGTCGAAGAAGCGTTGATGCGCTTTACAGAGTTCTTTCAGGTACTGCCAACGTTGTTGTTCTCGATGGTCATTGTGGCGCTGTTTGGCGCGTCATTGTTGACGGTCACCTTTGCCATTGGGGTCGTGAGTTGGACCGCTGTGGCGCGTGTCACCCGCTCAGAATTTTTACGCATCCGAGAGATGGAGTATGTCGCCGCCGCGAGGTCTGGCAGTGCCAAAGATGCCTATCTGATTTTCCGCGTGATTTTGCCAAACGCCCTGCCGCCAATCATCGTGCAAGCGAACCTGATGGTTGGGTCTGCCATCTTGTTTGAAGCCGCGTTGAGTTTTCTTGGGCTAAGTGATCCGAATGTGATGAGTTGGGGGCAGGTGATCGGGTCGAACCGAGAGTATATTCTCGATGCCGGATACGCTGTGGCTATCCCCGGCATTGCGATCTTCTTGACCGTTCTGGCGATCTCGCTGATCGGGGACGGTTTGAACGATGCGCTGAACCCCAAACTGCGGCAGAGGTGACGCGTGGCCGACCCTCTCCTCAGCATCAACGAGATTGTCGTCGATTTCAAAACTCGCGCTGGCAAAGCACGCGTGTTGGACCATGTCTCGCTCGAAGTTGGCAGCGGCGAAATCCTCGGCATCGTTGGCGAGTCCGGTTGCGGCAAGTCGATGACGGCTTTGTCGATTATGGGGCTGGTGCCTAATCCGCCGGGAAAGGTGACGTCCGGTTCGATTAAACTCGATGGGCGGGAGTTGGTTGGCCTCGATCACAACAGCCTGCGCCAGATTCGCGGCAAAGACATTGGCATGATCTTTCAGGAGCCGATGTCGTCGCTCAATCCGGTCTTTACGGTTGGCGAACAAATTGCGGAGAGCGTGCGGTTACACGAAGACGCGTCACCGAAGGCGGCGATGGCGCGTGCGGTCGAGATGCTCAAGGCCGTTGATATTCCGGAACCGGAACTGCGGGCGAAATCCTATCCGCATCAGCTATCGGGTGGGATGCGACAGCGTGTGATGATCGCGATCGCCCTTGCGTGCCGCCCCCGCGTGCTGATCGCCGATGAACCGACAACCGCGCTGGACGCAACGGTTCAAGCTCAAATCTTCGATCTTCTTCAAGACCTTCAGCGCGATATGGGGACGGCGATTATCCTCATCACGCATGATATGGGGGCGATTGCTGAACTCGCGGATCGGGTTGCTGTTATGTATGCGGGACGGGTCGTCGAGAAAGGGACGGTCGATGCCGTCCTGTCGGCTCCGCAACATCCCTATACGAAAGGTCTGATTGCGTGTGTCCCACATTTGGAGCCAGACCCGCCGGAAATTCGCGACGAACTGTTGGAGATTCCCGGAGTCGTTCCCGCCTTGACGGAGCTTGGTGTTGGTTGCGCTTTTGCCCCGCGTTGCAGCGCCAAGATCGCGAAATGCGATGCTTCGAAGCCTGCTCTTGAGACATCAGCCGAGGCCCACGAAACCGCGTGTTGGGCGGTGCCTATATGACAGATAACGCCCGAAACAGCGCGCTGGAGGTTGAGGACCTCAAGGTTCATTTCGGTGGTGGACGCTCAATGTTTGGTGCGAAGCCAACGGTTCACGCCGTCGACGGCGTTAGCTTTTCAGTTCCCGCCGGGAAGACCTTCGGCATCGTGGGTGAGAGCGGTTCGGGTAAGTCGACCACGGCGCTCGCGATCATGCGACTCGTTCACATCACCGAAGGTCGGGTGATGCTGGGCGATACGGTCATTAGTGAGCTGGAGAAAGAAGACCTGCGCGCAGCAAGGCGGCAGTTTCAAATCGTTTTCCAAGATCCCTATTCGTCGCTTGATCCTCGGAAACGGGCTGGAGAAATCGTCCGCGAGCCACTGGACCTGATGAAAATTGGCTCGCCGGAGGAGCGCGACGCGAAGGTCGCGGAACTCTTTGCTCAAGTCGGCTTGCGTCCGGAGCAGCGCGCACTTTTCCCGCACCAGTTTTCTGGCGGACAGCGGCAAAGGTTGGGTCTCGCTCGGGCTCTTTCGACGGAGCCAGATTTGATTGTCTGCGACGAGCCGGTCTCGGCGCTTGATGTCGCCATTCAGGCTCAAATCCTCAATCTGATGGCGCGGCTCCAACGTGAGTTGGGATTGACCTATCTGTTTATTTCGCACGACCTTGGCGTGGTGCAGCATATCTGCGACGAAATCGCCGTGATGTATTTGGGTCAAATCGTCGAGCAAGCGGATCGGGTGACGTTGTTCAAGAACCCGCAGCATCCCTATACGAAGGCGCTGCTGGCTGCGGTGCCGACCGTTCACGGCAACAAACGAGACCGCCGGAACCGCGTGCGATTGAAAGGTGACCCGCCGAGTCCGGTGAACTTGCCAAAGGGGTGTCGCTTTGCGTCGCGTTGCCCCGTCGCTGAGGCGCGGTGCCATCAAGAACAACCAGCCTTAACCGAGCACAGCGACGGGCATCGTGTTGCTTGCTTGCTCGTCTAGCCCTTCGCTGCGGCTTTTTGCGCGTCAAAGGCGGCGCGGCGGGCGGCCAGTTCTTCGGCGTTGAGCTTTTCCGGATTAGAATAGTCATCTTTCCAAGCGTGATCGTCGCTCCAGACTTGTGGATTGGCCACGGTGACAGGTTCGACGGCGTTGGCCAGCACGCCCAATGCCAATGACAAGGTGGAGGCTTGTGACAGCGGATCGCTCGGCTTGCCTGCACCATTGCCAAGGGGGAAATCCGAAAACACAAAGCGCGGTGCGCCTGCTTGTTCCACGATGTCCTTCGCGCATCCCATAATAACGGTTGGAATCTGATGCGCTTCTAGGTGCCGTGCGATCAGCGTGACGCTTTGATGACAGACGGGGCAATTCGGAACGAGGACGACCGCGTCCACCTCGTCTTCGCGCAACATTGCGAGGAGAGCAGGGGCATCTTCATCGCGCGTTATGCGTTGGCTGCGATTGGTCGGCGCTCCGTAGAAAAATTGCGCTGCTTGTCCAATGCTCCCGGCGGTCCCGGCGTTTTTCAGGGCGTTGATGGGCAGCCAAGATTGTTGATCCTTCGCTGCCGTATGCTTGCGATCATATGCGATATGCGAAATTCGGGTATCTGCGTTCGACGCATCCGCGCGATAGGGCGTGAAGAATTTGGCCGAACCATTGTAGAGCGCACCCGGTCCCTGATCGCCTTTGGTTGGATCGAACGGGGCCGCCGTCGTGATGATCGCAACTTTGGCTTCGCTTAGAGGTTTTGCCAGCGCGCAAAACGGCGTTGGCTCATCGCGATGATCGGCCCAAACATAGGGCGTATCGAAACCGAGCGCGGCATACCAAGCCCGTGTGCGTTCGATGTACTGGATCGGTTCAGGCACCGGGCGCTCGTAAAGGCTCATAGGAGACCATGACATGCTCGGCATAGGCGGGAAGCGCACAAAGTCGTTGATAATAGGCGCTGAGTGCGGGCAACTCGGCCCGTTCGAAGGGCAGGGTGAAGTAGCGGAAAAGCTGCGATCCGAAACTGAAATCCGCGAGCGTCATCCATGGCCCGGCCAGCCAGTCATGCTTCGCAAGCTGCGATTCTGCGATGGTCATCACGCGGGCAGTGGAGCTGACGGCTTCGTCTAACGCGGCATGATCTCGCTGCGCGGCGGGCGTTCGGATCAACTGCCAGAAAATCTTGTAGACGACGAGCGGTGCAACAGATGTTTTCGTCCATTCCATCCACTGATCGGATGGTGCGCGTGCGGCGGGGGAGGCAGGCCAGAAGCGCTCGCCGTGTTGAGCCGCGAGATAGCGCATGATCGCTTGGCTCTCGAACATCGTCACATCGCCGTCTTGAAGCGAGGGGATTAAGCCCATCGGATTCATCGCGCGATACTCTGGCGTATCCGTGCCGCCGAACGCGCCGCCGACATCGAGTCGCTCATGCGGCAATTCCAGCTCGTTCAGCAGCCAAATTACGGGCTGAACATTGCTGGACGTATTGCGACCATGAACCGTGATCATCGGAACCTCCGTCAGGCTGTGGGAGTCACCGACTGCCATTCGCGAATCCAGTCTTGCGGGCTGAGCAACATGATGACGTTAAGGATCAAGCCATCACGGATAAAGTACCCAACGATCAATTCGGCGGCGATAAAAATCAGGACGCTCAGCCAAACGGGTATCCGTGATGCGAGGAAAAACCCGATGAACATGAACGCGATGTCGGCCATCGAATTCAGGATGCTGTCGCCGAAGTAATCCAGCGCAATGGTCGCCTCGCGATAGCGCTCGATGACGGTATTGGTATTTTCGGCAATCTCCCAAGCGATCTCAATGAGGGTCGAGAGGGTGAGACGAAGGCCGAGACTACTGCGGCGGAGAATCAGCCAAAAGAAGGCATAAAAAACAAGCCCATGCAGCAAGTGGCTCGGGCTGTACCAATCGGAAAGATGTTGCGAGTTTTCAGAGCTGATCGTTTCGCCATGCCACAACTTAATCGTGCCGCAGGTGCAGATCGGTTCCCGTCCCATCAAAAAAAGCACCGCCGCACCTAAGGCGGCGATGCCAAGACTGACCAATAGTCCGCGTGAAAGGGTCAAACCCCTAAACCTTTGGAGCTATTGGCTGTTCGTGGTCGAATCTTGGATGATGTAATCGTTGATATCCACGTTGGTCCATTCGCCATCTTGCCCTGCAACCGGCTGGGTGATGATCGTTCCACCTACGGCAGGCTGAGGCGAGTAGATCGTGGTCGTCGTTGAGCCGACACCAATCGGTTGCAGCGTGTATTCATCCGGATCGCTGGCATGTGCCGCGCCGAAAGCAAAAGGTGCAACCGCAAGAGCCGCAATCAGTGTTTTGTTCATCGAAGTCATGTGAACCCCATTCTTCAGGTTTTTAAGTGGAAGCACTGGAACGCCGAAATTGGGCAATGTCGAGACGAACTCGCTCAACAGAGGCGAATTTTACGTTGCAAACAGTTGGTGTGATGCCAAAAAGATTCAAATCA
>CAZXMX010000188.1:0-6425 GCA_964641645.1 uncultured Neomegalonema sp.
TGACGACGAACTTGGCCCCCTTCTCAACGAGCGCATCCAGCGCATCTGCTGCGTCTTCGGGGGCAGCGGTTACTTCTTCGAGCTGATAGTCTTGTCCAGTAAAACGCCCGGTCGTCAGGTTTTCTTTCGTTGCGAGTTGTGCGCCCTGAAAGCCTAAACCTTCGGGCGGCAAATCGAGGCGAGAGATCGGTAAGGGACGGTCGCGCTCGACTTTTAGCACGCCAACCTTGATGACTTGCGGATCAGCGGCCCCGGCCAAATTCGGCATCAAAGCCCAAGATAGAGCTGCCCCAAAGAGCATAAAGCAAAAGCGCATCGAGTCCTCCCTGCCTCTACCGTAGCCTAGATATGAAAACCGTCAACGGCTTACGCGCCTGATTTTCAGGCTGGATCACAACGCGCTGTGACGGCCTTGTTTTCGTCCAAACGGCTGATAACCTCAGATTCGCAAAGAAAATAAATCAACAAACTGACGGGGAGCGAAACAATGAGATCTTTCACGTTCGCGCTAGGCGTTGCGACCGCCATGGTGCCGATGATCGCCGAGGCGCACGGACCAACCCGACAAAAGATCACAGTCACGCAAGAAGTCGCCGCCGCACCGGACAAAGTCTGGGCTCGGATTGGCAACTTTCAGGATATGAGTTGGCACCCCGCTGTGAACTCGACCACCGGGGAAAATGACAATGAGATCGACGCGACCCGCGTCCTGACCCTCGGGGCCGAAGACGGGCCGACCATTTCTGAAGTCTTGTACAAATACAAAAACGACAAACGCACATACTCTTACAGAATCACCGAGGTGGATGTCGCCGTTCTTCCGGTGACCAATTACTCGTCGCACCTGACGGTCAAAGAAGGAAAAGATGGCGGTTCATTGGTTGAGTGGCGCGGGGCCTTTTATCGCGGGTATCCGAACAATGATCCCCCTGAAAACCTGAATGATGCTGCTGCCATCGCCGCCGTCACGGGTGTGTATGAGGCCGGACTCAAGGCGCTCGCCGAGGAGTTTGCGGAAACGCAGTAGTGCTTTTCCGTGCCGCGCTTGTCGGGGTCTTTTTCGCGGCCCCGGCGTTGGCAGATACGGCTTGGATTACCAACCAATCGAGCGGCGATGTCTCAGTCGTCGACTTGGAACAACGCGAGGTCGTCGCAACCATCGCTGTTGGCGGCCAGCCAGCGGGTGTGGCCGCCGCACCAAATGGCAAAGCGGTCTACGTTGTCAGCCCCGGCAACAAAACGATCTCTCAAATTGATCCGGAAATGCGAAAGGTCGCGCAGCGTCTTGCCTTGGCGGGTGGGCCGCTCGGCATTGCCGTCGCACCCGACAGCGCCACGCTCTACGTCGCCGATTGGTATGGCGCACGGCTGTTTGTCATCGACGCCGCGTCGTTCAAAGTTCGGGGCGAGCTGTCGACGGGAAAATCGCCATCGGGCGTCGCTGTCACCCCCGACGGAAAAAGGGTTCTGACAGCCGACCGAGACTCTCATCAGGTCTCGATCATTGACGTTGAAACGGGCGAAACGCAGCGCGTTGCGACCGGCGAGCGGCCTTTCGGAATCACCATCGATACCGCTGGAAAACGTGCCTATACAGCCGATGTTGGTTCGAACTCCGTCACGGTTATCGACATTTTAAACGGTGCCGTCATCGGAAGCATCCCCACCGGGGAAAGGCCCTATGCCGTTGGATTGGCGCAAGGAAAGGGATTTGCTACCGACCAATACGGCGACACGGTTACGGCTTTTGACTTGAAAACATTGATGGTGGTCGAGACGATTGATGTTGGCGAATACCCCGAAGGCATTATGCCTTCGTTCAACGGAGAGACCCTCATCGTCGCGAACTGGTTCTCGAATTCAATTTCGATCCTCAACGCCAAGACGTTGGAAGTCGTCGGCGAAATCGATGTGGGCGATGGCCCCCGCGCGTTTGGGAACTTTCTGACGAAAGACTAGCCGCCTGATCCGATTAGCTCTCGCCGATGGGGAAGATTTCTTCCGAGACGGTTTCTTCCGTATCGGTCATCCGCACGCGAATCTGTTGAACATCCGGCGTCGAGTAGGAAAATTCAATTTCCGGGTCTTCGCTCAGAGAGATCGATCCGGTCATTGTGAACAGTTTGTCTTCGTCGGTCCAAACCTCGACGGTCTCGACATATCGCGCGAGAATATAGAGCAGCGAAATCTGATCCATCTGCATGCCGGAATGACTCGGGTGTTTGATTTCCAAGCGGACATTCTTTGGATCGGGGCGCGCTGACGACGACGATGCTGTGCTTGTCGTCAGACGTTCGACGATTGATTCAGTTTCGTGCGTTTCAGATGCCTTGGCTTGCAATGTCATATTGCCGAGCGACGCCATCGCTTCTTTAATACCGCTCACTGGCGGGGCCGCACACGCGCCAAGACCCGAGGTTTTTACAAAATCCTCGGTCATATAAAGCTCGCCGTCATTGGCCTCGACCACGACGCGGACGGGTGTTGGCCCATTGATGCGCATACTGGCCGTCACAGCAAAGGCTTGTTCGGGCGTTTCAAGATCGAAAACCGCGGAAACCGGCATCGGGTTATCGTCGATGATAATCGATACTGACTTGACCGTGCGTCCGTCTGAGAACCGAGCCGTCGTCGCAATCGGGACTTCGCGGTCGTCTTTGGCGCGATAGGGTGTTGTCAGGGTTACGATGTCTTCTGCGGGGGAAATTACCCGCTCACCGTAGAGTTCAGTGCGGATTTCATCCCACGCGCTATCCGCCAAAGCGGGTGTTCCCAACAGGGTCAATGACGCGACAAACGGAACGGCGAAACTCTTCATCACACTTCCTCGCTACCTGAAATCCGGCTTTCAGAAGCCCAACATATAGAGAAATCCTGAGGATCAAGCAAACGAGCCAAATGTTGCACTGCAACAACGCGCAAAAAAGTCTGTGCATTCTACGATCGTTGTTCAGGGATTTTGGCTGCGCAATGCTGACTTAAGGCAATGATAAATCACGGTAGATCGCTGCACGCCCGCAGGATAGCCCGATCCGGGAGAGTACAATCCCTGACGATAGAACATGTCAGCGACGAAACGAATGTCGTCAGGAAATTTGGCCCCGGCAAGTGCCTCTGCCGCCCAGCAATCGGCGCTGAGTTCCTGATCTTCAACGCCGCCCCTCGACGCGCGGTGGTTCAAACCTGCCGGGGCAGTGTGGCCAAGCAGGTGATGCGCGCATTCATGGGCGATCAGAAATCGTTGATGCCCCGCTTGAGAGGGATGGGTTAACACCGGGTCGAGGACGATGATCTTACCGAGGCGCGGATCAATCCTCGCGAGGGATACCGTGCGAATTCTGGTATAGAGAATCGGATATCCGCAAGTTTTCGCATAGCCGGAATAGGGTTCCGGGACGCGCTGTGCGATTTTATCCTCCGCAGGCCCTGCCGCCGCCGCCGTGCAAAGCAGGGTGCAGACCATCGCAGCCATTTGGGAGAGTGTTTTCGACATCGGCTTTCTGGCTCCGGTTACGAGGGCTTGTTCTACGACAATATTGGGCTTCGGCGATGATAAGGCGAAGTGAATTTATCACCGCCCGATCAATGCGGCGCTTTCGGACAAAACCGTTGACAGTATCAGGGCTGCGTTGGAAGTTTTATGAGTCTGGTACGCCAAGTGGCTTTGCGCAGGCATTCGGGGCGATGCGACGCGCCCGTCGATTGATCCAGATTTCAAGGATGAGACGGTATGATTCGAATTCTTGTCGCCTTCGTGATGACCTTGATGGTGGCTCTGCCAGCCTCGGCTGATGAGGCCACTGAAATCCGGATTGCTGTGCTGAAATTCGGAACGGTCAATTGGGAGATGGACACGATCCGAGCGAATGGTTTCGACAAGGCGAATGGGTTCGCGCTTAAACCAATTGGACTCGCGGGCGGGTCGGCGAGCAAGATCGCCTTTCAAGGCGGCGCGGCGGATGCGATGGTGTCCGATTGGATTTGGGTCGCGCGCCAGAGAGCGGCCGGCAAAGACTACGTCTTTATTCCGTACTCAAAGTCAGTCGGCGGCATTGCGGTTCCGAAGGATGGCGACATCAACTCCATCGAAGACTTGAAGGGCAAAACGATTGGCATTGCCGGAGGGCCGCTCGACAAGAGTTGGTTGATCTTGCGCGCCTTTGCCGAGCAAGAATATGGCTTCGACCTTGCCGAAGAAACGGAACAGGTCTTCGGTGCGCCGCCTCTGATTGCGCAAAAAACCCAAGACGGCGAGATCGATGCGGCGATCAATTACTGGCATTTTCTCGCAAAGATGAAAGCGCGGGGCTTTAAGATCATTGCACCCGTGGGCGAGGCCAGTGATGCGCTGGGGCTTGATCCCGACACCCCTCTGCTCGGCTATGTCTTCAAAGGCGCCTTTGTTCGTGAGAACGCCGCACTCGTCGACGGGTTCGTTGCGGCCTCCCGCGCTGCCAAAGAGCTTCTCGCGAAGGATGACGATGCTTGGGAAACATTGCGACCGAAGATGCGCGCAAAAACGGATGCAGAGTTTGACGAGTTGAAGGATGGGTTTCGCGCGGGCATTCCGTCGGCGGAACCGATCGATTCGGACTCAGCGAGCGCGATGCTGCGTTTAATGTCGGACCTCGGCGGCGAGGCGCTCGTGGGCCAGGCGACCGAATTGCCGGATGGCGTTTTCTATCAACCCGGTGAATAAACCAGAGCAAGGATCGGGGCGTATTGCCCTGATTTCGATGATCGGGCTGATCCTGACATGGTGGGCCGCCGCGATCTTTGCCGCACGTCCCGACCTGTTACCCGCCCCTGATGCGGTGGCGTGGATCGTCTGGAAAGAACTGACTTCCGGCGAGTTGCTCTATCATCTTGGCATCACCCTGATGCGCGTGATCGCGGCGTGTGTGATTTCGATGAGCATCGGAACGGTGTTCGGGATCATTATGGGGACGCGGCGCGGAATTGACCGATGGATGGACCCGTGGCTGGTGGCGGCGCTCAACCTGCCCGCGCTTGTGACCATTGTGCTTTGCTATATCTGGATTGGCTTAACCGAAGTTGCCGCTGTCGCCGCCGTGGCGATCAACAAGATTCCCCTCGTGACGACGGTCATGCGCGAAGGCGCACGGACATTGGATCGAGAGCTGAACGCGATGGCGCAGGTGTTCGAATTCTCACGCGCGAAGAAACTGCGCCATGTGGTGCTACCTCAACTCGAACCGCATTTCGCGGCGGCGACGCGAACCGGGATTGCGCTGATCTGGAAGATCGTTTTGGTCGTCGAGTTTTTAGGTCGCTCAAACGGGATTGGTTTTCAGATCCACCTCTACTTTCAGAACTTCGATGTCGGATATGTGCTGGCGTATTCGCTGAGTTTTGTCGCGGTGATGATCGCCATTGAGCTGTGCTTGCTTCAGCCGTGGCAAAATCATGCAACGCGATGGCGGCGCGCGTGATGCGGGTTGATTTGCGCGGCAAAGCCTTTGGCACGACACAGGTTCTCGGCCCGATCAAAATGGAGGTCGGCCCGACGGAGGCTGTTGCTCTTGTTGGACCGTCGGGGATTGGCAAGTCGACTCTGTTGCGGCTGATGGCAGGCTTGGACCGTGATTTTGAGGGGTCGATCTCCGACGTCGGGCGCTTGTCGTTTGTGTTTCAGGAGCCGACCTTGCTGCCATGGCGGAACGCGCGCGATAACATTGTGTTGGCTGCTGATGTGTCAGTGGCAGAGGCCGACGACCTGCTGGACCAAGTTGGGTTGGCCGACAAAGCGGCGCTCTACCCGTCGCAATTGTCACTGGGTCAGCGTCGCCGGGTCGGGATCATCCGTGGCTTTGCCCGAAAACCTGAAACGCTGTTGATGGACGAGCCATTTGCATCATTGGATGCGGAGACCGCCAATTCGATGCGGACGATGCTGTCTGAATTGCTACGGGACCGCCCGACGCGGTTGATCCTTGTGAGTCACGATGCCGCCGACGTGCAAGCCTTGGCGACGCGGACGATCCGCTTACACGGTTCGCCCGCTGAAATCTCGCTGACATAGGCGGCGGGCGCGCTACAAAAACTCGGCTTTAATATCGACGCTGTCTTTCTTGCCGATCTTGGATTTGTGATCGGAAAGCCATTTGTCGGTGGTCACCCTGCCCGCTTCACGGAGCTTTGTGATGACGGACCAGTCCGGTGTGATCTTGGTCGCGACGCTGAAGGCCGCCATCGTCGCGTCGTCTCGAACGGAGTGAACCCGCATCCGTTTCCAACGATCTTTGCCAATCACGCCTTCATCGATGAGGTGCTGCACAAAATCGATTGCGCGCATCTCGCGCATCAGCGAAGCATTAAAGCTGATTTCGTTGATCCGGTTCGCAATCTCGCCTGCCGTGCGCGGGGTATCCTCGCGCTCAATCGGGTTGATGTGAACAATCAAC
>CAZXMX010000189.1:0-2460 GCA_964641645.1 uncultured Neomegalonema sp.
ACAAAAATCAAAAGCTAGTGGATTGAATCCAACATTTGGAACCCTCTGTTTCTGGCGGCGATGATGTCGTCGGGGTTGGCGCATCAGACGAATGGTTTGGCTTCGGTTTGATTGTGCTCGTCGATGAAACGATTGATAGTGGCTTGCAGGTCGACGACGGATCGGAAGACACCATGCTTGAGGCTGCGCTGTGTCAACTTAGCGAAGAAGCCTTCGACCGCGTACAGCCATGAGCTTGATGTGGGGATAAAATGGAACATCCATCGGGGGCAGCAAGTTGATCCCGAAACGCCTGCCGACATTTTCCCTGATCCACCCTGGCCAGACGGATACCAAAGGTTTTATGACCTTCGAGATCGATGCGCAGCCAGATCAATCTTTCCCGCGCACCGAGCATGGTGCGAAGCCGATCTGCATTCTCACTGCGGATATAGACCGGCGTGACTGTCTGACGAACGGTAACGCAGGGAACAATCTCTCCTGCTGGCCATAGCCTGCCAGTCGGATGTGCGGCGCACAAAGTCGGAACGAGCGCATCGCCCCCATGCTGAAACCGAAGGCGAGCTATTTCATTGCATCATTTTTTGGCAAGAAGCAATCAGTCCTCACTCAGCGGTGAAGCAATACGCACAAATCTTGTTGCCATCCGGATCACGAAGATAGGCAGCATAAGCAGTATCGGTGAACGGACGAGGACCGGGTGCACCTTCATCGGTGCCGCCATTTGCCAATCCGGCTTCATGGAATTTATGAACCGCGTCACGGGTCACCGCAGCGAATCCAATTGTGGGTCCATTCCCGCAATTTGCGGGCTGACCATTGATTGGAGTGAAGACGATGAATTCAGGGCCATCGGCGCCGTAAAGCGTTCCCGCTTCGCCGAGCTCACCGAGATTCTTGATGCCCAGCGCACCGAGAGTGGGATCATAAAACGTTGCAGATTTCGTGCGATCGTTGCTGCCGACCGTAGCATGAGTGAAAATCGCCATCATCGTTTCCTTTCGGGTTGAATGGAGATTCCTAATTATCTCGAAGGCACATCGATTTCAAATTCTATCTATCGATAGATAGATTACTTTTTCGTGATGCTTTTTGTTGCTAGGCCGTATTTGAGAACGAACGATGTTGCGCTGTCGAAAAGCGCAACATCGTCCAAGCTGCATGCAAGTATGATCGCGCCCTGATGAACGGATACGATGGCGTCTGCACGCGCCGATCTTTCTTCGTCAGAAAGCAAATCCGGCAGGCTCGCACCAACCCAGCGCAGGTTTGCATCAAAGAATGATTGAACTTTGCGGTTCAGAGCTACGGGCAGCCCGGCGGCCTCTGCACCGAGGAGCCCACAAAGGCAAACCGCACCCCCTTCCGTGATCGCATTGCGATAAATTTGATTGAAAGCAACAAGCCTTTTCCGGGGAGATTGTGAATCCCGCGTCGCGTCATCAAGTGCTTCGAAAAAGTCCACCGAGTAGCGTTCGACCAATGCGAGGCCGAGATCTTCCTTGCGTGAAAAGTGGTAGTGGACGCTCGCGCTCTTGATCTTGGTGTCAGCAGCGAGGTCACGAAAGCTGACGGAGTTATAGCCTCCGCGTCGCATTCTGCGTTCCGCAGAATCCAACAACCGCGTTGACATATCTGGATCGTCCATTTCGGTTCCTCGATGCTGGTTGACGCAATCAGGCTTGTGGTTGGTTCGATGGTCTCACCGGGTCAAACGGCAGGTGGGCGGGCGTGTGTTAGATGCCCGGTTTTCATCCAGATCTTCGCACCGCCAGAACCGGCTGTTGCCGACAGGGACTGACCTTCGGGTAGCCGCAGCCAGCCGCCTTCGTTGAGCGTATCGCCTCCCTCGGCGATGCTTCCGTCAATTACCAGCACTTCGATACCACCCGCATCCGCGTTTACAAGACTGGAGCCTGCATCGAGATGGGAATAGGTGACCGTTTCACGGTCATCCTGATGAAGTCGCGCTGTGGCGACGCCATCTACCTTATTGCCCAGCTCTTCGGCCATGGTCTTTCGGAATTGATTGCGGTCTTCCATGTCAAATTGCCAAAGCTTGACGAAAATAGTGCAACCGGGCTCTGATCCAGGGGTGTGAGCGGTGGTCGGAGGGTTACGCACATAGGTTCCTTCCGGGAAATCTCCGTGCTCGTCCTGAAATACGCCATCCAGAACGATGAATTCCTCGCCGCCGGTATGGGTATGCTTAGAAAATTTACTGCCAGGCGCGTATCGCACAATGCTTGTCGCGCGAGCGACTTCACCGCCGATACGATCGAGCATGCGCCGATCAACTCCTGGTATCGGGGATGCTTGCCACTCTGCTTTGTCCGAGTGAACGACGACTCGCGCGGAATAATCGGTGTTGAGTTCCATTCTGCGTTTCCTGGGCATTTGAGGGCTGAGGGCTGAGGGCTGAGGGCTGAGGGCTGAGGGCTGAGGGCTGAGGGCTGAGGG
>CAZXMX010000189.1:2560-6412 GCA_964641645.1 uncultured Neomegalonema sp.
TGAGGGCTGAGGGCTGAGGGCTGAGGGCTGAGGGCTGAGGGCTGAGGGCTGAGGGCTGTCTACCTATCACTAGGTTAGTGTTTGTAAAGTCCCAGTGCAAGAATGACCCTTTGTCAGTCTTCGCCAAATCACTGTAGCTCAATGTTTGGTGAATCCGCGATCACGGCTTTCGACGATCTTTCACCGCCAATTCGCAGGTGCAACAGGCAGCTCTGGGTCTTGGTTGTGTGAAAACGCGTTGAAGAACATCGTTTCCTGCTGAGTGGCCGTTCTGAGTTGGTATTTTGCGGGAATTATATTTTCGGCGTTGCTTCGGTCCTAATCGCGTTGGCACGAGCGATCTACCGCAAGCCAGTTCTCGTTGTCCTCGATGAACCAAATTCTAATCTTGATGCGCAAGGAGATGCCGCGTTGGCTCAAACGGTGACAGCGCTGCGCGAAGCTGGTTCGGTCGTTGTCGTCATGGCGCATCGCCCAAGTGCCATCGCTGCGGTCGACAAAGTTATAGTTCTCGACGATGGCCGAATTGCTGATTTTGGCGACAAAGCAACAATCCTCAGAAAAGCCACCCGGGCCGCGTAAGGAGCAAATGTCCATGACTAAAACACCGAAGAAATCCTGGTGGCTATCTGCTCTGTTCGGCACCGTTGCTCTTGTTGGGCTTATCGGAGGCGGCGTCGCTTGGGCGAACTTTACGAAGATTTCTGGGACTGTTGTCGCCAGCGGCAACATCGTTGTTGAGGGACAGCCAAAATCCGCACAGCATCTCGATGGCGGCATCGTACGCGAAATTTCAGTCGAAGCCGGCGAGACTGTCGTCAAAGACCAGTTGCTCGTTGCGCTCGATGACACACAAATTTCCGCAAATCTTCGGATCTATGAAAGACGTTTGCGAGATGCATTGGTCGAGCGTGCACGTTTGAAAGCGGAACTTGACGGACAAGCAAGATTCGCCCCACCGCTGGCCGAAGCGCGTCGTTTCCAGCTCGGTGATCTACGTGAGACTGTCGGAGGACAAACAACATTGATGCGGGCGCGCCGAATGACCCGTGAAAGTGAAACTGGCCAGTTCGACGAGAAGGTTGCCCAGTTTGAAAGTCAAATTCGCGGTGTGCGCGGCGTAGCACAACACAAGAAAGCCCAGATTCTTTCCTTCCGCGAGGAAATGAAGGGGACCAAGACTCTCGTCGACAAGCGTTTGGCCCCAAAGAGCCGCCTCATGACGTTAGAGCGCTCCGAGTCCGACTTGCGAGGCCAGATCGCTGAACACATCTCAGAGATTGGGCGGCTTCAGAACGCGATTTCCGAGGCACAATTGGCAAAGGCGCAGACTGAGCGGCGCTTTCGGGAACGTTCTGTTACGGAGCTCAAAGAAGCGATCAGCCAGATCGACGAGCTAACCCAACAGCTCACAGCAACCAGAGCCCAGCTAAGCCGTATTGAAATCCGCGCGCCCGTTTCGGGTATCGTCCATGAGCTGAGTCTTTTCACGCTTGGCGGTGTCGTTCAGCCGGGCCAAACTGTCATGCAGATCATACCTGGAAGCGATGCCCACGAGCTGGAAGTCTACGTCGATCCCGTCTCGATCGATGAGGTCCAAGTCGGCCAAGGCGCGACATTGCGGTTTCCGGCCTTTAACGCCCGAACGACGCCAGAGCTCTTCGGTACGTCAGCAAGGTCTCGCCCGCAAGCGTCATCGATGAACAGAGCGGTGTCGGGTTCTATCGCGTGATTGTGGCCATTACCGAAGAAGAAGCAGAGCGCCTCGGTGGCAAGATACTCATCCCTGGCATGCCCGTCGAAGCGCTTTTCCCAACTAGTGAACGCACTGTGCTCAGCTACCTCATCAAACCGTTTCCCGATCACATCGAGCATGCGTTTCGGGAAGAATGATAACCTGGGTCTTTCTAGGAATCTGCTGCGCTGCTAAATTTCCACGGATTAATGACATCCAGCCGCATTGCTTTAAACGGTTTTTGGTCACGCGTCGCAATGGTTGCATCGTTGTTCGCAATCGCAATTGCAGCAATTTGACCATCGGCGTGCCCAATCGAAATTCCGCGCTGGCGCAATTCACCCACATGCATTCCATAGTGGCGAGCGGCCATTACGTCATAAGGAAGAACGCGCTCACGAAATCTCTCTTCCACGATCATCGTAACCGCACTGGAAAGACGTTCAAATCGCTCACCAGGTTTCAGGCTGAAAACCCCGAACATCAATTCGCCAACAGTAATACTCGTCAAAAAAAGGTTTGTCGGATCTTGGGCATTCAGCCATGCCATGACGCTGGCATCGGGAACCTTCTTTTGCGCCTCCGATATGACATTCGTGTCTAAGATTATCACTCAAACAATTCCGGTTTGCTCGGAGTAATATCTCTTTCGACCGATAGTTCATCACCCTCGACGCCCGCGAAATGCTGACGCAATCGCTCACCAAAACCACCAGCGCTCGCCGCGATCGCGGACTCGGTCAATATCGACCGGACCTCGGCTTCAACACTACGGCTGTTTTTGGCGGCCTGTTCTCTCAAATGATTATGTACCGCGTCGGGCAGATTCCGAACTGTCATGTTTCCCATCGAGAGCTCCTATTGATGGCAAGTCACCATCATGACATCACATTTGAAAAATGATAGCAAGTCAATGAAGCGGTGTCATTTTCTGCTGGCGGGGGATGATCCCACCATCGTCATCGTGTACCCTCGTCGCAATGACCCATCAGCTCGATTTATTCCCGATGGCCTTGCAGCTCTACCGGATCGAACCCGATCAAAACATGCGTCGGTTTTATCGGCTGTGCCTTCAACCTGATCTATTTGGCGGCTGTACACTCATCAAAGAATGGGGACGGATTGGGTCTGGTGGCCACGTCCGACACGATAGATTTTCGAGCGAAGGACAAGCCTTGAATGCGCTCATTAAAGCGTCCGAGGCGAAGGCACGCCGGGGCTATTTCAGGAAGTCCTGAGTCGAGCGCGGACGATGGAGATTGCATCTTTCAATGCCAATCAACGATCGTCTTGGACACCGCCTAGGAACCCTAATCGCCCAAGATGATCGCCGTCGTACACCCAACGATAAACACATTGCGACACAACCATAACATGAGTTCAAAGGAGCGACTAGGAGCCGTCTGGGGCTATCGGCTGGCACCAAAATATTATCAACTGAGCCGCCTGACGCCTAAGCCAAAAGACATCAAATAAATTGGGCAGACACCTTATGCATCCCCACCCACATCGCCCGCCAAGAGGCAGGGGCAGATGGGGATGTGAGCCACCAATGGTGGCTTCGGTCGCGAGTAGCGACAGGCCCCCGAAGCGGGGGCGGGCTGGGTGCAGGGGCGCAGCGTCCTGCCACACTAGGGATTAAGCGGAGCATCTCGAAGAGCGAAGCTTGAAGAGTAATCCCTAGTGTGCTATTATTTCTAAAATGGCTTACGCATTTGTTCGAAATCTTCGTACCAACTCCGGAGCAAACCTCAAGCACTTTACGCAAATCCAAGCAGCCGAACGGCATGCCAAAAGACTGGACCTGACTTCAGCCGCTCGGCAACGCATCGACGGTGATCATCGGACGAACTATTTCTGGTCCAAAGCTGGCGAGGGGCTTGATAACGGAGGCGCCGATTACACCGACGCATATAAGGCTCACAAGACAGAGTTTGAGGTTAAGTCTGAGCGCAAGAATGCCGCGATCGGAGTACACTTTTTAGTTGGGGTGTCTCCAGACTGGCTGGCTGAAACCGGCAATCCAAGGGGCCTTGATAATTCGCGCGTAACGTCACTCATCGCACAAGCCAAAGACTGGGCGGAAAGCTGGATGGGAGACGGGGCGGTCTGGGGTG
>CAZXMX010000190.1:0-6410 GCA_964641645.1 uncultured Neomegalonema sp.
CGGGAACTATTACTACTTAGGGGTTTTTCCCGTGCTGTACGATTGTGAGAGCTAATACTCTGATATATTGTGCAAAAAGGCTGCGTTATGCGCCTTCGAAGCTGCACAATGTGTGAATTGGCGTATCGAGTGCTTCGAGGCGTTCTCTCCCTCCGAGATCTGGCAGATCGACAACAAATGCACAGCCGACAACGTCTGCTCCGAGGCGTCGAACCAACTTGATTGCAGCTTCTGCAGTCCCACCGGTGGCGAGCAAGTCATCGACGATCAGAACTTTATCGCCGGGCTTGGCAGCGTCTTCGTGAACTTCGACCGTCGCTTCCCCGTATTCGAGTTTGTAGTCTTGCTCGACCGTCTTCCGGGGCAATTTGCCCTTCTTGCGAACCGGGAGAAAACCGACGGAGAGTTGGTGAGCAATCGCACCGCCGAGGATAAAGCCTCGCGCCTCAATCCCGGCGACATGATCAATCGGCTGTCCGGTAAAAGGGTGCAAAAGCAGGTCAATCGCCATGCGAAAGCCTCGCGGGTCCCCAAACAACGTGCTGACGTCGCGAAAAATGATCCCTTCATGTGGAAAGTCAGGAATTGAGCGGATGTAATCTTCTACTTTCATCGGAGTCCTCTGCGGCGATAAGCCGACACTCTCAAAGAGTTGACGAGGGGATGCAATGCGCGTTTTGCGAGAGAATTGGATGCGTTTCGCACCGCAAACTGCGCGCATCACGAGATGGTGATTCGGCTCATTCTTCTTAGGCGGGTGTGTTTTTCTGGCGTGAGCTTGCGAAAATTACTTAGGCGTCGCTCGCCGCTCAGGATTTTTCCTTTTTTAGCCCAGCGCCGGCTAAAGATTGGACGAGTTCTTGGGCTGAGCTTGGTAGGTATTTGATTCCAATGCACTTGTCGGAGGGTGCCTTCGTTTTTCGCACCCTTGGGGAGCAGGCGATTTATCCGAAATTCAGAGAATGCGCGGGTCCTTTCAACATCGAATAGGGGTTTTCGGTTTCGGATTGCCACCAATTCGACTTGACAGTGCACGGCCAAATCGAGGGTGAATGGTGCGTGAGGCTGCGACATCTCGTCGTGGCGCCAACTACGAAATGGACTATTCGATTATGATGGGAATTATCATTTCTCTTCTCTCCGGAGCGGCTGGCGGTAACGTTGCTGGTGCTCTTATGAAAAAATTTAGCCTTGGAACGCTCGGCAACTCGGTCGCTGGTATCGCTGGCGGCGGCATTGGCGGTTCGATTCTTGGAATGCTCGGCGCAGGCGGTGCTGCGGCTTCCGGCGGCGATGCGGGAGGTATTGGCTCGATAATCGGTAGCGTCGCTTCGGGCGGTGTTGGCGGCGGCGCGCTCATGGCAATCATCGGAATGGTTCGCAGCGCAATGGGTCGCTAAGGCAACCTTCGAGTCACCGACTCTCTTGCCGGGTCGGTGACTGGTATTTTCTTACAGAACCCGACCGGCCACAGCGTCGAGTTTTTGAACGAGTTCTGCATTTCGATTGTCCGGACCGGTCATAATCGCGAACTCAAGTGCGCGGTCGCAACCTTCAGAACAATTGGCTCTCTCGCCACCTAATTTTGGGGCGACCTCGGCGATCAACGATTTCGCGTTGGCGCTGTTCCCTGTCAGAACTTCGATGATCGCCGTGACATCGACCTCGCCGTGATCCGGGTGCCAAGAATCGTAATCCGTCACCATCGCAACGGTCGCATAGCAAAGCTCGGCTTCCCGCGCGAGTTTGGCTTCTGGCATGTTCGTCATACCAATGACATCGCATCCCCAAACCTCTCGGTAGAGTTTGCTTTCGGCGAGTGAAGAAAACTGTGGGCCTTCCATCGCCAGATAGGTTCCGCCGCGGTGCGCCGTGATCCCCTTAGAGGCACAAGCCGTCATCAAAGCGTCACCGAGGCGAGAGCAAACGGGATGGGCGACCGAAACATGGCCGACGCAGCCGGGTCCGAAGAACGATTTTTCACGTCCAAACGTTCGGTCAATAAATTGATCGACGATGACGAAGTGACCGGGCTCCATAGCTTCGCGAAACGAACCGCAAGCGGAAACGGAGATAACATCGGTGACACCAATCCTCTTCATCGCATCAATGTTTGCTCGGTAATTGATGCTGGTTGGGGTTTGGACATGGCCGCGACCGTGCCGAGGCAAAAACGCCATCTCAACACCATCAAGTGTGCCGCGTAGGATCGAGTCAGACGGGTCGCCCCAAGGCGTTTCGACTTTGACCCACTCCGCGGCTTGCAATCCGTCGATATCGTAGACGCCACTGCCGCCGATAACTCCGATCATCGCGTTCGTCATGCTTCGTCCCCTTTGGTGATTTTGGGGTAAGTTACGGAACTCGGCAGGGGTTGCAACAAAGAGCTGAAGTGACGGCGGATGAGAAAGCGAATGACACCCGATAGGTCAAAATGTCGCAATTCCGAAAATCAATTTGAGACTCGGTTTTGATAATTGAGGCTGCAAACTCTTTGGTGGCCGTACATTTATTGAACTTTCGGCTACCCTCTAAGTTGATTGCCGCTCGAGGCTGCTGCGGTTGCTGCCCTGAAGAACCTTCTTCTACCGACCCAAGAGTGACCCATCTCTGACACCCGTCTGAATCGCACGACTCTGATTTTCAAAGCAGATTGTTTCATTTCGAAATCCTCTGAAATGGAGGACTCGAAGCGAAAACCCAAATGATCCCTCGTTCCGAGAACGCCTACGTTTCCTCAAAGGTTGAACGGGTCTGTGCGACGGGGCGCCAGCAAACTTGTGGCGCTGAGTTCGGCACGGTCGTTGCGAATTCGTTAACCAAGGTTCGGATCTCGGGAATGCATCGTCGCCCCCCGCAAACCTGAGGTCCGGACCCGACAATACCTTGCAGTGCTTAATGGACGGCCAGGCGGAGCATTTTAGGAAGTCAATGACCACGAGAGGATGCGTCCAGTGAAAATATTGGTACTCGACGACTTCCCGGCGATGCGAAGGATGCTCTCGCAGTGTCTTCGCGAAAATGGTCACCTTGTTATCGACAGCGAAGATGGCGCGATTTCGTATCACCACGAGACGGTTGAGAACATCGATCTGATGATCACGGACATCGATATGCCGAGGGTCAATGGAATCGAGGCCATTACTGCGGCGCGCCGTATCAACCCGACCCTCCCGATCATCGCGATATCTGGGGGTGGCACCGATTATGGTGATGACTACCTCAATGTCTGCAAAGACCTCGGCGCCGCTGAAATTTTGAAAAAACCTTTCGAACCAGATGTTTTGTTGAAGATCGTTCAAAGGCTCGGTGCTGATGCCCGGGCTGAAAAGCAGATTGCGTAAAACAACGGAATGGGCGAGACGGCATAGATTGGGAGCTCAATGATAAATAGTTTTGATCAACGCATGCGGGATGCTGCAATCGAGTTTGGCAGTATTCTTTTTGGTGCGGGTTGGCGTGTTCAACTGGCGCGGAAAGCAGGAATTCCGAAACGGGTTCTCGATGATCATTTCTCGTCAGACCGCCCCCTGCCTCAAAACGTTTCGATGTGTATTTTGCGTCTCATGCAAGAGCATCTTGATGAGCGGAACCGCGAGTCTCAGATGCTAGCCGCACAGATTTCGACGCTGCGCGAAGGCGCGTCGAAGAATGCAAGCCGGGCTTTGTCGATGACTAGGGATGGAGCTGACCCTGAGACGGTAGAACCCAAGGGCCGGATCGTTCGGGCGTTTTCGGGCCGTCGAGCAGCGAACAAGTCGCGCCTGCAACTCATTAAGACCGGCGCAGATAGCTAAGAGAAATTAGAGTTTGGTTGAGTGGGAGCATCGGTCGTTAGACCGGTGCTTTTTTTTGTGCGGGGTCCTCACTCAGCCTCATGGACAGCCTTCCCTCAAGAGAATTGAGCAATTGGCTTTCAGGTGGGCGGCAAGCCTAGTTGTGAAACGACGAACTCACAGAGGCGACTGGCGCTCATCGCTCGTGAGTTTGATAACAGCAAGCGGCCCTTGAGGATCGTTGTAAGGTTTGGATTGCAAGGTTAAGGCGCTTCTTGCGAGGCAACGAGTCCGGTGTCGCTCGGGCTCTGGGGAACCGCACATCGGATAATCGTCCCACTAAAAAAGCCGCCCCGGTTTCCCGGAGCGGCCTTCGTTACTCAATCACTTTTGGTTACGCCACGCGCTTAAGCTTCGTCGACGATGGATTTGTCTTGAAGCAGGCCAGAGCGGAACAAGATTCCTGCACCAAAGGCACCGAGCATCGGCGCAACGATGAAGAGCCAGAGTTGCGCGATTGAATCAACTTTAGCCGAGATGAGTGCTGGTCCAATCGAACGAGCGGGGTTTACCGACACGCCGGTGATCTGGATGCCAACAAGGTGAATGACAACGAGCGCGATACCAATCGCGAGACCAGCCATCGCTGCCGGTGTGCCTGGCGACGTCGAACCAAGGATCACCACGACGAAGAGGAAGGTTGCGACCAGCTCAAAGAGGAAAGCGGAAATCATGCCGTATTCGCCAAGATAGCCTTCTCCCCAGCCGTTGTTGCCAAGCCCGCCGGAAAGATCATACCCGGATAGCTTGCCTTTCAGGATGGCGAGCAGAACGATTGCCGCGACGACGGCACCGCCGACTTGTGCAGCCCAATAGCGAACCATTTCGAAAACCGTCATACGACCAGCGACAACGGCACCGAGGCTGACGGCAGGGTTGATGTGGCACCCGGAGATCGGCCCGATACCGTAAGCCATACCAATCAGTGCGAAACCGAATGCGAAGCTGATACCGACGATACCCAAACCAGTCAGGGCGGCACCATCACCGGTGCTGCCGGCGATTACGGCTGCACCGCAACCTAAGAAAACAAGTGTAAATGTGCCGATGAACTCAGCGAGCATCTTCCGAACGATATTCATTCGAATCCCTCCAATTGGATACGTAAAAAGGCGTTAGTGGCCGTTAACGTCGCAATTAGACTGCCAGCCAAAACCATTCTGGCTCAGGTTGATTTCAATGAACAAAGATCGAATAAAGTGTTGCAAAAACATACCCTTAGGTACTTTTCGCTACCTAGGTGTGAGCGCCTGCCTCGCAAATTGAGACTCGAATTAACAATTTGTTAGCCACGAATTTCTTGCCGGCGGCATCGCCAGTACTGCTTGAGTCACCCCATGAAAAAAAGCCGCCTCGGTTTCCCGGAGCGGCTTTCTATTATGCGAGTAGAACTGATGCTCAGTGCATCGTTCCGGCCAAAGCCGAAACGATTTACATCATGCCCATTCCGCCCATTCCGCCCATGTCTGGCATTCCGCCACCAGGCATTCCGCCGCCAGCGCCTTTTGGCTCTGGAGCATCTGCGACCATGGCTTCCGTGGTGATGAGCAGGCCAGCAACCGAAGCAGCGTCTTGCAGTGCGTGGCGCACGACTTTGGCTGGATCGATGATGCCCATTTCCATCAGGTTGCCGTAGTTCTCGTCCTGAGCGTCGAAACCGAAGTTGGTGTCGCCGTTTTCAAGGATCTTGCCGACAACAACCGAACCGTCGACGCCTGCGTTTTGCGAGATCTGACGAACAGGTGCTTGCAGGGCAACGCGGATGATTTCCATGCCGCGAGTCTGGTCAGCGTTTGCGCCTTCCATACCGTTGAGAACTTTCGAAGCGTGCAGGAGTGCAACGCCGCCGCCTGGAACAACGCCTTCTTGAACCGCCGCGCGGGTCGCGTTCAGCGCATCGTCGACGCGGTCTTTACGCTCTTTCACTTCGATTTCGGTCGAACCACCAACGCGGATCACAGCAACACCGCCAGCGAGTTTCGCAAGGCGCTCTTGCAGTTTTTCGCGGTCGTAGTCCGAAGAGGTTTCTTCGATCTGCGCTTTGATCTGCGTGACGCGGCTTTCGATTTCAGCTTTGTCGCCGTTGCCGTCAACGATCGTCGTGTCGTCTTTACCGATGCGGACTTTCTTCGCAACGCCGAGCATGTCGAGCGTAACGCCCTCAAGCTTCATGCCGAGGTCTTCGGAGATGACTTGGCCACCCGTCAGAACTGCGATGTCTTGCAGCATGGCTTTACGGCGGTCACCGAAGCCAGGTGCTTTAACAGCAGCGATTTTCAGGCCGCCGCGCAGCTTGTTGACCACGAGGGTCGCAAGCGCTTCGCCTTCTACGTCTTCAGCGATGATGAGCAATGGCTTGCCCGACTGAATGACGGTTTCGAGCAATGGAACCATTGCCTGAAGCGACGAGAGTTTTTTCTCGTGAAGCAGGATGTAGCAGTCTTCGAGTTCTGCGATCATCTTGTCAGGGTTGGTGATGAAGTAAGGCGACAGGTAGCCGCGATCAAACTGCATGCCTTCGACGGTTTCGAGTTCGAATTCCATCGTTTTGGATTCTTCGACGGTGATGACACC
>CAZXMX010000191.1:0-6386 GCA_964641645.1 uncultured Neomegalonema sp.
TTGCGTTCATGATCGCTGTTGTTTGGCATCGCGCAGTGCCAAGCCGCGCCGTAGAATAGCGCGACGTCGCCCGGCTCGCCCAGCATTCGCTCGCAGGATTCGTAAAAATTATCGGCGTCCGTTGGATAGCGCAGCTCTTTTTGGCTGCCCGGCATATAAGCCGTTGCGCCGCTTTCTTCGGTGAAAGGATCGAGGATGATCGAGGCTTGAGCGTTCATCGGGAAGGACGCATTGAGACCCGTTGGGTGCGTGTCGGGAGAATGGAAATCCCAGTAGGGATAATCGACGTGCGGTTCTTGCCCCGGTCCGCCCGGTAGGATGCGGTTGGCCGCGATGCTGCCCATGATGAACTCGCTGCCGAGGAATTTGCGCAGGATCGCCATGAGCGTTGGGTGCGCAGCCATGTCGGAGAAAACCGCGCCCTTCGCGAGCAGATTCCAGACGCGGCGCTGTAGATTGAGCTTGCCGTCCGCTTCCGCCCCGCCCTGAAAGTGCGTGACCTTTTCGGCAGCCTGTTCGGATTCGGCCATGATGATCGCGCGCGCCTCGGCGATCTGCTCTGGCGTGAAGAGGCCGGAGATTGCAACGGCGCCTTTGCCGTGGAGCAATTCCTCGACGATCGCGGCGGGGTCGGCTGTCGTCGCGGTGTAACGTTTCACACACCCCTCCGTTGTTTAGCGCGGGTGCTTTCCCACTCTTCGTGGGCCGCGCGGACTTTGGCGTTTTCGGTGACGTGCGGGGTGCCGACTTCCCACCACGTATGGCCTTCGGCGGTCCAACCCTCATACGCGTCGACCTTCATCACGATCACCGAGGTTTTGTCGGCAGCCTTTGCGCGCTTGAAGGCCTCGGCGAGTTCTGCAGGATTCTGGACGGTCTCGGCGTTGGCTCCCATTGCGCGGGCGTGGGCTTCGAAATCGACGGCAAAGGGATCAGGAACTGTTGGGCAATCTTTGATGAGGTTGTTGAAGCTCTCGTTGCCGGTGTTGTTTTGCAGCTTGTTGATGACGGCGAAGCCACCATTGTCGAGCACGAGCGCGATGATCTTCTTGCCCGTCAGGACCGTTGAATAGAGGTCCGAGTTCATCATCATATATGAGCCGTCGCCCGTGAAGGTGACGGTCTCGGCATCCGGTTCGCGTTCGGATTGGGCGATACGAGCCCCCCATGCGCCCGCGATCTCGTAGCCCATGCAGGAAAAGCCGAACTCCACATCGACGGTGCCGATGTCGAGCGTACGCCAGTTGGCGGTGACCTCGGCGGGCAGACCACCCGCAGCGGCAACCACGCGGTCGCGCTTGTCCATCAGGGCGTTCACGGTGCCGATGGCTTGAGCGTAAGAGTTGGGACGGTTGTTGTCCGTGCCAGTGTTGTCGGCGACGTACTCATCCCACTTGGCGCGTTCGGCTTGGGCGGCGATGGTCCACATTTCTGGTGCGGTGTAATGCGAGAGCGCTGTGCCGAGGGCTTCGAGGCCGAGTTTCGCGTCGCCAACCACAGGGAGCGAGCAGTGCTTGGCCGCGTCATGGCGAGCCGCGTTCAGCGAGATGAATTGAGCGTCCTTCGCAAAGGCTGTCCATGAGCCGGTGGTAAAATCTTGCAGGCGCGTTCCCACGGCGAGAATGACGTCGGCTTGCTCGGCGATGTGATTCGCGCTGTTCGAGCCGGTCACACCGAGCGGACCAATGTTCAGCGGGTGGATCGCATGCAGGTTCGCGCGGCCTGCAATGGTTTCCACGACCGGGATGTTTTGCGACTCCGCAAACGCTGTGAGCGCGGTGACAGCGCGGGAATACTGAACCCCGCCGCCCGCAATGATCAGCGGACGTTCCGCACTTTTCAGTGCAGCGGCGGCGTCTTTGATCTCCAGTTCGTCCGGGCGTTGACGGCGAATGCGGTGGGTGCGTTCTTCGAACATCTCCAGTGGATAGTCATACGTCCACCCTTGGACATCTTGCGGCAGCCCGATAAAGGCCGGGCCGCAATCCGCCGGATCGAGCATGGTCGCGAGCGCGGCAGGCAAGGACTGAATGACCTGAGCCGGATGCGTGATGCGATCCCAATAGCGGCTGACCGACTGGAAGCCATCGTTCAGCCCCAGCGCGGGATTGCCGAAATGCTCAAGCTGTTGAAGCACGGGATCAGGCAGCCGGGTCTGAAA
Organism: uncultured Neomegalonema sp.; assembly: GCA_964641645.1. Taxonomy (GTDB): domain Bacteria; phylum Pseudomonadota; class Alphaproteobacteria; order Rhodobacterales; family Rhodobacteraceae; genus JAHDDY01. The sequence goes on from CAZXMX010000191.1 coordinate 2,162, forward strand.
CGTATCGCCGCACAGCATCAACATCGGCAACCGGTTGGCATGGGCCAGTGCCGCCGCCGTCAGCAGATTCGCTGTGCCGGGTCCCGCCGATGCGGTGCAGAACATAAACCGTTGGCGCAGATGGTACTTGGCGTACCCCGCAGCCGCGAATCCCATGCCTTGCTCGTTCTGCCCCCGATAGAGCGGTAGTTCTTCGCGATGGTCGTAAAGTGCCTCACCCAAGCAGGTGACATTGCCGTGGCCAAAAATGCCAAAGCCGCCTCCGCAAACGCGTTGGCGCTCTCCGTCGATCTCGATGAACTGGGCGGCGAGCCATCGGATAATGGCTTGGGCCGTGGTCAGCGTGACGGTGTTTTCAGCGGTCGTCACGGCGGACTCCGTTCGATTCTGCGTTTCGTTCGATTGTTGTCATCGATGATGTCTTCAATTGCCTTCGTTTCGTCTTTGATTTCTCTGGTGCTTAGACACCTTTTGAGCCCGCCGTTTCGAGCAAACGACCTCGCAAATATTCTTTCAATGCATCCGGTTTTACGCTTGCATCTTGAGCAGATATTGATCAAAGCGTTACGCATATTGCAACCGGTTGCAATGGTTTTTCTCTTGGGGACGCAAAATGGCTGAAATCGGCATCGGGCTTATTGGTGGGGGCTACATGGGAAAAGCCCATGCCGTCGCGATGAGCGCGGTCGGGGCGGTTTTCGATACGGCCTTGCGCCCCAAACTTGAGATGGTCTGCGGATCATCGCCCGAATCCTCCGAGCGGTATCGCGAAGCCTACGGATTCGCACGGGCCGCGAATAACTGGCGAGAGCTGATTGAAGACTCCGCCGTTCAAGCCGTTGTCATCGCCTCGCCGCAAACCACGCACTGCGAGATTGCCTGCGCTGCGTTTGCGCTGAACAAGCCCGTCTTTTGCGAAAAGCCTCTCGGAGCTTCGCTGGATGACGCGAAAGCGATGGTCGAGGCTGCAGAGAAAGCGGGCTGCGCCAATATGATCGGATTCAACTACATCCGCACGCCCGCCTCTCGTTATGCTCGCGATCTCGTCGCTTCAGGCCGCATCGGAGACGTTACGTGGTTTCGCGGCGAGCATACCGAGGACTTCTACGCCGACCCCACGGCACCGGCGACTTGGCGCAGCTTTGGTGACGCCAACGGCACGGTCGGTGATCTTGCTCCGCATATGATTAATGCCGCGCGCCGATTGGTGGGTCCCATTGCCGAAGTCATGGCCGATGTCGTCACGGTTCACGCCAAGCGCGGTGGCAAAGACGCATCGAACGACGATCAAGCTCAGATGATGGTGCGCTTTGATAATGGCGTCAGCGGGCATCTGTTTTTCAGCCGAATCGCAATGGGCCGCAAGATGGGCTACGCCTATGAAATCCACGGCACCAAAGGCGCGATCCGTTTCGATCAAGAGGACCAAAATGCGCTGTGGCTCTATACCGCCGAAGGGCCAGAAGCCGAGCGGGGTTTTCGAAAAATTCTTACCGGGCCGGAGCATCCTGATTATCTGCCGTTTTGCCAAGGGCCGGGCCATGGCACCGGTTATCAAGACCAAATCATCATCGAGGCGCGCGACTTTCTGAGTGCCATCGAAACCGGCGAGGCGGTCTGGCCAACTTTTCGCGAAGGATTAGAAGTCAGCCGTGTTTGCGCCGCAGCGCGCGCGTCCAGCACCTCTCAATCCTGGCAATCAATCAAAAATTTCTGAGGAGCAGTAGAATGATTAGAGTGGGAAACGCGCCCTGTTCCTGGGGCGTTGAATTCGCAGACGATCCTCGCAACCCGGCTTGGAGACAAGTTCTAAAAGAAAATGCCGATGCCGGATTCAAAGGCATTGAGCTGGGTCCGGTCGGCTTTATGCCGGAAGACCCTCCCGTCTTGGCCGAAGCCCTGTCCGAGCATGACCTTGAACTGATCGGCGGCGTTGTTTTCCGCCCCTTCCATGATCCGAATGCCTGGGACGATGTCATGGACGGGTCCGTTCGCACCTGTAAGGCACTGACCGCGCATGGTGCCAAGCACCTTGTCTTGATCGACTCGATTTCTGAGCGGCGCGCGCCGACCGCCGGTCGCGCAAGCGAAGCCGAGCAAATGGATACGGCGGAGTGGACGGCGTACCGCGATAAGATCAAAACCATCGCGAAGATGGGCGCGGAAGAGTACGGCCTAGCGGTTGGTATTCACGCCCACGCCGCGGGGTTCATGGATTTCGAGCCTGAACTCGAGCGTTTGTTGGATGAGGTCGACGAAAGCATCCTCAAAATTTGCTTCGACACAGGCCACCATTCCTATGCCGGGTTTGATCCGGTTGCGTTCATGAAACGCCATATCGGGCGCATCAGCTACATGCACTTCAAGGACGTTGATCCTGCTGTGAAAGCCGATGTTATCGAAAAGCGCACTGGCTTTTACGACGCTTGCGGGCAAGGCATCTTCTGCAACCTCGGCGACGGCGATGTGGATTTTCCGGCGGTTCGGCAGGTCCTGCTCGATGCCGGTTTCGAGGGTTGGTGTACAGTCGAACAAGACTGCGATCCTGAAGGTGCAACGTCTCCGGTGGACGACGCAAAAACCAACCGCGCCTACTTACAAAGCATTGGATTTTAGAACACCCATGACTCGCTGAACGAAGCGCGAGCGACCTCTTGATGGGCAAGGATTAGAAATATGACGAAACTGAATTGGGGCATGATTGGCGGCGGCGAAGGTTCGCAAATTGGGCCTGCTCACCGGTTAGGTTCTGGACTGGATGGCGATTTTTCATTTGCCGCTGGTGCGCTGGATCACAACCCCGACGCGGGCCGTGCCTATGCGCAATCTCTCGGTGTTGCGAAAGATCGTGCCTATGGCGATTGGAAGGAAATGCTCGCGGGTGAAAGCGCGCGCGACGACCGGATTGATCTCGTCACGGTGGCAACGCCAAACGCCACGCACTTCGAAATCACCAAGGCATTCCTCGAAGCTGGCTTCAACGTGATGTGCGAGAAGCCGATGACAGTAACGGTCGAGGAAAGCGAAGAGATCGTGCGGATCGCAGAGGCGACCGGGAAAATCTGCGCCGTAAACTACGGCTATTCAGGCTACTCCTTGGTTCGACACATGCGGGCGATGGTCGCCCGTGGCGACCTTGGTAAAGTTCGTGTCGTCGTCGCCGAGTTTTCTCATGGCCACCACGCGGATGCTGCCGATGCCGAAAATCCTCGCGTTCGCTGGCGCTATGACCCCGCACAGATGGGCGTCTCCGCTCAGTTCGCGGATTGCGGTATTCACGCCATGCATATGGCGAGCTTTGTAACCGGCGAGGAAGTGACCAAACTCTCCGCTGACTTTGCGTCGACTCTGCCTATTCGGGAGTTGGAAGACGACGCGATGGTGAACTTTCGCATGGATGGCGGGACGGTCGGTCGGCTGTGGACCTCGTCCGTTGCGGTGGGCCGGATGCACGGCTTGACGATCCAAGTGTTCGGCGAAAAAGGTGGCTTGCGGTGGGCGCAGGAACAGCCGAACCAGTTGGTTTGGACGCCGACGGGCGGGCGCAATCAGATCATCGAACGCGGCGAAGCGGACCTTTCGCCAGAAGCCGATCGCGCAACGCGTGTCACGATGGGCCATGCCGAAGGGATGCCGCTTGCCTTTGCGAATCTCTATTCGGATCTCGCCGAGTGTATTCGCGCGCAAAAAGAAGGTCGCGCGGCGGACCCGGCGGCCTCGCTGTATCCAACAGCCGTGGACGGATTTCGCTCGATGGCCGCAGTTCATGGTGCTGTGGAATCGGCCAAAGCAGATGGCGCGTGGGTCGACGCGAGACCGCCAATGTATCGCTAAAAACCTCAACTGGTTTTAGCGCGCAACGTACTGCGCTCAACCACATGACAAGGGAAGAGGCGCGCTTCAGGATAGCGCGCTGGGTCATCCAACATCGTCGTCACAAGTTCGACCGATGAGGCGATGATTTGGCGGATGGGCTGGTGGATGGTGGTTAGCTCCATTCCCTCCCATCGTGCCATCTGCATATCGTTTAGACCGATCAATCCGATGTCATCCGGGACCGACAGCCCCGCCATGCGAACCGCTGTCAACGCACCAATCGAGAGAACATCATCGCCGCAAAAATAGGCTTCCGCTGCTTGGCCATCAGCGAGCAGACGCGTCATCTCATCGCGACCTGCATCGAAGGAGTAAGCGGTGGCAAAGCTGCTGGATGTTTCGATGCCCG
>CAZXMX010000192.1:0-6360 GCA_964641645.1 uncultured Neomegalonema sp.
TGGCCTGAGCAAAGAAGGCGAGGGCAAAGACTGCCGTGATCGCAAGGGCAAGTGATTTGATGAAAGTCATAATTTCCTCCCTGATTCCGTCCATTCTAGGCAGAAATAGTGCGCGATAGGTATCAGAAGCGCGTGAAAGCGGGGTTTTTGGTGTTATTTAACGAGTTCGGAGGCTCGTTGAGGGCTCAAGAATCCTCGGTTTTGGGCCAATTTACTTGGATTTTTCGTTCATACCGTTGTCGAGTTAGGCCAAGCAAAATAGACATTTTCACTTCAATCGCTGATAGGATTTAGGATATGGACCGAAAGTTTGCTTTGTTCGCACTCTGTTTAGTCGCAGCTTGCGGAAGTGGATCCGGCCAACCTCCTGCGACCAGCATTCTATCCGGTGCCCCAATCACCCCCCCATCTGCTCCTTTAGTTGCAAACTCAGGATTGCAGTATGGTGGCTCTTACCAGTCGGAAAAGACAAATGTTGCAGGGGTCGATTTTTATTCTCATCTGAGATTCTATAAAGACGGCACGGTCATCGGCGTCTCCTCAACCGGCACCGCAGAAGAAATCTGTGATTGGTTTAACCGCGAAACAGGAAAAGCCAGCATCGGTCGGTATGCGATCTTGGACACTGGGATTGAATTCGTTTTGGCGTCGAGCGACACGCCACCTGTTCGGGTCGAGCACGTTGGGGGGTTCGAGGATGGCAAGCTCTCCTTTAACTCGCAGAGCCTGTTGAACGGTCATCAGACGACCAAAAACTTTACTTTCCGCGCCTGTCCCGGCTCATGAGCTTGCCACGGACATTGGACGTACCTCCGTTCCAAGTACTACCAATCCCAATCAAAGAACGGCTTCGAACAGGATCAAGAACGGGGGCTTGAATTGCCGACATGCCCTCGGGTCAATTTTCGTCGTGCTGCAGTTTTGCCCTCGGCACAACGTGCGAACAGCCCATGATCATTTGACCCCTGCGCTTGCCCCCGTTAGGTCTCCGACAGCACTCCAAAGGATAAGACAATGACCGATCTGCGCGATGTCGCGATGACTTCCAAAGCCTGGCCGTTTGAAGAAGCGCGTAAGTTGGTTAAACGCTATGCAAAAGCGCCACCCGAAAAAGGCTATGTGCTGTTTGAAACGGGGTACGGCCCGTCAGGCTTGCCGCATATCGGAACCTTCGGCGAGGTGGCGCGCACGACGATGGTGCGGCGCGCGTTCGAGGCGATTTCGGACATTCCCACGAAACTTCTTTGCTTTTCCGACGACATGGACGGAATGCGCAAAATTCCGGAAAACGTGCCCGACCCTGAGATGCTGGCGGAGCATCTGCACAAACCGCTGACGGCGGTGCCGGACCCGTTCAAGGACTTTGACAGCTTTGGGGACCATAACAACGCGATGCTGCGCCGGTTCCTCGACACGTTCGGGTTCGAGTATGAATTCGCCAGTTCGACTGAGTATTACAAAACGGGCAAGTTGGACGATATTCTCCTCCGCTCTGCGGAGCGCTATGACGACATCATGGCGATCATGCTCAAGTCACTGCGCGAAGAGCGTCAGCAGACGTATTCGATCTTCCTTCCGATCTCGCCAACCACGGGACGGGTTCTTTATGTACCGATGAAGAATGTCGACGCGAAGAACGGCACCGTGACGTTTGATGATGAGGACGGCACAGAGACGACGCTTCCGGTTACGGGCGGCAATGTGAAGCTGCAATGGAAGCCGGACTTTGGCGCGCGCTGGGCGGCGCTTGATGTTGATTTCGAGATGTATGGCAAAGACCACTCGACCAACACACCGATCTACGACGGTATTTGTCGTGCGCTGGGTGGCCGGGCACCGGAGCACTTCACCTACGAGCTTTTCCTCGATGAGAAAGGCCAGAAAATTTCGAAATCCGCCGGCAATGGGTTGTCCGTTGATGAGTGGCTGACCTATGCGCCGTCGGAAAGCCTTGGCTACTTTATGTACCAGAAGCCAAAGACAGCAAAGCGCCTCTACTTTGACTCCATCCCCAAAGCGGTGGACGAGTATCATCAACAACTGCGGGCGTTCCCTGATCAGGATCTAACGAAGCAACTCAACAACCCGGTCTGGCATATGCATCGTGGCCAACCGCCAGCGAGTGACATGGCGGTTTCGTTCTCTATGCTGCTCAACCTTGCAAGCGCAGCCGGTGCTGAAAACAAAGATCAGATGTGGGGCTTCATTCGCAAATACGCACCCGATGCGACCGCTGAGACCCATCCCGGTTTGGACGAAGCGGCAGGCGGCGCGGTGCGGTATTACAATGACCATGTCTTGCCAACGAAATCACGCCGCGCGCCTTTCGCTCAAGAGGCGCGTGCGCTCACTGATCTGCGTGACCGTCTGGCGGCGGCCCCTGCCGAACAGACCGGAGAAGATCTGCAGCAGACCGTCTATGATGTTGGCAAAGAGCATGAGTTCGAGAACCTGCGCGATTGGTTCAAGGCCCTTTATCAGGTGTTGCTCGGCCAAGATGCTGGACCTCGTTTTGGCAACTTCATCGAACTTTACGGTGTCCCGGAGACCGTCGCGTTAATTGATGAGTCCCTTGCCACGCAGGCCTAATCATCGAAGCGTTTGGTGGCGGGCAGCTAAATACGAAAAATGGTTGAAGTCGCGCGCAAAAGGAGATTTCTTCTTGCGCGGTCGCAGGGGGCTATTGCCTCCTCACCGCCGTTTTGGGAGCTAAGAAATGACTGTCATCGTTGCGGGTACTTTCGATACCAAGGGCGCAGAACTGCGCTTTATGTTGGATATTCTTCAGGCGAGAGGCATTGCTGCGCGCTCGGTTGATCTCTCGACCACAGGAGGAAGCTCGCAAGCTGATGTTTCCGCCGAGGATGTGGCTGCGCATCACCCGCAGGGGGCAAAGGCAGTCTTCACCGGCGACCGGGGCACGGCGGTGGCGGCCATGACGGAGGCTTATGAGGCGTGGATGCGCGCACAATCCGATGTATCGGGTGTCATTTCCGCGGGCGGGTCTGGCGGTACGGCACTTGCGGCGCCTGCGATGCGGGCTTTGCCGGTCGGTATTCCGAAGGTTCTGATTTCCACAGTCGCGAGCGGCAATGTTGAGCAGTATGTCGGCCCTGCCGATATCCTGATGCTGCATTCGGTTGCTGATGTTCAGGGTATCAACTCGATTACGCGCGAGGTGCTGTCGAATGGCGCAAACGCACTAGCCGGGATGGTGCAAGGCAGAGAAGCGGCTGTACCCGTCACGGATGATAAGGCCGCGATTGGCCTGACAATGTTCGGCGTTACGACCCCTTGCGTGCAACGGGTCATGGGGGCACTCGAGGCCGATTATGACTGTCTCGTCTTTCATGCGACGGGAACCGGTGGTCGAGCGATGGAAAAGCTGATGGACAGCGGGATGCTCGCCGCCGTCATCGACCTAACCACGACCGAAGTATGCGATTTGATCGCGGGTGGGGTTTTCGCCGCCACCGAAGACCGCTTCGGCGCATCCATTCGGGCTGGGTTGCCCTATATCGGTTCGTGCGGTGCGCTCGATATGGTCAACTTTGCTGCTCCCGATACGGTGCCGGAGAAATACAAGGGCCGCACGCTCTATGAGCACAACCCGCAAATCACGCTGATGCGAACGACCGTCGAAGAGAACATCGCGATGGGCAAATGGATTGGTGGACGCCTGAACGAGATGACCGGCCCCGTCCGTTTCTATCTGCCAGAGGGCGGGGTGTCGTTGCTCGATGCGCCGGGGCAAGCGTTCCATGATCCTGAGGCCAATGAGGCCTTGTTCAAAGCCTTAGAAGAGACGGTGCAGGTTACCGATGATCGCCAACTCATCCGCGTTTCGCACAACATCAACGACCCTGAATTTGCCGACCTCGTTGTCGAGACCTTTCAGGGCTTCAATCTCTAAGAATAACGGACGCTGATATGTTTACTCGGACTGAACTGCTCGAAAAATACCATGCGATGATCGCGAAAGGTGAGCCTATTGTCGGCGGTGGCGCTGGGACTGGCCTGTCCGCGAAATGCGAAGAGGCGGGCGGTATTGATCTGATCGTTATTTACAACTCGGGCCGTTATCGCATGGCAGGGCGAGGATCGCTTGCTGGTCTGATGCCGTATGGTGACGCGAACGGCGTCGTCATGGAGATGGCGGGCGAAGTTTTACCCGTGGTGAAGCACACGCCGGTTCTTGCGGGCGTCTGTGCGTCAGATCCGTTCCGGTTGATGGACAAGTTTCTCGACGAGATCAAGGCGGCTGGATTTTCCGGAATTCAGAATTTCCCGACCGTGGGCCTGATCGACGGCACGTTCCGGGCAAACCTCGAAGAAACGGGTATGTCGTATCAGCTCGAAGTCGATGTCGTGAAAATGGCAAATGACAAAGACATGTTCACGACCCCTTATGTCTTCTCAGCCGAGGACGCAGAGGCGATGGCGAAAGCGGGGGCGGACATAATTGTCTGTCATATCGGTCTAACCACAGGCGGCGCGATTGGGGCCGAAACGGGTGTCACGCTCGAGCAAGTTCCGGCACTGGTCGACGAATGGTCCGCAGCGGCTTTGGCCGTGAATCCGAAGGCGATCATTCTCGTCCATGGTGGGCCAGTGGCGATGCCGGACGATGCGGATTTCGTCCTCAAGAATACAAAGACCTGCCACGGTTTCTATGGCGCGTCGTCGATGGAGCGCCTGCCGACCGAAATTGCGCTGACGGAACAGACCCGGAAGTTCAAAGCGATCGGACGCGGCTGAACGGTCATTTCTCAGTCTACCCCACAACTTTGACCTTTCGGTCAAAGTTGTGGGTGACAAGCGGATAAATCTGCGCCTAACATCAATGCATGAGTGTTGATGCACAAACGGGGTGGCGGGCGTCAGTCTTGCCCGTCTTGACCGTGATCGCGGCGATCGTCGTAATCTGGTACCTCGCCGCAGCGATGCTCAATCTGACGTGGGAATATGACCAGTCGGAACGCGGGGTCGCCAAGGGAAAAGACCCCGTGGCGTTTTCGCAGATGCTCGCGAATACCATGGAGCAAAAGCGGCCTAAGCTGCCCGCGCCGCATCAAGTCGCCGTTGAGCTTTGGAAGACCACCGTCGATAAGAAGATCACGTCGAAACGCAGCCTTGTCTATCATGCTTGGATCACCTTGGCCCCAACGCTGCTAGGGTTCGTCTTTGGTACGGCTTTGGGAATGTTGCTGGCCGTTGGGATCGTCCATAGCCGTGCGATGGATATGAGCGTCATGCCATGGGTCATCGCCTCGCAGACCATTCCGATCATCGCGACGGCTCCGATGATTATCATCGTGTTGAATGCCGTTGGGATCAGTGGATTGATCCCTAAAGCCATCATTGCCATGACGCTCTCCTTCTTTCCGGTGACGGTCGGCATGGTCAAAGGACTCCGCAGCCCTGATGCGATGCAACTTGATTTGATGCGGACGTATAATGCGTCGAAGGGCGCGACATTCCAAAAACTCCGCCTGCCGTCGTCGCTGCCATACTTGTTTACGTCGATGAAAATTGCGGTGGCGGCGAGTCTCGTCGGCGCGATCGTTGCTGAGCTTCCGACCGGAGCAGTGGCCGGACTTGGTGCGCGATTGCTCGCAGGCAGCTACTACGGCCAGACCGTCCAAATCTGGAGCGCGCTGTTAATGGCGTCGTTTGTTGCCGCAGCATTGGTCGGTATCGTGGGCTTGGTCGGACGATTGGTCGAGCGGCGCATGGGGATGGCGCGATGAACTGGCTCTTCATCATCGGCGCGGTCGCTTTCTGGCTTGCGGCATGGGCGTTAAACGTCGCGCTCGCGAAGCGTTTCCCAAAAGAGAAGTGGGTCATGCTATTCGTTCCGATCCTCTTTGGCATTACTTTGCTGATCCTATGGGAAGGGATCGTGCGCGGATTTAATATCTCCCCCGTGCTGCTTCCCGCACCCTCGATGATTGGCGAGCGCATAGCGGGCGCCTTGCCGATCCTTGGTGAAGACTTCATGCAGACCTTCGTGCGGTCTGCTTTGCGAGGATATGTCATCGGTTGCGGCGCGGCGTTCCTGATCGCTCTGGCCATTGATCGCTCTCCGTTTTTACAGCGCGGATTATTGCCCGTCGGAAACTTCATCGCGGCTTTGCCGATTATTGGGATCGCACCGATCATGGTGATGTGGTTCGGATTTGATTGGCATTCGAAGGCTGCGGTCGTCGTCGTCATGTGCTTTTTCCCAATGCTGGTGAACACCGTTGAGGGGTTGAAAGCCAGCGAGGTGATGCTGCGCGATCTGATGCACACCTACGCGGCTGGATACTGGCAAAGGCTGTTCAAGCTGCGCCTGCCAGCCGCCGCGCCCTTTATTTT
>CAZXMX010000193.1:0-6358 GCA_964641645.1 uncultured Neomegalonema sp.
AGTGGACGCCCGGCCTGATTGTGGATGCGACGGGGCCGTTCCAAGTCTATGGCAACGCTCCCTATCGCGTCATCGAAGCCGCGATTGCCGCCGGGGTCGATTACGTTGATCTTGCCGACGGCGCCGATTTCGTCGTCGGCGTTTCGCAGTTTGATGAAGCGGCCAAGAAGAACGGCGTGTTCATCATCTCTGGGGCCAGCACCTTTCCCGCGCTCTCGTTTGCGATCATCCGCGATCTGACAGAGGGATGGCAACGGGTGGAGGGCGTCGAGATGGGCCTCTCGCCGTCACCAAAAGCGGGCCTCGGTCGCAATGTCATCGAAGCCATTCTGACCTATGCCGGAAAGCCGACCGCGACGCTGAATGATGGCGAGATAAAACTCGCTCCGGCTTTGGTCGATTCTCGCCGCTATGTCATCGCGCCGCCGGGCGTTGAGCCGCTGCCGCCATTGCGGTTTTCTTTGATTGATTTGCCCGATCAAACTTTGATGCCGGAACGTTTTTCTCACCTGAAAGATCTATGGCCTGGTGTGGCGACGCGGCCTCAGATCTTACTGCGAGGGTTGAATGGGTGCGCTCGTTTCGTTCATTGGGGTGTTCTCAAATCCTTGTCGCCGCTTGCGGGCATCAGCTTTTGGTCGATGAACCGAGTTGCCTTTGGCGCTCATCGCGGCGGGATGTTCTTGCAAGTGAAGGGCGTGGATGAAACGGGCCAACATCGAACGCGCGCGTGGCATATGATGGCCGAAGGCGATGACGGTCCCTTCATTCCGACGATGGCGGTGGCCGCATTGATTCAACGCCAACTCGACGGTGAGAAAATCCAGCCCGGCGCGCGGCCTGCGACGCAAGATTTCACCCTTCTCGACTATGAAAAGATCTTCGCAACAAGAGATATCATAGCGCGCATTCGCGATACACCGAGAGACAACGCTCCACTCTACGCGTGCGCTCTGAACAGTGCTTGGGGCGAGGTTCCCGCCACGATCCAAGAGCTCCACTCAAATACCGATGGGAAAATCGTTCGCGGGCGAGCGCGTGTGGAGAGAGGGCGCAATCCACTGGCACGAATGATTGCGGCGCTGGTCGGGTTTCCGAAGGCGAGCGACGACACCCCCGTCGAAGTCCGCTTCACGCATCGCGGCAATGGAGAGCTGTGGCAAAGGTCTTTCGACGGACGCCCTTTCGAGAGCTTTCAGAAAGAAGGCTCAGGGACATTCCAGCATCTGTTGTCAGAGCGTTTCGGCCCATTAGAGTTCGGTTTGGCTCTGATCGTAAAGGACGAAAAGCTCTGGTTGAAAACGATGGGATGGCGCGCGTTCGGCATCCCAATGCCCCGGTTCCTCGCACCCTCCGGCGATGCCTATGAACACGTCGTCGATGGACGGTTCCATTTCCACGTCGAAATCCGCCATTGGATGACAGGATTGATCGTCCGCTATCGTGGTTGGCTGATGTAGCGCCCCGCTCATTCTGGCTTTGCTACTTAATCCAGTCCGCAACCTTTCCCCCGACGTAGTCATGGGCCAAGTAGCCGTATAGCTTATGCGGGTTGGATGTGCCGTCAAACGCGAAACAGTTGTAGATTTTTTTATCTGTGATCGACTTCAAGAACTTTTGTTGCTTCATCGATTTGTAGTCGTCCTTCATCGTTGCATCGTGCGAAACGAAGTCGTCGTAAGCTGCAACATTGACCCAATCGCGGATGATATTACGGGGGTGAAGATCTTCTCCTCGCTCATCACCATCATAGAGATTCCTCTTTACACCAGCTTCGCCAAGAGGGCTTCCCAGCGTGAGCCACAAGTTCACTTTGTTGCCGCTGTTGGGAACCGTGATATGTTCACTCATTCGAGAGAGTTTCCACAGAACGTCATAGGTGACAATGCAGCCCATACTATGGGAAACGATACAAATGTCGTCGCCTTTGACCAAGGCTCGCTTTAGTGGACCTTGGAGCCTCTGACGGATGTCCGAACCCACCTTCCGAGTAAGCAGATACGCGCCCATATCAGCTGTCGCGCGCGCGATGACATGCATGTTCAAAAGTGTGGCTGATGAAATGGCCGCGAACGTACTCAGCGCGCGCGCTGCATCATCCAAAAATCTAAGGTCGACATTCTCTTTGAGAATTTTTCGGTAGGCGGAACGCGAAAATTTCGGGATTTCCGCAAGGTCATCGATCGCATCCGAAAATCCCGCTACAGGAAGGCATGATGCACCGTCAAACGAAGCATCTGTCGCACTCAACGTTATTCTCTCTTTACGATCTTCGGCGAGGATTTTGTTATTGATGTCGCCGTAGTAGATGAAATCTGTCTTTACCTTCCCCGATTCTATTTTCGCAGCTTTGGCTTTGCTAACGCGCGAAACGCCCTGTAACAGCGCTTTCATCTGTAGTTTTCTGTAGGGGTTTTTGGCTGGTTTCGTATTTCTGCCGTGAATTACTATCAACCGTTGAACCACAACTAACCTCCTCAACAAGACGTTGAGTAATTCAACTATGGCTTTAGCACGAAATGCAACAAAAAGTTGTACGCAACGTGTTCATTTTCACGTTACAAGTATTCGATGACAGGCACTTAGCTTCATCAAATTCGTTCTACCGAATTCAAGGCTTGATGCTGACTACCGGCTCGCGACTTGTTGTGGGGTTGGCCAGAAATTTTGCAGCCAATCGCTCATCAAGGCTTGCTCGAGGCGGCGGGCTTTGCCCATCCATGCCTTCGCATTGCGGGTACTGCGAGCCGGGTCCATCGCCATGATCGCGAAAATCATATCGCGCCCACCGAGTGAGATGACTCCCGTCAAGCCACGAACATAACTCATGGTGCCAATTTTGGCGCGGATCGCATAGTCGACCCCCGCAGAACTGCCCGTCGATTGTTCTTCGTAGACCCGGATGAAGTCTTCTCCATGCTGCCGGTAGCCGTGCCGAACCAGCGCGGCCATTTGGCGCGGTGTCGCTCGGGCGCGCGTGGTCAAACCAGAGTTATTCGGAAAGTCAAAGCCTGCCCATTCCGATCCACCAATCGAACCGATGGTTGATTGCGCCCAGCGCGCGTTCGTATCTGCGGCTTCGCGCAGCGAGTTTGGCTTGCCCGAAATTTCAGCCGCCGCGACAGCACCAAGAACTTCGGCGGTCATGTTGCGAGAAATGTCGAACATCTCTGTCAAGATTGCCGAGACCGGTGCGCTGTCATGGGACGCCACTTCGTTGCCTTTGCCACCGCCCTTACCTTTGGTCGGTGTCGGCAACGTTACGCCAGCAGCCTGAGCCGCACTGCGCATCGCATCAGCCGTGTACTTCGCCGGGTTTTTCACCGGCGTTGATCCCCGGTGCTCATTATGGTTGAGGTTCAGGCCGCTGATCCCGGGATTGTAAAGCGCACCAGAGGGTTGCCCCCGATCGATGACCGCCACTTCTGGCAACGCATCCCCGTGGTAATAGAACTTGCCGTTAACTCGGCGCACACCGGACGCCGCGAGGCGACCCGCGAGGCCCTTCAAGTCTGAACGGCTCAGGCTCGGATCACCCGACCCGACAAGGTGCAAATCACCATTCAGAACGCCGCCAGAAACAGAGCCATCAGCGAGCAAGGATGTGCGGAAGGTGCTGTGCAAACCTTTCGTGTCCATGATCGCCACAGCCGCAAGCAACTTGGCAATCGACGCGGGTGCCGACGGCGTATCAGCGCTGCGCTCGTTCAAGGTCTGGCCGGATTGAGCGTCGATTAGAATAAATCCGTACGATCCGTCAGGCGCTTCGCCGCCCTGCTCCAGCTTCGTCAGGAAGTTCATCGTTGCCGGGCCCGTCGCAACTAGCGGCGCAAGGCTTTGAGGCAGGCTTGCTTGAGGCAGGATGTTCTCGACCGGACGTGACGCCGGCGTTTCGATTATCGCCGGATCTGTCAACGAGGCGAGCGTATAGCTCGGCGCTTCGACCGTTGGCCGGCTATCGCTTGAAGACCACGCCGTCGAACTTTCGTCGATCAAGACGGTCGCAACGTCGGGTTGCTGCGGCACCAGCGCCGAGGCGTCTTCAAAGACCGATGGTGGCAGCTCGACGGGCGCGACCTTGACGGGGGGCGCCGCTGCAATGACGGTTTTTTCCGGGGTCGCTTGCTTCGGTTTCGCTTTCGCAACTGGCTTCGCGTCAGGTTTCGCGGGTTTCTTGGCCGCCTTTTCAGCGCTCGGCTTTGCCGGTTTTGGCTTCGCTTTTTCAGCGACTTGCGTTTCAGCCGGTTTTTCCGGGCCTTTTACGGCGGCCTGTTCAGGCGCGGGCGGCGCGGTCGCACAACCACTCACCGCAACAAGAAGAAAGGGGATCGCCCAACGCGCATTGCTCATCGTCTCTGCCTCAGCGTTTTTCCGCGCAGCAAGTGCAGTACACTGATCTTGCCCCACGCATTTATAGTTAACGGTGTCGTTAGACGATCCGCAGCGATGGGTCTAGTTCTGACGCGAGAGGTCTTTACAGATTGCTAACCGTTAAGTTGATAGCGGCGCGTAACACCAACTGATTGTTTAGGTTCCCGTCTTCACGACGCGCAATATTGCGGGTGTAGGAGGTTGCCGCAGCAAACCGCATGAGGGAAGCTCCAAGACGACCCATACGGCGTTTTGTGCAGCACATGAACCGTCAGAGCCTGCCCCGAACCGCGAGCGCCGTGCTCTTCTCGCCTCACATCCTTACAGGAACGTTGCATTTCGGACGCCTATCAACGAAATACACCTAGTCGATAGCTTCCTTCGGGCGCATTGACGCCACTCTCTGGAAGCATGGTAAGGGCTCCTGACCTTGCGGATAAACGAAACCGGGACGCACGTATGAAACGCCTAACGCCAATTGCCGCTGGACTGACACTCGTTGCCGGAATGGGTGCAGGGGCGCTATCACTGCCGCTCGATGGATGGGCACAAGACGACGAGGATGTGGTCGTTAAACTGCGCGTTCCAAGAGCGAAACCCGGCACGGTCGAGGAAAAGACCGAAGTGGCCGAAGCGAAGCCAAAAGCTGAGGTGGCCGAGGCAAAGGCAGAACCGAAAACCGAACCCGCGACAGAAGAAACCGAACCTGAGGCAGACGGCGATGACGTCTCGTCTTCAAAGACCACTGAAAAAGAAGAAGAATCCATGAGCGACGACAAATCAACCGAGAAGACCCCCGAAGACCAAGAAGCCTTCAGACAAACCATGCATGAGGGCGATATCGCGCTTGGTGTCTGCGGTGCGCGGGTCTCCGCTTTGTTGTGGTTCTATGAGGCAAGTGTCGCTCAGGGCCGCGACGATCTCAAATCAGCCGTTGAATCATTAACGGAGTCCCGCGAGGCAATCAAAGCCGAAGCCGAACGCCGCGCGGTCGACGACCGGGTTGATACCTCCGTCCGTGTCATGAACTCAGAAAGCGAAAAAATCTGGGACGATCTGAACAAAAAAGCGGGCGGAGACGGGGAAGAATTTCAAAAAGCCCACGACGAGCTGTTTGCTGGGGTTCAGGAATGCCTCGCCCTGTTCTTCGAACGCCCTGAGGCCGAGAGCGGCGACGCCGCGAAAGAATAGCGGTTTTTCGTAAATCAGAACGCCTCTGGAAAAGCCCTATCCCTCAGTCGGAACGGGGCTTTTTTTATTGCGGCGTGGTCGTCAACGGCTGTGCTGGCTGAGTCTGTGGAATTTCACCGCGTTGCTGGGCGGCGCGATACTCAGCGAACATCTTCTGCTGACACTCTTGCGCAATCTTTCCGATGTCCGTTGCAACAGCACCGCGTTGAGCAGAGTCAGTCGCACTCGCTAAATTCTCCGACATGCGCTGCGACCAAGCATTGGCATACCCCTCAACCTCCCCTGCAGGGAAATTTGGCATCCGAAGATACAAATCACGGGTGCGCTGCATCGTAAGAAGATCCTGTGGCTGGGCAACGCCAGCCGAACTGCGGACGCCAGCAACAAACTCAAGAGATGCTGCGCAAAGGCCAGCAAGCTGTGAGCCTTGAACCTTCGAGGATTGCGCCTGTGCAACTCCAGGAAGACCGAGGGCTGTACAAAGGATGGTAATCTGGATCAGGCGCATGAGGACGTCTCCGGTTTCAGCCGAGCGAAAGAAGCTGAAGTTATGACCGGAAATGCGACGAAATGAAGGGATGTTTTGCCGTTAACCTACAATTTTACAGCTTTGGATCAGGATCAACCGTGTTTGCACCGCCCTCTTGGATCAGCAAGCGATGCATGACCGAGGACGCATGACGAAAAGTCATCGCCTCTTGATAGGCGGGGTCCGCCATCCACTCTTTTGCGCGCTCGGTGCTGGGGAATTCGATCAAGACCATGCGGCCCTCATAGACTTCCCCCTCAAGTGTCT
>CAZXMX010000194.1:0-6339 GCA_964641645.1 uncultured Neomegalonema sp.
TCGTCTTCTTCGTTGTAGAGCATCGGGCGTTCGTTCTGAACAACGAGAACGCCAATTACTTTTCCAAGCCGTTGGATCGGCACGCCAAGGAAAGAGCTGTACACTTCTTCGCCGGTTTCCGGCAGGTAGCGGAACTCTGGGTGTTCTCGGGCATTGGCGGTGTTGACCGCTTCGGCATCGCGCGCAATGACCCCGACCAATCCCTCCCCAACGCGGAGGCGGGCATTGTTGACCGCTTCGGGTTTGAGACCCTCAGTCGCACAGAGCTCGAGCATTTCGCGCCCGCGCATCAGATAAACCGAGCAAACCTCGGCCACCATGCTGGTCGCGATCAGTCGGACGATTTGATCAAGGCGCGCTTTTCCGTCGCCGGGTGCCGCCAAGGCCTCTCGCAGGCGCTTGAGCAGCAAGCGCGGCGCGGCAGCCCCACCCGGTTTTGCTTGCGCCGGCGAGGCTCCCCACCCGGAGGTGGGTTTATCGATCATGCGGCTTCTAAGCCGAAGGCCGTGTGCAGCGAGCGAACCGCGAGTTCCATATAGCGGCGCTGTATTAGCACACTCACTTTGATCTCGGACGTTGTGATGACTTGAATGTTGACGCCATCCTCGGCGAGCGCGGCGAACATCCGCTGCGCCACGCCGGTATGCGAGCGCATACCGATGCCAACGACCGAAACTTTCGCCACGTCTTGATCCGCAACGAGACCTTTGAAACCGATTTTATCTTTGGCGGCCTCAATGGTGGCAACGGCGCGGTCGAACTGATCCATCTGAACCGTGAAGGTCATGTCGGTACGATTGTCTTCAGAGATGTTCTGCACGATCATATCGACGTTGACAGCAGCATCGGCGAGCGGGCCAAAGATGGCCGCCGCGATACCAGGGCTGTCATCAACATCTTGCAACGTGATCTTTGCTTCTTCGCGCGAGAACGCCACCCCGGTTACGACATCGCTTTCCATGATCTCTTCCTCATCGCAAACTATGGTACCCGGCTCTTCCGAGAAGCTGGAGCGCACCTGAAGCGGTACGTTGTAGCGCATCGCTAACTCAACGGAGCGGGTTTGCAGAACTTTGGCCCCTTGCGATGCCAGTTCTAGCATTTCTTCGAAGGCAATTTTTTCAATTTTTCGAGCTTCTGGCACGACGCGAGGGTCGGTCGTGTAGACGCCGTCTACATCGGTGTAGATATCACAGCGATCGGCTTTGAGCGCGGCTGCCAGTGCCACGGCGCTGGTGTCTGAACCGCCGCGACCGAGCGTCGCGATGCGGCCCTCTGGCGAGACGCCTTGAAAGCCCGCGCAAACCGCGTGTAGGCCTTCTTCAAACTTGGCCAACATCGGTTCCGTGTCGATGCCGTCGATCCGGGCCGCGCCGTGCGTGGCATCGGTCTTCATGGCGATCTGCCAACCCTGCCAAGAGCGCGCGGGCACGCCGAGGGATTGCAGTGTCAATGCCATGAGGCCAGACGTGACTTGCTCGCCTGAAGCGACGACCGCATCGTATTCTCGCGCATCATAAAGGGAGTCGATGTCGCGAACGAGGCCGACAAGTCGGTTCGTTTCGCCCGACATGGCCGAGACGACGACGGCGACTTGCCAGCCAGCATCCACCTCGCGCTTTACCTTGTGCGCGGCGTTCAAAATTCGTTCGGGATCGGCGACAGAGGTGCCGCCAAACTTCATGACCAGAATGGGCATCTCGCCGCTCCAGGAATTCGCGCAAAACCCAGCCGATGCGCGTGTGAGCGTGATCTATCGGAGCTGGCCGCGAGAAGCAAGATCGTGGCCCGTATACAGGGTACAAATGACAGGAGGGTGATTGGATGGAGGCTGTCAGGCAGGATTGTTTGACTTGCTTTAGTGCGATGATAACAATTGTTTTCGTTGGCTTTTACTCCTCAAAGCCGTGTTCGAGAGAAGATGTGTGCGCAGTTTCCTAATCTGTATTTTGGCTGCTGCCGTGGCGGCTTGTGGCACGACGGGTATCAATGAAAACCCGACGCAATCGGCCTCGACTAAGCCGGCGCCAGTTCCGACTTATGAAGCTGCTCCTGCTTATGTGCCTGCGCCTCCACCTCCGCCATCACCGCCTCCTGCTGCGCCCGCGCCTCAGCCGATTATCGTCCCGCATTCTTCTGCTGTCCCTCTATCGGGTTCTAAGGCAGGGCTTTATACGGTCCAGACGCCAGTAACGCCTTCTGTCGGTAACAATCAGTTTCCAACTTTCGAAGAAAACCCGGTAAAACGTGCAATCGACGATCCCGTATCGACTTTTTCGATCGATGTGGACACCGCGTCATACGCCCTCATGCGGCGTGATCTGCAAGGCGGTCGATTACCCGATCCCGACTCGATCCGAATTGAAGAGTTGATCAATTACTTTCCTTACGAATATTCGACAAATTCAAATGAGAGCGCGCCATTTTCGACCAGTGTTACGGTCCTTCCGACGCCATGGAATGACGGTACGCGACTGATGCATATCGGGTTGCAAGGGTATGAGCCGCCGATTGCCGAGCGCCCGGATGCCAACATCACCTTGTTGATTGATACATCGGGATCGATGCGGTCGGAAGATAAGCTTCCTCTTTTGATAAGGTCGTTCCTGCTGTTCCTTGACAGTCTCGAACCTCAAGACCGGGTGTCGATTGTAACCTACGCAGGATCCACGGGTGTCGCATTGGAGCCAACTCCGGTTGCTGAACGCGAAACGATAGAGTTAGCGCTGCGTGCGCTGACATCTGGCGGTGGAACAGCGGGCGGGGCGGGTCTGAACCTTGCTTACGCTCAGGCAGAGGCCGGATTCCTTGAGGGTGGAATTAATCGCATTTTCTTGGCAACCGATGGTGATTTCAACATCGGTCCATCGAGCCCCAAGGCGATGGAAGACTTAATCACAGAGAAGCGCAAAACCGGTGTCTTTCTGTCCGTTCTCGGTTTTGGGCGGAATAATCGAAACGATCGGATTATGCAGACGCTTGCCCAAAAGGGGAATGGTACCGCAGCTTTTATCGACACGCTTTCCGAGGCGCGAAAGGTGCTAGTCGAAGATACCGGTCGGGCGCTAGTTCCCATCGCTTCTGACGTCAAGGTGCAGGTCGAGTTCAATCCAGCGCGTGTCGCAGAGTACCGTTTGATTGGATATGAAACCCGCGCCTTAACGCGCCAAGATTTTAACAACGATACCGTAGATGCGGGCGATATCAACTCGGGGCATACGGTCACAGCGCTGTATGAAATTACACCCGTTGGCTCTGATGCCGTTTTGATTGATCCGTTGCGTTACCAACAGCAACCTGAATCGGTTGCGAAGGGAAGCGAGGAGTATGCTTTTCTCAAGCTACGCTACAAGCGACCCGGTGATAGCTTTAGCATTTTGATTGATCGTCCTGTGACTGATGCAGATTCAATTGAGAGCATTGATATTGCTTCAAGCGAAGTTCGTTTCAGCGTGGCTGTCACGGGATTTGGACAAATTTTGCGCCGTTCAGACTATTTGGGCGAGTACGATTTCGATCGTGTTGAAGCGCTCGCGAAAGGCTCGTTGGGGCCCGACACATTCGGCTACCGAAATGAATTCACATCGCTCGTGCGGCTCGCTCGAGATATCGAGAGAACGCAGTAGGCTTCTGGAGCTGTGAAGCGAGGCGCTGAACGCACCGCCCTAAGCCAGAATGTCCTGCATCATCGTCAGGGCATAGTGGACGGCGGCGGCGCGGACTTTGTCCCGACCTAGAGAACCGAACTCGACTGTCGCCGTGCGGACGGGTTCGCCATCGGGGGCCATACCAAAGCAGACCATGCCTTCTGGTTTCGAGCCGCTGGCGCCCGGACCCGCAACGCCGGTGATCGCGATGGCGAGGTCGGCACGGCTTTCGCGCAAGGCGCCCTCGGCCATGGCGCGGGCAACGCGCTCGCTGACCGCACCGTTCTCATCAATCAGACGTTGAGCGACGCCCAGCATCTCGACTTTGGCTTCGTTCGAATAGGTAATGAAGCCCCGGTCGACCACGGCGGAGGAACCGGGGATCTCAGTCAAGGTGGTCATCAGCAGGCCGCCGGTACAGGATTCCGCAGCGGCAATCTTCACATCCCGGAGATTGGCGAGTTTCAACACCTCTTCGCCCAGAACGCGGTGAATATCTGTCACTCTCATAATCCTAGCATCCCATGCGATAGCGCCGCGCCGATCAACACGACGATGGCAGCGAAAATTCCAGCGATGACGTCATCCAACATAACACCCAATGGGTCGCCTCGGCGATCCGCCCAACCCACCAGTCCGACCTTCCATATATCGAAAAGACGAAAAAAGAGGAAAGCCACCAAGATTCCCGGCCACGGAAAGACATGGGCCGCAGCGCCCGCATGCCAGAGCCCGAAAGAAAGCGGTAACAGCGCGATCCATTGGCCGATTAACTCGTCTACGACCACTTCTGAGGGGTCTTCGGGCGCTCCCGGTTGGTTGACATAGACCGAAGTTGCCCACCAACCCTTGAAGAACCCGACCACGGTTGCCAGCAAAAGCAGCGGAAACCCGCCCAACCAGTGCAGGCCATACGCTGCGGGGAGGGCGACGAGCGAGCCCATCGTGCCCGGCGCGACAGGCAAGAGACCCACCCAGCAGACGGTCGCGATAATCTTGGCCAGCGTCGATTTCATCAGGACACATCTCTCTGAACAGGGGCTCGCTCGTTCTTAGTTCGTTGTCCGGAATAAGGCCAAGGGGAAAGCGTGGAACGCGCGATGAAATGACAAACTGATGCCTTCCCGCATGACAAACGGCAGATCACAGGCCGTCTTTTTAGCGCGATTTCAGCCCAGAATACCGTGATTCATTCGTGAAAATGCGGCTAAGCGACGTGATACCCTGTGATTGAACTTCCATCCTAGCGTTCTGTCTAGGAAGGTATGCATTAGTCCTGTCTAGGGTTGTGGGCAGATACCTTCCGAAACCGATCATTTGGAGGGTAAACAATGATCAAAACAAAAGGCACTTTAGCCGCAATTTCCGGTGCGCTTCTATTAGCAAGCACGTCGATTCCGTCGGTGGCATTCGCCGACTCGACGACCGAGTTGCAATTATTGCGTGAACAGTTGGCCGTCATGCAGCAACGTCTTGAGCAATTGGAAGCTCAGCAAACGCAGACAGCCGAAAAGGTAGAAGCCACCGTCGAGAAGGTTGAAGACACACGCGAGCGCGCTGTGCTGTCTTCCGGCAAAGGCCCCGGTTCGTTTATACTGCCGGGCACCGACACTGAGTTTTCCGTGAGCGGTTACGCAAAACTCGATTTGATTTACGATTTGAACGAAGCTGGAGGAGATGCTTTCGATCCCGGTGGTTTCACGACGGCAGATGACGCGGATGACAATCAACGGTTCCGTGCTCACGCTCGCCAGTCCCGCCTTGCGATCAAAACATCGACACCGACCGAATATGGTGCTCTTAAAACCCACATCGAAGGTGATTTCTTCGGCGTTGGCGGAAACGAAGTCTTCTCGAACTCCAATTCGTTCCGTCTGAGGCATGCCTATGGTGAGATTGGTGGCTTGCTCGCCGGTCAATTCTGGACGAACTTCATGCCAATTGAGAGCTATCCTTCGACGGTCGATTTTAATGGACCAGCGGGCATTCCGTTTATCCGGCAAGCTCAACTGCGGTACACCCACCCGATCAGCGAGAACCTTAAAGTTTCAGCGTCTTTGGAAAACTCCGAATTTAGCGGGCGCGATGCTAACGGGACATTCTCTGAAAGCACGACGATCGGTATTCAAGCCGGACTTGATGAATTGCCGGACGTCACCGCAGCGGTCACTTACTCTGATGACTGGGGACTGGTGAAAGTCGCAGGCGTTGGCCGATACCTAAACGCACCAGCCGCAACTGGTGGCGATGGCGAGTTCGGTTGGGGTGTGAACCTTTCGGGCAATGTCAACGCTTGGCCGGGTGGTCAACTCCTTGGCTCCTTTACCTATGGCGATGGCGTTGGACGATATATTTTGAATGGTTTCGGCCAAGATGGTTTCGTCCAAGCAAACGGTGATCTTGATACCATCGCAGCCTACGGGGTGACCGTTCAGGCGACGCAGCAGATCACGCCAAAGATCAAAGCGGGCCTAACGTATGGACGTTATGAAGCGTTGGATACGTTTGCGCCGGGCGATGTGGAGTCGCTCGATACCGTTCACGCCAGTCTCTTCTGGAAACCGCTTGATCGCCTGACGGTCGGCGGTGAGGTGATCTGGGGTCAACGTCAAGACGCGGGTGGAGCCGATGATGACGGTATCCGCCTGCAAACTTCGGTTCAGGTAAACTTCTAGTTCCTCCGGGCCTACCA
>CAZXMX010000195.1:0-6310 GCA_964641645.1 uncultured Neomegalonema sp.
CACCTCGCTCCGTCAGCGGGGGTGTGCGGCAGGTGAAGCAATGGCGGGAGGACCGATTATGATGGGACTAGAGACAGAAACGACAACGGCGATTGCAACGGGATCGCTTGGCGCTGATCTGAGTGACGCGCGCAAGGCGTTAGATGAACAATACGCCGGAGCCTATGCCTCGCTTGAAGATTTCGCCGAGGAAATCGCTTCAGAGCATTTCGCCTCCGTGCACGACTCGATGAAAAACTACATCGACTATGAGGCCATCGGACGGGATATGTCGCTCAGCGGCGACATCATCACCTTTGACCTCGCACACGACGATATTCGCATCTTTTGGGCGCAATAGCGCCCCCGCTCGCGCGCGCCAGCTTTGGCGCACGCTCAAACCCTTCGCAAAAATCAAACTTCAAAGGAATCCGCACATGGAACTGCGCAATATCGCTATGGAAAGCCTGAAAATCTCCACACTCAACATGCGCCATGAGCGCAAGAATCCGGAGATTGCCGACATCTTGCCGTCGATCCGAGAACGCGGCGTTCTCGTCCCGCTGATAGTGCGACCCAATGGCTCAAAAGGCCGCTTTGAAATCCTCGCAGGACGGCGGCGGTTCTCCGTCTCGCCATCACCGCCGCTCGCATTCGCTTTGTCGCTGCGCGCGGCATCTTTTGAATCCAAATACCCTTCGTGGAACGTCACTTCGCCACTGTCACGCACTTCGACGAAGACCTTGCCGCCATCTTCCTTGGATCGCGCGACGTGATCCCACTTTGCGAAATAGCGTCCCTTGTCGAGAAGGGTAACATCGGCCCAGCCCTCGGCTTTAAATTCCTCGACCTTTGCGGCAAGGGCTTCATTCTGGCATTTCCAGAATGTCGCGGCGTCGGCAAAAACACTACATTCGCCAAATAGGTCTGTCAGAATTAGTCCCGCATAGCCGTGATATTTATCCAAATCGAAAAGTGCTTTGTCGGTGGAGATATGCTCGCCGCCTAACAACCACGCTTTCAACTGGCGTCCGGTCGGCACGTAATCGGCATCATCGTCATTCCATAGATCAAACCATTCGCGCTGCTGGTTCTCGGTTGCGAGCGTCAAAGCGGTGATGGTGTTGCCGTCGATTTCCTCGGCGGCATAGGCTTTGCGGATTTCGGGAATGAGATTGGCGAGGGCAAGGCGGCGTTTGACCATGAGTTCAGTGACGCCGAATGTCGAAGCGATGTCAGCCACGCTCCGGCCTTCATCTGATAGACGCTTGAACGCCTCGTACTGGTTCATTTCATCGGGTTCAACGCACCGCGGTGAGGAAGCTGTTGAAGAGCATCGAAAAGTTTTCGAAGCCGCTCTTGCGCGCGATGTCGACACAGCAGCGGCAACCCTAAAGATACACATCGACAAAGGACTGGAGCACTCTCTGGCCGCATTCTAATTCCCTGAAAGCGGCCACGCGATGAGTGAGGTTCGCGCTCCATACCATCCAGCGCATCCCAAACGCTCATTTCGTCCCAATGGCCCCCGTCTTTTTACGACCTTCGGCGTGTTTTTTTAGTGCGTGCGAGTCTGAAACGAATAGCGAATTCGCGGCAGTTTCGCGGCAATAGGTAGGCTAACGCCACTGCCCAACTTGAGCTAAAAATCAGTTCGGTTCAAAACCTCGCTTCGATCACAGTTTCAACTGCACCACGGATTGTCTCAACGGGCGCTGTGCGAGATGTTGTCGGCCTTATCGGAAAAGGACGAGCCGCAAAGTTTGAAAGTGCGTTGCCAGCATCTGAAAACGGTAATGAAATCAATATCAGTACCTTTGAAGAACGTGGCAACGCAACCGTTGAAATCATTAAGGTTCGATCCGTTTTGTAAAACACTTCTTTATACATTGTAGCCGCATCAGCTCGGCTACTCGCGAGCGCGTCCGTTAGATTTTTGCTTCGATCAGGAAGGGACCTTCGCGTTTCATTGCTGACTTGAAAATATCATTGAACTCTCCGGCGGTATCCGCGCTTGCGGCATCGACGCCCATGCTCCGAGCCAGCAGAACCCAATTTATGGATGGATCGTCAAGGTTCAGCATCCGATTGGCGTTGCGGCCGGGCGTTCCCGCACCGACATTCTTCAATTCGCCTTGGAGGATCGCGTAGCTGTCATTGGCAAAGACAACGATGCAAACGTCTAAGTCCTCTCGAGCAATCGTCCACAGAGCCTGATTTGTATACATGCCTGATCCGTCAGCCTGCAATCCGACAACTTTGCGGTCTGGGCAGGCGATGGCCGCACCGCAGGCGAGTGGCATGCCTTCGCCAATGGCTCCGCCGGTCAATTGCAGGTGATCGTGTGGGGCAGCGCCATCGGTAAAGCCGAAGAGTTCGCGGCCTGACGTAATCGCCTCATCGCAAATAATCGCATTCTCCGGCAGATAGTGACCAACCGCCGAAGAAACCGCCGCAGCCGTCAGCTTGCCCGAGATAAGATCTGGTCGAACCACCTTGGGCAAAAGGACTTTTGGATTGTCCGGCAAGCCCAACGCCTGCGCGAGCAGATCGATCGTTTCTGAACCGTCATCACTGGGGTCAGCCAAAGTAATCACGTCGCATCCGGCTGGTAGCGGGCTCGTCGGCATGTCTGGATAGGCAAAGAAAGTGACGGGGCTTTTCGCCCCGATCAAGATCAAATGTGTGGTGTCCTTGAAAAATTCCTGCGCGACATCGACGACATAGGGAACTCGGGGGACCGGCAGCCTCCCAGTTCCGCGCTCGATCCTCGCGTTTGCCTGTTGCGCAATGATCCGAGCACCGGTCGCTTCCGCGATCTGTGCTGCGCGGCGCAGCGGTGCCTCGCGTAAAGTCGCGTCCGCGAGCAAAATTGCGGGCCGCGCTCCGCCCGTTAGCGCCTGAACGGCTTTGGGCAGACGCGCCTCGTCGATACGCGATGGTGTTCGGTGATCTGCCTCGCAAATCGCACTGTCATCAGAAACTTCGTTCCACGCGGCATCGGCGGGCAAAATGAGCGTTGTCACACCAGTCGGGGGATTGCAGGCAGCAGTGATAACATCTGCAGTCGCGCGGCTCACATCATCGGCATCCGCAATTCGGCGCACGAATTTCGACATCGGGCGCGCGAGACTCTCGATATCTGACGTCAGGGGTGCATCATTTGGCAGGTGATATGATGCCTGGTCGCCGACCACGTTCACCATCGGCGTGGCGGCGCGTCGAGCATTGTGCATGTTCGCCAATCCGTTGGCGAGACCGGGGCCTGTGTGAAGTAATGTTACCGCAGGCTTTCCGGCCATACGAGCGTAACCATCAGCGGCCCCCGTCACGACACCTTCGAACAGCCCCAAGACGCATCGCATCTCAGGCTTGCGGTCAAGCGCAGCGACGAAGTGCATCTCCGACGTGCCGGGATTTGCAAAGCAGACATCGATTTTGTTCGCGAGAAGCGTGTCGCAAAGCAGGTTCGCACCGTTGGTCACTGTTCGTTACTCCGTTTATTCATCGACCGACAGGCTGTGGTCGGGCGCGCTGCTTTCATCGCGCATCACCTTTCTCCGGCTGGACAGCAGGGGCAAGTCGAAAAAACCGCACCATCAGAAGTGCTGATGCCGCGACCAACCCGACGACGAGGCCTAGCCAAATCCCCACCGCGCCCATGCCAAGCGTGAACCCCAGCAAAAGGCTCGCCGGGATCCCGACTCCCCAGTATGAAACCGCAGCCAGTACCATCGGCCAGCGCGTATCCTGCACGCCGCGCAAGAACCCCAGCGCCATCACCTGCGCCGCATCCACAAGCTGGAACAGCGCCGCCACCCACATGAGTGCCACCCCCAGCGACAAGATCACCGGTGCCTGGGCGTCACTCGTGTCTAGGAACGCCGCTACGATCCAGCGCCCTGCCCCAAGATAAACCACCAGAGACAACGCAACCGCCACGCCCGACAGGGCCAGCGCAGCCAAAGCAGCACGTCGAAGTTCGACGGCATTCCTTTGCCCCGCAAAACGCCCGATCCGCACGGTTGCCGCCTGGCTGATCCCCAGGTGCAGCATGAACGTCGTCGCCGCGACCTGCATGACAATTCCATGAGCAGCCAGCGGCACACTCCCGATCGCGCCCATCATCAAGGCCGTCCCGGTGAACAGAGCAGACTCCGACGCCAGCGTCAGCCCAACGGGCCAACCAAGCCGAAACAACCGGACCAGAATTTCCCAGTCCGCTCGCCAAAGATTTCGGAACAATTCCCATCGTGCCATCCCCGGCCCCCGTGCCGCATAGAGCGCAAGCAAGCTCGCTGTTGCCGAATGCGACAGGACGCTGGCCCACGCCGCTCCCCGGATGCCCAATTCTGGCGCACCAGCATTTCCAAAGATCAGCAGCCAGTTCATCCCAAAGTTCAGCACTACCGCCGCTATAGTCGCCCAAAGCACGATCCGCGTTCTCTCCAATGCTGACAGGTGAGAGCGCAACGTCGCCGTCAGCAAGGCGGGCACCAGCCCCAGCATCGCAATTCGCATGTAGTCTTGGGTGTCGCTGGCAGTGCGTGGCACCTGCTGCGCCATGAGCAGGATCGCTTCTGAAAACCACAGAACCGGCATGGCGACTAACCCGGCTCCGAGAGAAAGCCACAGGCCCATCCGCGCCGTCCGCCGTACCGTCTGCTCGTCACCCCGTCCGACGGCATCAGCCGCCGCCCCCATCGCTCCGATTGCAAATCCAGCGGCAAGAATAAATACCGCATGGAACACGGTTGTCGCCAATGCCCCAGCCGCCAGCGCCTCCACCGAATACCGGCCCAGCATCAGCGTATCCGTAAGCCCGATCAAAATCTGCGCAAGCAAGCTGCCAATCAACGGCAGCCCGAGCACAAGCGTCCGCTCGACATGGCGACGAAACGGCATTTGCAGAAGGGGATTCTCGATCTGACTCATCAGGGACAGGTGAACCCGCCAGCGCCGTCTGTCCAATGGTTTCAAGTGTCAAAAACGAGGCCGGTCACCGGCCAACAACGATCAACTCGCCGTCAAAAACTCGCTACGATCCCGGTTTCGACTGCTCCTACGGATCGTCTCAACCGTCACTACGCGAGGTATTTTCTCCTTCGCTGAAAAGAAAGAGGCAGGACCCCGGCCAACAACGATCAGCTCGCCTTCAAAATATCGCTACGATCCCGGCTTCGACTGCTCCTACGGATCGTCTCAACCGTCACTACGCGAGATATTTTCTCCTTCGCCGAAAAGAAAGAGGCAGGACTCCCGCCAACAACGATCGGCTCACCTTCAAAATCTCGCTACGATCCCGGCTTCGACTGCTCCTGCGGATTATCTCAACCGTCACTACGCGAGATATTTTCTCCTTCGCCGAAAAGAAAGAGGCAGGACCTCGGCAAACAAGATTAGCTCGCCTTCAAAATCTCGCTACGATCCCAGCTTCGAATGCTCCTGCGGATTGTCTCAACCGTCACTACGCGAGATGTTTTCTTCTTCGCTGAAAAAGGAACGGTCGCGAGCCCGATCAGAAGCTTCAACTCCGGCACAGAACCCATCGCATCAAACGAGAACATAGTAAGAATATGCGGTGCGTTTTACGGTGCGTTTTGGATTCATGTTCGCGCACCGTTCCGACAATTCATGCCAATCGATGCCTTACCGCTGGGTCTTCCAGCTAAAGTCAAATCGCTGCGAAACCCAAGGAATTCTGGCGGAGAGGGTGGGATTCGAACCCACGGTACGGTCTCCCGCACGCTGGTTTTCAAGACCAGTGCCTTAAACCACTCGGCCACCTCTCCAAAACGCTCGAAAGGACTTGGGACACGGTTTTGATGCCCACCTTGAAAGCCGAGGCGTTAATGCGCTTTTCCTAGCGATGCAAAGCGCATCCGTCTAGACAGAGATCATCAAAAACTGCGACTTATTGGGCGTAACGAACGAATAACGGGAAATCTGCGATGCTGGACCTGACACACTATATAAACGGCGCTCACCTAGAGGGCGAAAGTGGCCGTTTTGCTGACGTTTTCAACCCAGCCACTGGCGAGGTCGAAAAACGGACACCGCTCGCATCCTCCGCTGAGATGGACAAGGCGGTTGCAGCGGCGAAGGCGGCTCAACCCGCTTGGGCAGCGCAAAACCCGCAAAAGCGAGCACGGGTCTTTATGAAAATGGCTGTCTTGCTGGAAGAAAATAAGCGCGCGATGGCCGAAGACCTGTCACGCGAACACGGCAAAACGATCGAAGATTCGATCGGCGATATCCAACGCGGCCTCGAGGTCGTAGAATTTGTGATTGCGGCCCCTCATTTGCTGAAAGGCGAGTTCACTGAGGGCGC
>CAZXMX010000196.1:0-6275 GCA_964641645.1 uncultured Neomegalonema sp.
CGGCCCAAAGGGGACTCTCCTTGAGTACGAGAATAACGGTGGCGGCCTGCCGGTTCGCCACCGTCTTGGGACGCGCTGGATAAAAACGTTGCGGCCTTCAGCTACAACCACCAACGCCCACATTCGAGCCTCAACGGCATGACACCGTGGGTATACGAAAATACGATCATGGACGATCAAAACCCAAATAGAATTAGCTTATAAACGAAGACTCTTGGGGAGCAGGTCACCGTGTCGTCACTGACTACGAAATCGCCCGTGGCTTCGAACGAGCGTAGCAAATTTCGGCACCCTGACTGTTTATATGGCTGTGTGGACAATAGCAGGCAAGAGATACTCATCCGTTTAAAACTTCTATTGCACGCTGCTTAACCCTCGCGCATCGGCTGTTTGCATCCATTCGTCTAGGGCTGTGGCTTCTGCCTTCGATATCCGCAACCCGATCTTGGATCGCCGCCATAGCACATCATCTGCACATCGCGCCCATTCTCGTCGCGTCAGCCAGACGATCTCGCGTTCGTAGAGGTTCCAACCGAAGTGAACGCCTAAATCATCAACGCATTTTGCATCTTCCAACAACTTGGCGGCGTCCGTGCCGTAGGCGCGCGCCAGACGCAGCGCCCAATCCCCATCAAGGAACGGATAATCTTCGCGCAAGTCATTCACCAGCGCTTCAACTCCGTCCACCGGAAAATCTCCACCTGGAAGCGGGATTTTTGCTGTCCAGTTTGAGTCCATATCTTCAAAGCGTATGCGAAGCAGCTCCATCGCCTTCTCGGCCAAGCGGCGATAGGTCGTGATCTTTCCACCGAAGATATTGAGCATTGGTGCTTGGCCCGAGCCTCCCTCAAGTTTCAGCACGTAGTCGCGCGTGGCCGCCGTAGCTGAAGAAGCGCCATCATCGTAAAGCGGTCGCACCCCGGCGTAGGTCCAGACGACGTCATCTTGCGTAACAGGCTTCGCAAAATATTTGGAGACCGCCTTACAGAGGTAATCGGCCTCTTCCGGGGTGCAAACCGCATCGCTCGGATCACCTTCGTGCTCTACATCGGTCGTACCGATCAAGGTGTAATCAGTCTCGTAGGGTATCGCGAAAACGATGCGCCCATCACTTTGCTGAAAAATATATGGCTTTTCGTGCGCGAAAAGTTTCCGCGTGACGATATGCGAACCACGCACGAGGCGGATCTTGTCCGAGGTATTAATCCGAACACCGTTACGAATAATGTCCTCAACCCATGGGCCGCCAGCATTTACAATCGCTTTGGCTTCGACCATGCGAATCGTATCGGTTTCGGTATTCCGCAACGTGATCTTCCAGATATCACTCGACCGTGCCGCTGAGATCATTTCAGTCCGTGGCATAATTTCCGCGCCGCGATCAGCCGCATCCCTTGCGTTCAAGATCACGAGACGCGAGTCGTCCACCCAGCAGTCCGAATATTCGTAGCCATGAGTGTATTGGTCTTTTAGTGCGGCCCCTGCCTCGTCATTGGAGAAGTTGAGGCTTTTGGTTTTCGGTAATAACTTTCGCCCGCCAAGGTGGTCGTAGAGGAACAGGCCAAGCCGGATCAGCCAGCGCGGTCGCAATCCACTATGATGTGGAAGGACGAACCTCAAGGGCCAAGCGATATGAGGCATCGCGCTCAATAGGATTTCACGCTCGATCAATGCCTGTCGGACCAGCCGGAACTCATAATATTCCAAATAGCGCAATCCGCCGTGGAACAGCTTTGTCGATGCGGCTGAGGTCGCTTGGGCGAGATCGCATTTTTCGCAAAGGGCGACTGATAAACCGCGTCCCGCTGCATCCCGAGCGATCCCGACGCCGTTCACTCCCCCCCCAATTATCAGGACGTCAAACATGGGAATTCATGCTTTCAAGGCCTCGCTTAGTGCACCTTGCCCATGTTCGGTTTCGCTGCTTTTCGAGTAACTTGCCTCGACAATTTCAACCCTGACTTCATGCTTCGCGCAGGCTTGCATGAATTCAGTGGGCGGCATCCGGTCCGTCACAAAGGTGTCGATACGATCGAGCCCGCAGATTCTCATCGGGGCTGTGCGTTCGAACTTGAGATGATCGGATGCGAGAATTACGTGGCGCGCCGAGTTGAGAATCGCGCGGGCGACACTGACCTCTCTTTGATCGAAATCGAGAATGGCCCCATCGTCGTCAATTGCCGATGCTCCGATGACTGCGAAATCTGCCTTAAACTGGCGGATGAACTCGACTGCCGCTTCGCCAACGATTCCGCCGTCGCTTTGGCGCACAACGCCCCCCGCAAGAATGAGTTCTTTGCCCGGCGTTTGATTCAATATGTTTATAACGTTGATATTATTAGTAATTACGACGAGACCTGTGCGCTCAACGAGGGCTCGCGCGACCTGCTCTGTAGTCGTTCCGATGTTTAGCATCACCGAACAATTCTCTGGGATCAACGTAGCTACTGCCGCCCCGATCAAAGACTTTTCTTCCGCCGCAAGGTTCCGACGTTCTGTATAGGCGACGTTCGAAACGCTGTTGGCAGGCATCGCTCCGCCGTGGACGCGTGAGAGCAGCCCGTGTTGGCAAAGATCGTTGAGATCCCGGCGAATCGTTTGAGGGGTAACATCAAAGGTCTGCGCAAGTGCATCGACCCCGACACGCCCATCATTGCGAGCGGAGGTCAAGATGTCCTGCTGCCGTTGCGTCAGTTCCATTGAGTCCCTTTCGACCGTTTGGTGTTCACGATACGAATCTTCACTTGACCTTCAAGTTGTTTTCGTTTGAGCATAAGTCGAACATAACGTCAGAACTGAAATCAGACGAATGGGAGGAAGCTATGCGTAAACAGCTAATGTCAGCTGTCGCGGCCTTGGCCGTATTGACGTTCGCTCCGGCGGCATGGGCCGATATGGCGGCGGCGAAAAAGTGGATCGGCGAGGAATTTCAGCCGTCCGCGCTTTCAAAATCCGATCAAGAATCGGAGATGGAATGGTTCATTAAAGCGGCTGAACCGTTCAAGGGCATGGAAATTAACGTTCTGTCGGAAACGATCCCGACACACACGTATGAGAGCCAGACACTTACGAAAGCCTTTGAGGAAATCACCGGTATCAAGGTGAACCACCAATTGCTTGGTGAAGGCGAAGTCGTTCAAGCCGTTCAGACTCAGATGCAGACGGGTCGGAACCTCTATGATGGTTATATCAACGACTCCGATCTAATCGGCACGCACTCGCGTTTGCAGCTCGCAGTGAACCTCACTGAGTTCATGGCAGGCGACGGCAAAGACGTTACGAACCCCGGTCTCGACCTCGATGATTTCGT
Source organism: uncultured Neomegalonema sp. (assembly GCA_964641645.1). GTDB lineage: Bacteria > Pseudomonadota > Alphaproteobacteria > Rhodobacterales > Rhodobacteraceae > JAHDDY01. Next base: position 3,311 of record CAZXMX010000196.1, read on the forward strand.
TGGCAAGTCGTTTACGACAGGACCGGATGGCAGCCTTTATCAGCTTCCCGACCAGCAGTTTGCAAACCTTTATTGGTTCCGCAAAGACTGGTTCGACAACGAGGATTTCCAAAAGCAGTTCAAGGCGAAGTACGGCTACGACCTTGGCGTTCCCGTAAACTGGTCTGCCTATGAAGACATTGCCGAATTCTTCTCCGAAGACGTGAAGGAAATCGACGGTGTCAAAGTCTATGGCCACATGGATTACGGCAAGCGCGCGCCTGACCTTGGCTGGCGCATGACAGACGCATGGCTTTCGATGGCCGGCGCCGGTTCAAAAGGCTTCCCGAATGGTGTTCCAATTGATGAATGGGGCATTCGAATGGAACCGGGCTCTTGTAATCCCGCCGGGGCAAGTGTTTCGCGCGGCGGCGGTGCCAACGGGCCTGCAGCAGTTTATGCCATTCGCAAATGGGATGAGTGGCTGCGCAAGTATGCTCCTCCCGGAGCGGCCAACTACGATTTCTACCAGTCCCTGCCAGCTCTTTCTCAAGGCAACGTTGCCCAACAGATCTTCTGGTACACCGCTTTCACCGCATCAATGGTTGCGCCAAAATCCGAGGGGAACAACACCGTCGATGACGACGGAAACCCACAATGGCGGATGGCGCCTTCGCCGCACGGTCCCTACTGGGAAGAAGGCCAAAAGCTTGGCTATCAGGATGCTGGTTCTTGGACCCTGTTTAAGTCCACGCCTGTTGACCGCCAAAAAGCGGCTTGGCTCTATGCTCAGTTCGTGACTTCGAAAACAGTCGATGTGAAGAAGTCCCATACGGGCCTCACCTTCATCCGCGACTCCACGATCAACCACGAGAGCTTTACTGAACGCGCGCCAAAACTTGGTGGTCTGGTCGAGTTCTACCGTTCGCCGGATCGCGTGATGTGGTCGCCGACCGGCGTGAACGTGCCTGATTACCCGAAGCTGGCCCAGATCTGGTGGCAGCAGATTGGTGATGTGAACTCCGGCGCGTTTACTCCACAGGAAGCCATGGATCGTCTGGCTGCGGAAATGGACATCACGATGGCTCGGATGCAACGCGCCGATGAAGGTGCGAAGGTTTATGGCGGTTGTGGTCCTCGTCTGAACGACGAGAAGGATGCCTCCGAGTGGCTCGGTAAAGGTGGCGCGAAAGCGAAGCTGGCGAACGAGAAGCCCAAAGGTGAGACTGTCAACTATGATGAACTCATCAAACGGTGGGCCGCGAAGTAAGGTCCGTTTGATCGGAGGGTGTCTCTCTCCCGGACGAAGTCGGCCCTCCATTTCCTCTCCCCTCACTGGGGGGAGGATCTGGGCTTTAGAATTCGATATCCAGTTTATCTCGATACCTTGGATGCGGTTTCGCACTGAGGGGAAACCTGTAAGAAATTATGACCATCGAACTAAAGAACGTGGTCAAGCGTGTCGGCGCTGAAACCCACATTTACGGTACAAGCGTCGTACTGGCCGAAACGGGCTTTAACGTCTTGCTCGGCGAAACACGCGCAGGAAAGACCACACTCATTAAATTGATTGCAGGACTGGAACGCCCGAGTTCCGGCGAGATCTGGATCAAGGATCAGAATGTCACCGCCCTGTCACCGCAGAAGCGAAATGTAAGTCTCGTACATCAGTTCTTCGTCAATTATCCCAATATGACGGTTTTTGAGAACATAGCGTCACCGCTGCGCGTTGCTGGTGTTGGCCGAAAAGAACGCAAACGCCGCGTTGAAGAAGCTGCAGAGCTAATGCGCCTAACGCCGATGTTAACGCGCAGACCGTCGGAGCTGTCAGGCGGACAACAACAACGCACGGCGCTGGCACGGGCGATCGTGAAAGATTCCGACGTGGTCCTGTTCGATGAACCGCTCGCCAACCTCGACTATAAACTGCGCGAGGAACTGCGCGATGAGCTGCCACGTCTTCTCGCCGGACGGGGCGCGATTGTAGTCTACGCAACGTCAGAACCGCATGAAGCACTCTTGCTCGGCGGTCATACCGCCACGATGAAAGACGGGCGGATCACACAATACGGCGAAACGTCCTCGGTGTTTCGCAAACCGGTTGACCTCGACACCGCTCGTGTTTTTTCCGATCCGCCGATCAACGGGGCCGCAGTCACGAAACAAGCTGGCGAGATCATCATGGACGGGGCGCGCTGGGCAGTGCCTGCTGCGCTCGCCGATGCGCCAGACGGCTCTTACACGCTCGGCCTGCATCCCCATGCTGTCACGCCGATCCGCGAAAGTGCTGATGCCGTAGAGGTGCGGGGAACAGTGATTGTTACCGAACTCAGCGGCTCCGAAAGCATCGCTCATTTCTCACGGGGGTTGGAACCATGGGTTTCGCAATCCCACGGCGTTCATCCTTTCAACGTCGGTGAAACGCATGACTTCTATTTTGATCCATCTCGAGGGTTGTATTTCGCTAGTGACGGGAGGCGCGTCGCCTGATGGCCCGTATCACGCTGGACAATCTGCGTCATTCCTATCTGGCCAATCCAAAGACCGATGTGGATTTCGCGCTGCAACAGATCGACGTGGAGTGGGAAGATGGTGGCGCCTATGCATTGCTCGGACCGTCGGGCTGTGGAAAATCCACGCTGCTTAACATCATTTCCGGCCTTCTGACGCCAACCCAAGGCCGCGTCTTATTTGATGGCAAGGACGTCACAAATGAACCGCCCTCGGCGCGCAACATCGCACAGGTGTTTCAGTTCCCGGTCATCTACGACACGATGACGGTCTACGACAACCTTGCCTTTCCGCTCCGCAATCGCGGCGTAGCGCGCGCGCAGGTCGACGCGCGGGTGCGCGAGATCGCCGAGATGATCGACATGTCGGATATGTTGAAGCGACGCGCAGCGAACCTGACACCGGACAACAAACAGAAAATTTCGATGGGGCGCGGCCTCGTCCGCGATGATGTGAATGTCATCATGTTCGATGA
>CAZXMX010000197.1:0-6252 GCA_964641645.1 uncultured Neomegalonema sp.
CAGCGTTTGTGCGGCGCGCGCAATGCCGTCTTCTGTTGCGTTGACCGAGACATAAAACTCGACACCCACATCAACACGCATCCGGTCCTTGGTAATCAGCGAGGCATCGTTCACCCGGTTCACTTCAAGGCGCAAAGTCTTCATGTTGACGAGGCTGATTTCATGCAGCAGCGGGATAACCAACGTGCCGCCATCCATGACGACCTTAAGGCCACCAGAACCTGTCTTGACCAATGAAACTTCGCGGGTGGCACGCTGATAAAGCCGTGCCAGTACGAAACCGATAAAACCAATGAGTACAAGAATAGCGACGATTGGAACGACGAGGTTTTGTAGAACGTCCATTTTGATTCCTTCTTATCTTTTTTGGGACTTACGTTTTTAGGTCGTTGAATCTTCAAGGCTGATGGCGCGCAGCGACCCATCGCCTAGGCGAACGGTTGCGATCTCGGTGCCTTGCGAAAAGGCGTCGCTGTCGTTTAAGGGCTCGACCATCGTGTAATGTGTGTTGCCGTAACCGTCCTTGATCCGCGCTTGTGCGGGATGACCGCGGCGGGCAGTTCCGACAGTGATGACGCCGCGCCGACCGCCGAAAGACCGCGAGGAGATCGCCGTGCTTTCGAACTTCGGCACCAGCCGTCCAAAGAAACGCGCGAACCGGGCGGTGACCGCTAATGCAAAAGGAAGAGCGACAACCGAAGCGATGAGCGCAGGCAACGGCACGCCAACGACTGTATTCAGAACGCCTTGCAAGACATAACCGATCAAGCCAAAGGCCGTTAGAAGTGTCGCAAACCAGATCGCGAAAGGCGCATCACCGAGGCCAAGCCACACGAGCGCGCCTCCGCCCGTGACATCCTCTGCGCCGTCAAGCTCGACATCAATACCGGATTCGACATCCAAATCCGCGTCAATATCAAGGCTAGGCTCTGCATTCAGCGAGGGATCAACGTTGTCGCCGAGAATGCTGACCCCGACCAACATCAAGACCAATTCCAACACCACCAACCCGAGTACCACACCAAGAGCGATTGCGAAGGGCTGCATATTTGGGCTGAACAATAGGTCGAGAGTCATCGGAATCCTTTATAAGGCGATGATTCCGAAGGGAGATCAGGACCATCGATTAACTGGTCAAGTTCAACCTATATGGGAATGCAGCCCTATGATTGTAAGGCCACGTTTCTAACTTATTTGTAGTAAACAGCGGGTTACCCAGCCGGCAGGCCTGTTAAGGCCATCCCGTCTCGGTCGGGTCCGCCCCTGCGAGGGTAAAAATTTGATGGCAGCGATGGACGGGTGTCTCTCCGCCGGCATCAATTGGCATGACGTCTGGCGGCGCGGTCACATCGCGCGTGTCATCCCACCCGCGCCTCAATCGCATCCCAGAGTAAGCCGGGCACGTTGATCCCGTCAAAGCGACTGAGTTCCTGAATGCCAGTGGGGGAGGTCACGTTGATCTCGGTCAGGTAGTCGCCGATCACGTCAATCCCCACAAAGATCTGACCCTTCTCGCGCAGCAACGGGCCAATGGCCTCGCAAATCTCGCGGTCGCGTTTTGTCAGCGCAACCTTCTCCGGGCGTCCGCCCACATGCATGTTCGAGCGGGTCTCGCCCTCTGCAGGAACGCGGTTGATTGCGCCGACTGGCTCGCCATCAATCAGGATCACGCGCTTGTCGCCCTTGGTCACGTCTGGCAGGAAAGCCTGCGCAATAAAGGGTTCGGGCATCATTTGACTGAACAGCTCATGGAGCGACGACAGATTACGCAGCCCGCGATCCAGTTTGAACACGCCCGCGCCGCCATTGCCGTAAAGCGGCTTCAAGATCATGTCGCCATGCTCATCGCCAAACGCTCGGATATCGTCGAGGTTACGAGTGATCAGCGTCGGGGGTGTTAAATCAGTAAACTCTGTCACCAGAATTTTCTCGGGATAGTTCCGCACCCAACATGGATCATTGACCACCAGCGTTTCAGGGTGAACCCGCTCCAACAAGTGTGTTGTCGTGATGTAACCCATGTCAAAGGGCGGGTCTTGACGCAGCAAGATCACGTCAAGATCGGTCAGATCACGGGTTTCTCGCGCACCTAGTTCCGAATGATTACCCTGTTCGCGTCGGACTTTCAGAGGTTGGCCATGCGCGAACACCCGGTTATCCCGCATCCCCAAATCGCCGGGCAGGTAATAAAACAGCTCATGCCCGCGTTCCTGCGCCTCATAGGCCATCGCAAAGGTCGAGTCTGCGTTGATGTCAACGCCCTCGATCGGGTCCATCTGAATGCCAACAGTGAGAGCCATGCGCCAACCTTCCCGCAAATTGAGACGCTAGGTTTGCCATCTCGCGGGGTTGCTGCGCAAGGGGTCACAGCAACTCAAGCACGGTCTCGGAGGGGCGGCACAGTTTTGCCCCCTTCGGCGTCACAACGATGGGCCTGTTGATCAAGATTGCGTGCGCCATCATCGCGTCGATGAGCGCGTCGTCGCTCAGGCTTTCATCGGCAAGGCCGAGTTCGTCAAACGGCGTGCCCTTTTCGCGCAACAATGCGCGAGGGGTTATTCCCATCTGAGCAATCAAGTCGATCAGTTTTTCGCGGCTTGGCGGCGATTCCAAATAGAGGATGACCTCGAATTCTTCGCCGCTGTTTTCGATCATCTCCAGCGCATTGCGCGAGGTTCCGCATTTCGGATTGTGGTAAATTGTAACGCTCATCAACTCTCCTCCTGCGGCGAAAACAGCCAACGGCATAGCGCCAGTGCAGCCATGGCACCAAATAACTGGGCGACGATAAACACAGGCATATGGCCGGGATAAATCCCTGCAAACGTATCGGATAGAGTCCGTGCAATCGTGACCGCTGGGTTTGCGAACGACGTTGAAGCCGTAAACCAATAGGCTGCCGTGATGTAGAGGCCGACCGCCATCGGCACCGCGCTTTCTCGTGTTTTCAACGTCGCGAGTATCGTGAAGATCAGCCCAAAGGTCGCGACGAATTCCGAGAACCATTGTCCGCCCCCACTGCGGGCTTTGCTGGAAAATTGGAACAGACTCTCATCGAACATCAAATGAGCGGCCCAGACCCCCAAGATTCCGCCGACGATTTGCACCCCGCAATAGACCGCGCTCTCTCGGGTCGAAATCTCCTTCCGCATCCAGAATACGAGCGTGACCGCAGGGTTGAAATGCGCCCCCGAAATCGGCCCCAGCATGGTGATCAGCACGACGAGAATCGCCCCGGTCGGCAGCGTATTGCCGAGTAGAGCAATCGCGACATTTCCCCCAGCCAAGGCTTCCGCCATGATGCCTGAACCGACAACCGTGGCGAGCAAAAACGCCGTGCCAAGGAATTCTGCGGTGTATTTTTGCGAAGAGTTAAAGCTCATACTGTTCGATCTTTGGTTCTAACGGTCTGAAATCAAGTCACTATACGCCAATTGCGACAGTTCCGCGAAGCTTAACGTTCCTTTGACCATACCGCGCGACAACAGGGAACCCTTTCCAATTCAGGCTCTATCATGCGCGTACTCCATGTCCTCGACCATTCCGCCCCTTTGCAAAGTGGCTATGTCTCGCGCACGCTCGGCATATTAAGGGCACAGAAGGCGCTCGGTTTCGATCCTGTGTGCATGACAACGCCGCGCCACAGCGCCGATGCGGGTGAGCCAGAGAACGCGGTTGAAGAGGTGACGGGCTTTCGATTCCATCGGACAGGCACGCCTCAGAAAAAGCGCGTTCCCGGCCCGATGTTCATCACGGAGATGTTTACCAGTGCTGCGCGCTTGGCTGAGGTGATCGAAGAAGAGAAACCGGACATCTTGCACGCGCACTCGCCGTGTCTCAATGCCTTTCCGGCGCAATCCGCCGCGCACAAAGCTGGGCTTCCGTCTGTCTACGAAATCAGAGCGTTCTGGGAAGATGCGGCGGTTGACCTTGGCAACACGACTGAAGGCTCAATGCGCTATCGCGTTACCCGTGGTATGGAGACGCGAGCTTGCCGCAAGGTCGACCATGTCTTTACGATCTGTGAAGGTCTGCGCCAAGACCTGCTCGGTCGCGGCATCCCGGAAACGAAACTGTCCTTGGCCCCGAATGCGATCGAACCAGAACGCTTGTCTCCGGTCGACCAACCGGATGCGGCACTGCGGACCGAGATTGGTTTGGGCGAAGGGCCGGTGATTGGGTTCGTCGGGTCGTTCTATCACTACGAAGGTTTGCACTATCTGCTAGACGCCTTCCCGAGAATCCGCGAAGCGATTCCGAATGCTCAATTGCTGTTCGTGGGTGGGGGCATGGAGGATGCGAAGCTGCGTGCCGCAGCGGAACCATTCGGCGGCGCGATCAAATTTACCGGGCGCGTCCCGCCCGAAGCAGTGCCCAGTCACTATAGCGTCATTGATCTCTTGGTGTATCCGCGCATGAAAATGCGGCTGACGGATTTGGTCACGCCGCTCAAACCTCTTGAGGCGATGGCGATGAAGCAACGGTTTGTTGCGTCGGATGTTGGCGGTCATCAAGAACTGGTCAAGCACGGAGAGACCGGACGCCTCTTTACCGCAGATGACACGAATGCACTTGCTACTTCGGTGATTGATGCCCTCCAAAAAGCAAACACGCCCGAGGACCAGGGAATCCTCGAGCGTGCGCTGGCGTTCGTGAGGGAAGAGCGCAGTTGGTCAGCCGTAGCCAAGCGGTATGCGCCAGTTTACGAACGCCTCCTTTCGCAGCACTAGCAGTGCGGGGGGCGGGCTAAGCGCGAAAGTCGTCGCAGGATCTCGGCTCGTTGCTTTCGACACCGGGATACGTGACCTTTTTTGACTTGTCTCGGGGTTGGTGGAAGGCATAGCCCCCCATGTCCCAAGACTGGCCGAGTTTACGGGTAATCGTCGGGATGTAATTGTATTCCCCTTGCGTGATGATCAAGGTGTCCCCGTCAGCGACGGTCAGCGACTCGGGCTGATTATCAAACTTTTGGTCAATGGCATGGGGAGACCCCGTGACATTCCCGCCCTGCCACACGCGACTCCAGAGAACGTAATAGTCGAAATCTGAGTCCTCATCACCAGCATCGGCATAGCACCCAATGACAGACGTCACTGTGAACTTGAGTTCGTTCTGCGGGTTGGGCCGTAACACCAGCGGACCAGCCTCTCCAAGCGATCCAAATTCACCATCCGTCATAACCGGCGTCCGCGAGACGAGATCGCCGATCGTGCTGGTTGCCTGTTCCACTTTACTATCGGCCCAGATGCTTTGCGTGATCTCCAGCGCGCCGAGCATCAGCGTGAGCAAGAGGGGCGCGAGCAAAGCAAATTCAACTGCAGCGACGCCACTTTGGTCTTTCGAAAATTTCTTCAGACCTTTGCCTTGTCCGGTTAGTTTGGACGCGCCAGGAGCCATGAGATTTTTAAACTTCTTTAACATATTTATCTCCTCAACCTCCCGGTGTTGATGCTGCCGGCGGAGTTGCAGATGGAATGCAGCCATTGCTTGCGCCGAACGGTTCATTGCGGAATGCGAGATTGCTTTCGAGGATGATTTCGCCATCCCCACCGCCCAGAGCCTGATCGAGTAGTGGGATCATGACGTTCCAGCGGTGAAGGGATCTCAGCAACATGACGGAGTTTTCTCGTCCACTGTCGATGACACCAAACCCTGGGATTGCGTCGAAGTCCTGTTCAAGATCGCCTGGCGTCTGAGAGAAGGCTGCTAGTTCTTCGACAAAAACCTTCGTGTTGCTCGTGCACTCGCCATTCGAGAACGACAGCCGAGCACATAGCTGTTCGACGTATTCCTGTGCATCGATACAGCCGGCTTGGCCGGTCATAATCTGGCGAGAGGTTTTCTCAACTGCATCCGTCATCGCGGAACGCGACAAGTGGATCAGCGAGATTTCCAAGGTGCCGAGTGTCAGCAACAGGAAGGGAAGTAGGATTGCCGCAAATTCGACGGCGGTCCCACCCTTGCGATCTTTTTTGAAGCGGCGTAGCAGGTGACGCGTCGCTCCGATTCTCTTCGGTCTCATGAACAATCCCCCGATGTGTTCAAAAATCTGATTGCGCCAAATTAGGTACAATTCGTTACATCGCGATTAACGCAGCGGGGAAACTGAAGTATACGATGAATGATTTACGCTGTTTTCAAGAAAATACGATGAACGGCCAATTCTATGGATAGTAAAAGACGTAATCTGTACGGACGGCGTAAGGGCCCGAAATTACGAGATAATCGGGCGATTCTGATCCGCGAAAAGCT
>CAZXMX010000198.1:0-6221 GCA_964641645.1 uncultured Neomegalonema sp.
ACCGGCCCCCAAGACGCCGCGCGCGTGAAGTGCTTGACCTCGACCTCGCCCTTCACCGCTGCCTCGGCCTCGATCTCTACGGCAATCGTCACCGGAACCGACTGAGAGCGCGGGTTCGGGCTGCGCGCAACAAGCTGTTCAATCTGCCGATCCAGCGTGCGGATCGTCACCCGCGCGCGCTCTTTGATCCCCAGCGCCTGCGCCGAAGACGCATTGCTTTGAGTCCACAGCGTCACCCAGTCTTGCGCGGTCGGTGCCGCACCGTCTTTATCGCCCGCAACCCGAGCCGCCTTGATCGTGGCATCAATAAACGCGAGCTGCCGATCCGCTGCGGCGATCTGATTTTTCGCCTGTGCCCTTTGATCCTGCAACCGCTCGATCGCCGTTTCGATCTTCTGAGCTTCGCTGCGATATTGCGCTTCAATCGCAGCCGGGTCCGCCGCACGCTGCTCAACGGAGACAATCGAAAACGCTGCATCCCCTTCGCCGGACGCCCGCAAGCTGTTGGTATCGAATCCCACAGGCACCCCGGTCAGCACCAGCGTATGCCGTCCTTCCGGTGCAGAAAAGCTGGCCTTTCGCGTTACCGTGGCCCCATCGGGAAAGACCGTCGCGGCGGAAACACTGGCTTCAGTCGTGATCTCGGCGGCCCAAGCAGGAACACTGCTCAACAGGGCGGCAACAATCAGGGCAATGCGCATTCGATAATCCTCGCTCTTACTTCATCAACTACTATATCACGGGATGCTCAAAGAGAGGCACCACACGACATGAATGACGGTGGAGATTGGCGGAATTGGGTCCGCTTGGCGACACTCGGCCTAATTTGGGGCGGAGCCTTCGTCCTTGTCGAGATCGCGCTCGAAGGTTTCGAGCCGATGACCTTGGCCGCAACCCGCCTCACCTTGGCCGCGCTGATCCTCGTGCCGCTGTCATTCCTCTATGGCGGATTGCCCACAGGCACCCGAGTCTGGGTCTTCGCGTTCGGTGTTGCCATCCTCTCGAACGCCCTGCCCTTTGCGCTGCTCAGTTGGGGCCAGACCTACGTCACCGCCGGAGTCGCGGGCGTTGCGATGGCCGTCATGCCGCTCATGGCCCTGCCTCTCTCGCATGTGCTGGTTCCAGGAGAGAGCATGTCCTCGAAAGGGATGCTTGGCCTTGGCATCGGTTTTATCGGTGTGCTGGTCCTGATCGGCTTTGACACGCTTGCGCAGCTTGGTGGGGCCGGGATCGAGGTCTTGGCACAGCTCGCCTGCCTCGCCTCAACCATCTGCTATGTCTTAGGGTCGATCACCATCAAGCGCGCGCCGCCCGCACACCCGATTGCCTTTGCCGCCGCCGCGATGTTGTTGGCGGCGCTCATCGCCATCCCCGTCGCGTATGCGGTTGAGGGTTGGCCCGCAATGCCAAACACGGCCAGCACTGTCGCGATGATTGCCCTCGCCATCGGCCCAACAGTGATTGCCCTGATGATGATGCTCAAGATCCTGTCCACCGCAGGACCACCCTTTCTCTCGCTGGTCAACTATCAAGTCCCCGTCTGGGCGACGGTCTTCGGTGCGATCTTCCTTGGCGAGGTCATCGAACCGCGCCTCGCCCTCGCGCTTCTCCTGATCTTAATCGGCGTCGCCATCAGCCAAGGCCGCTTTGTTCGCCGGAGCGCACCGTTATGAACACCCCGCCAAGGCCCACTCCCGCATCCTACGCCATGCTGGTGTCGCTCATTTTGATATGGGGGACGGCGTTCCTGTTGATCAAGATGGCCGTCGAAGCCATCCACCCCAGCGCAGTCGCGGCGGCGCGGGTTTGGTTTGCCGCGATCATCGTCATTCCCTTTGCGATCCTGACCCGGCGCAGCCTACCGAAAGGCGCACGCCGTTGGATCACCTGTGCCATCGCAGGCATCCTGTCTCTTGCCTTACCGATTACGTTGCTGACTTGGGCGCAGCAGTTTGTGCCCAGTGGCATCGTCGGCGTTTACATGGCCGCGATTCCGCTCTTGGTCCTACCGCTCGCGCACATCTTCTCACCGGGAGAACAGATGACGCGAGAAAAGCTGATCGGTTTTTTGATCGGCTTTGTCGGCCTTATGGTTCTGATCGGATGGGAGACCTTGATGCAACTCGGTTCCGCCGACGGATTGGCGCAACTCGCCTGTCTCGCGACGGCGCTGTGCTACGCGACCAGCTCGCTCATCATTCGCACGGCACCCAAGACCGACCCCATTGCGTTCAGCGCCATCGCCTTCTTTGTCGCCAGCCTGCTCGTCTTTCCCCTCGGTATTACTCATTGGCCCTCAGAGCCAATACCCGCGTCCATTTGGACGATCATGATTTGGGTCGGCGTCATCGCAACGGGATTAGCCATGGTCCTGCGCGTGACGGTGATCTCCACCGCCGGGTCAGTCTTCATGTCGATAGCCGGGTACTTCTTACCCATCGTCGCCTTGATCGTCGGCACACTCTTCGGCGGCGAGACGATCACCCCCAGCGATACCATCGCCTGCGCGCTCATCCTCAGCGGCATCGCCTACGCCCAGTTCGGCACTAAGCTCAGGTCGTAACAGACTGTCCGTCAGATACGACGAGCATCAGGACGCGCCGCACCCGGCGGTGGCGTCCTCCCATCAGTTCTTCGACTCAGCGTGACCGCGATGCGCAAGGTACTCGACGATTTTCGCTCTCACCTCAGGGTCCGCAATGCCGCCATAGGGCTTCATATCGTTCCCCGGCACAATAGCGCTCGGAGCGGCGATGAACGCATCCAGAGTCTGCCAATCCCACACCAAATCGACATTCGTGAACGCAGAGCTGAAACGATACCCATTGGTTTTACCCGCCTTGCGACCGATGATCTCAAAGAGGTTCGGTCCAAGACGATTGTCGCCCTCACGCACCGTATGGCAGGTGCGGCAATGACTGTTGTAAGCAAGTTTGCCATCGATCTCTTCACCATATGCGGGAAGCGCAAGCATGGCGATCAGAACGGTTAACCCGCGCATGAACATGCCTCCTCGATCATCGTGACCTTGATCTTTGAAGCCGCTCAGTTCAGTGCGGTGACATTCTTCGTGGGTTCACTCGTCACCGATACCGTGTCGCGGTCCCGAACGAAGCGAAACTTGAAATCGCCATGACCCGGCAATCCGAAACTCACATCATCGCCATCGACAAGTCCCATGCGAAGGAACCGCGGTTCGGTATCGCCCCCGCGAACGACATAGGCCGCGACGACCTCAAAATGATTTTGATGATCCAGATAATAAATCGACATGTCGATCTGGTCTTCGTGGAGCGTCGCACCTTGCATCGGTGCGGTGAGTGTTGCCGTTCCGGCGAACGCCGTCGAAGCCGCCAAACAAAGTGCGACGGCGAGACTGGTGATTTGGGTTACTTTGAACATTGGTTTCTCCATCAATTCGTTTGTTGATGGGCAACCTACAGAGAGGGCATCATTCCTGCGGTGATTTGAATCACTCTGAGGTTGTTTTTTATTTCACATATGCTCGTCAAAGTCATGCCCGTACGGGCTCAAAAAGAGATTATCCAGCAAGCGCTTTCACAAACCGATTGTGGACTTCGGCGTTGCTGGCGAGAACCGTGCCGGTGCCGAAAACATCTTTGCCGCCGTGGATATCGCCAACATACCCGCCAGCCTCTTTGACCAACAAAAGCCCTGCGGCCACGTCCCAAGACTGAATTTCGCGTTCCCAATAGCCTTCGTAACGACCAGCCGCGACATAAGCGAGATCCAGTGCCGCCGCCCCAAACCGGCGAACCCCCGCACACAGCGGCATCAATCGGATCAACTCTTGCGTCGTCTCCGGCATTGTCTTCTTGGAACCAAACGGGATGCCCGTCGCAAACACACACTCGGATAAATCGCGCCGTGCCGACACCCGAATGCGGCGACCATTGACCCAAGCGCCTTGACCCTTTTCAGCGGTGAACATTTCGTCCTTCACCGGATCGAGGATCACCGCAGCGACAACCTCGCCCTTATGCTCCATCGCAATCGAGATCGCCCAATGCGGCAGGCCGTGAAGAAAGTTCGTCGTGCCATCCAGCGGATCAACAATCCAGCGACGGGCTTCATCATCGCCGATGGTCTCTTCGCTCTCTTCACCGAGCCATCCATAAGCAGGGCGGGCATAGGTCAATTCCGCCTTGATGATCTCTTCGGCCTTCACATCGGCATTCGAAACGAAATCCGAGACCCCTTTGACCGAGACTTGCAGGTTCTCGACCTCGCCAAAGTCGCGCACCAACCCACGCGCAGCGCTCCGGGCTGCTTTAACCATGACGTTTAGGTTGGCGGTATAGGAGGCCATTGGATATCCAATTTATAGGTCTAACGCCCCGCGCTCGGGGCCAGTCGGCAATCGGTCGAACAGCGAGTCGTCTTAGGAAGCGCGCGAAACGTAATCGCCCGTCTCGGTCATCACTTCGATCTTCTCGCCAACCCCAACGAAGGGCGGGATCATCACACGCACGCCGTTATCAAGGACTGCTGGCTTAAACGAGTTGGCCGCCGTCTGTCCTTTGACGACAGGCTCGGTATCCGCGATCTCACAGATAACTTTTTCCGGCAATTGCGCCGACAAGGCCTCTTCTTCGTAATACTCGATCTCAACCATCATCCCATCCTGAAGGAAGGGACGGCGCTCTCCAAGAATATCGGCAGGCAGTTCAATCTGCTCGTAGGATTCCGTATCCATGAAAGTCAGCATCCCGTCGTTTTCGTACAGGAATTGCTGCTTCTTTTGATCCAAACGGACTTTTTCGACCTTATCTGCCGACCGGAAGCGTTCGTTCAGCTTGGACCCGTTTCGCAAGTTTTTCAGCTCGACTTGCGCAAAAGCGCCGCCTTTGCCGGGCTTCACATGCTGCGTTTTAACCGCAATCCAAAGACCACCATCATGCTCAATGATGTTTCCGATGCGAATTTCGTTGCCGTTGATTTTGGCCATGGTCGAGCTTTCCGTAAGAACTGCGCTGTTTCGCGGGGTATAGAGCATTTTCACCGCTTGGGGGAAGTGGATTCGGGGCCTAAGCAAACCTGCACTGTGTATTCATTGCTGCCGCGCCTTCGCGCGAGACCTGCAACTCCGAAAGTCGTTTCAACAATCGAACGCGCTGCGTTGACTCTCCTCTAACAGGAGACTTCAGCTTGAGCGATATTTGCGACACGGGGCCTTCAATGAAACGCGTTGGATCTTTCTTCCAATCGAGGCAGAAACTGCTTTTTCTTGCTGCGAGCCTATACGTTGTGCTGCTGATGGCTTCACATTGGCAGCTCCCCAAGGCTCATGTCTGGACCATTGCCGCAGTCTTCTCCGCGGCCATGAACGTTGTCTATATTACCGAAGCTTTCCACCGACGCGAGTTCGTGACGATGGAGGGGTCTGTTGCTCTGACTTTGATCGTCGCGTCTGTTATGGGCGCGATCCACTCGCCTCTATTCGTTATCGGAGCAATATTCGCGCACGGCGTCTGGGATGTCGCCAAGCATTACGGTGCGGGCGTTTCCTTCCTGAGTTGGTACACTTTCGGGTGCTTTACGGTCGATACCATCTACGCGGCGGTTCTTCTTATCTACTGGGCGACGTAACGGCACCCCTGACAATGTACTGAAACATAGTTCGCGCAAATGACATCATATGTGCATTTCGTCACAGTATATCGTCGGTCATAAAGCTAACACTGTTCCTACAAGTCCAGCGCTTCTGCGCTGCTTGTTTCCTCCCTGAGACTTACGCCGTGCCTAACGCACGGCGTTTTTTTTGACGGGCCGCGCGGTTTTGCACCCTCACCTTTCGGCACGCTTCCCTCGCCCCATCAAACTGCCTATGAACCTCCGATGGACACCTACGAAGTCGATACTGTTGTCATTGGAGCGGGCGTGGTCGGATTGGCCTGCGCACGTGCAGCGGCCTTGGTAGGCAAAGACGTTCTGATCCTCGAAAAGAACGCCGTTTACGGCGAAGAAACCAGCGCCCGAAACTCCGAAGTCATCCATGCGGGTATCTATTACGATGCTGGTTCCCTGAAAGCGCAATGGTGCGTCGAAGGACGAAAAGCGCTCTACGCCTACGCCAAAGCGCGCGGCGTCCCTCATCGCCAATGCGGGAAATTGATTGTTGCCGCTGATACGGATGAGTTGCCGATGCTCGAAACCGTCCATGCGAAGGCCGTTGCAAATGGCGTTGAAGGCATGCGCTT
>CAZXMX010000199.1:0-3310 GCA_964641645.1 uncultured Neomegalonema sp.
GGAAATTTCCGCCCCTGCTGGCGCAGGATGTTATCGATCAGACCCCAGTCGCGATCGCACACTGCGTTCTCATCTCATCGCCATGCAGCAAGGCGAACTAACGCGCAACGAGGCCGTTGAAGCCATTAAGCTAAGCGTTGAAAATGCTGGATTTCCTTTCAACCAAGTCCCCGCTGCAGAGTCAGCCGCAGCGTATGCGCTATCGGGGGGCGATTTGGATGCTTGGGAACAAGCGTATCTCGATTACGCTGAACCCGGCGAAACGGATCGGACGAGCTTTCTAAACTCGCTCTGCTGGGTGTAACCGCTCATGCACGGGCAGCCTTAGCTCTGCCGGCCCAGTGCGTACGCGGCCAATTGTGCCAAGACCTCGCCTCGCGCGCCCAGCGGTTTGATGTGGGCGATGGCCTTTTCGGTTAACCGAGCAGCGCGGTCTTTGGCGTCTTCGACGCCTAAAATGCTGACGAAAGTGGCTTTGCCCGCATCGGCATCTTTACCGACGGCCTTGCCAACGGTCGCTGCGTCGCCCTCGATGTCGAGCAGGTCGTCGACAATCTGGAAGACGAGACCGAAGTCGCGGCCATAACCTTCGATCATTCGCATATGGGCCGCATCGGCCTGGCCGAGGATGCCTCCAGCTTGGCACGACACCTCGATCAGTGCGCCCGTCTTCATGCGCTGCAAGCGCGTAATCTCGGGCAGCGACAAAGGCGTACCCGCGGTCTCCGCCGCAATATCGATCATCTGCCCGCCGACCATTCCGCTCGCGCCACTGGCTTTGGCGACAGCGGCGATGAGTTGGACGCGGACGAAGGCATTCTCATGGGTGCGTTCATCGGCCAGCAACGTGAAGGCGTGGGTTTGCAGCGCATCCCCCGCCAAGATCGCCGTCGCCTCATCGAACTCTTTATGCGTGGTGGGTCGTCCCCGGCGCAGATCATCATCGTCCATACTGGGCAAGTCGTCATGCACCAGCGAATACGCATGGATGCACTCGATGGCGCAGGCGACACGCATGGCGCGGTCTCGGGCAACGCCAAACGCAACAGCGGTTTCCAATGCCAGAAACGCGCGCAGGCGCTTGCCGCCCTGACACGCATAGCGCATCGCTTCGATCACACGGGCTTCGGCCAGAGGGTCGCCATCGGATGTCGGCAGAGGCAGCAGCGCGGCGAGCGTTTCCTCAACCTCAGCGGCGGTATCCGCGAGGCGGTCTTCAATCGAAGTCATTCGAAAGACGTATCCTCGACGGCGGTGGCTTTGCCGCCCGAGTCCGCAACAATCTTCTGCACCCGCATCTCAGCTTGTTTCAGCTTGTCTTCGCAGTGCTTTTGCAGCGCCGCACCTTGCTCATAAATGTCGATGCTTTTTTCAAGCGAGACATCGCCGCTATCAAGCGCATCAACAATCTTTTCAAGTTGGCCCATCGCCTCTTCAAAGCTGAGGGCTTTCACGTCGGGTTTCGTCATTTCTGTGCAGCTTTCTGCAAGGTCTTCACATGGATCGCAGCCGAAGCCGCAAGGGCGCGGAGGTCATAGCCCCCTTCCAATAACGACACGACGCGGCCCTCGCAATGAGTCTCCGCAAGCGCGCAAAGTTCAGCCGTGATCCATTCGAAATCAGCCTCTTGTAATTGGATCGAGGCCAGCGGGTCGTCGGCGTGAGCGTCGAACCCTGCCGAGAAGATCAAAAGCTGCGGATCGAACGTGGCAATCGCTGGAAAGATATGGTCGGTATAGGCGGCACGAAATTCGGACGAACCCGCGTGATGCTTCAGCGGTTTGTTGAAGACATTGCCGACGCCGGTCTCAGATTCGTACCCGGTGCCGGGGAAGATGCCGCCCTCATGGGTTGAAGCATAAAGAACGCGCGCGTCTTTCTCGACAACGTCTTGCGTGCCATTGCCGTGGTGGACATCGAAGTCGATGACGGCAACGCGCTCCAGTCCCTTGTTCTCGATGGCATGAAGCGCGGCAATGGCGGCTGTGCTGAACAGGCAAAAGCCCATCGGTTTGGTCTGCTCGGCATGGTGACCCGGCGGACGATGCGCACAAAAGGCGTTCTTCGCCTCACCAGCCAACACTCGGTCGACCGCATCACAAGACCCGCCCACAGCGCGCAAGGATGCCTCCATTGAACCGGGGCTGATCCATGTATCGCCATCCAGCGCCTGCATCCCGTCCTCGGGGGCGGCATTCTTGATGGCGTCGATATAGGCTTGTGGATGCGCCAACAGCAGGTGCGCGTCGGTGCCGAACGGCGGTTCAACGCGGGTGAGATCATCAAACGCAGCATCACCAAATGCTTTGGTCAGCGCGCGCATTCGGTCGGGACGCTCCGGATGGCCCTCCGGGACGTCGTGATCAAGGAAAGAGTCGTGGCTGTAAAAAAGTGTGCTCATAGGCGCGAGCATGGAACCGCTGCGCCTGTGGTGCAAGTCAGACGTTGCGCCGCGTTAGAAACTCCGGCGGAAACCCAGCTTCACCGAGTGTTCAATATCATCCGCGATGGCTCCAGAGCTGTCATCAACGCCAGAACTTCCAACATTCACGCCGCCATTCTTCAAAACGGCATATTCCGCAAACAGAGCGGAGCCTTCACCGAGCGTCAGGTCAAACCCAGCGGTCGCGCGCCCTGCGAGTGTGCCGCTGGCCTCTGTCTCGGTGCCTTTGGCCACCAATCCGAAACCCGCACCAGCATAGGGACGAAACCGCGTGTCGCCGCTGAACTGATAGCGCATGCTGTAGAAACCCTGCACTTTCGTCTCATTTTCGATTGAGGCAAGGGTGTTGGCAAAGCTCGAAGACTCGCCAAATTGCAAAGTCGGTTCCTCGGTCAACTCGACTTCAACAAGACTGGACCAGCCTCTTGTTTTCGGCGCTTTCGTATCGAATTTGATCCCGTCCGATGCAATCGAAAGGATCGGCTCGTCGAGCGACACAAAATCCATCTCGTCAAAGAACCCTGTGCTCACAACAACGTCAGCATCGGCAGTATGCGAGGTGGTCATATCGATGATTTCGAGCGGTTGCCACGAACCGCTGGCCTGAGCGCCGCTGGTCATCAATACAGCGTTAAATAGTGTTAAAGCGCTGAAAATTATGCGTAAATGACGGCTTTGCACCAGCTTTTCCTCGATTTTGACACGGCCAGATACGGTCAGACCACTCAAACGGTTCTCGAGAGAGTACCTACGAAAGCCTAAAATGCCGTTAGGAAGCAATCTGTTAGGGTTGCTGCGGTAACGGGCGGACTGCGCAGGCTTGACCCTCCCCCTAGTAGAGACTTTAGGCTTCGTGCCAAAGTCCCG
>CAZXMX010000199.1:3410-4596 GCA_964641645.1 uncultured Neomegalonema sp.
CAACCGACGACGGCACCTTTCTGCCGCCCGCGCATGATGACACGGGTCACACGTGGCATCACTCAGACAAAGTATTGTTCGAATACGTGAAACTGGGCGGGGAAGAGCTGTTCAAAGACTTCCCGGATATCGTCTCAAATATGCCAGCATTCGGCGATGTGCTGTCAGACGAAGAAATTTGGGCCATCTACGCCTACATCAAATCAAGCTGGTCCCAAGAGAGCATAGACTGGCAAACGGGGGCATCGAGGCTCGATCCGCTGCCCGAAAAATATATGCCCGGCGCGAACGACGCATCAGAGGCAAAAGATTGAGGACGAAGGAATGAAGACATCAATCGCGGTCATCGCGGCGGCGCTGTGCCTGACAACGACCCTCGTTTGGTCGCACGGCAAGGCGACAGGGATCGTCCGCGAACGCATGGATCAAATGGTCGTTCTGAAAGACGCGATGAAAGTTCTGAAAGCAGAACTAACCAACGGCGAAACCTATAGCGCTGCAGCCGTCTCGACCGCAGCCAAGCAGATCAAAGATCACTCAGGAGAGATTCTCACCGCAAAATTCCCCGAAGGCAGCCTGACCAAACATTCCGACGCGCTGCCGAGCGTCTGGAAAGAGGCGGCCCGATTTTCCGAACTCGCCGACGAGATGGAACAATTGGCTGTTGCATTGGCCACAGCCGCCGAGGCCGAGATACCAAACATCAAATCAGGAGTGGGAGTCTTGGGTTGGTTAAACGACGACGCAGACGCCTACAACACAGCGAAACTTCGCTCCCCGATCGACACCTTTGAAGCCATCGCCGTCACCTGCAAAAGCTGCCACGATAAATTCCGAAAAGAATAGCCAAGCGCAGAGCCACTAGCCAAACGTTCGGCGCACCATTTCGATGGCTTGTGATTGGCGTTCTGACACTTCGCCGCCCTCGACCGCCGCGACGCGTTCCAGCATTCCATAAAGGCTGGCTTGGCGTTCGGCATCGACGTTGCCGCGCAGGCTGCGCGCGAGACGTCTGAGAACTTCTTCCGGTTCGCCGTGCTGAGACAGCCAACGACCAAAGGCCGTCATGTCGGCACCCTCGGCGGCATCGACTTCGAATGTTTCGATACACTCGCGCGTCATGTGATCGACTTGATCGCGAGAAATGTCACCATCCAGCTTGGCAATCGCCACCAGCATCCCAGCG
>CAZXMX010000199.1:4696-6064 GCA_964641645.1 uncultured Neomegalonema sp.
CCAGCGCCATCAACATTGCTACGAAGCCCATTTTCCAACCCCACTCTGAACATTCAGCCCCAAACCTTCGTCGCCAGCATGCCCACAATATGCGCGCATTACCAGTCAAAGTATTCCTACGTTCTGGCGCGCTTGGCTTCCTTCCCCGCAATTCAATGGGTCTGCCGAAGCCACTGAATATCCTCATTTTATCAGGTATTTGAGAATGTAAAACTTAGCGTATCCGCACATTATTCGTTAAGCGGCACGGCCTAACTTTACGGCCATGCAGGACGTGCCCTCGTTACCTGCATGGGTGCAGTCATTCGCTTGCTCAGTTGAAGGTCTGCCCACCTCACCAATCTCGGTAAAGCGTTCACCCCAATGTACGCTTTACCGAGAATACCGGCGCGCTTTATCTCACGAGGTCGTTTCACCCCTCACCCGGAACGACGAGCGCGCCGGTAACTCGACCCGCCCTACTTTATCGTAAAAACAAACTGTGCCACGCTCGCCGCAGAGCGGAGCCTTTATGCCAAAAAGTTACGACTACATCATCGTCGGTGCAGGGTCCGCTGGATGCGTTCTCGCCAACAAACTCAGCGCAGACGGCAGCCGCTCTGTCCTGCTGCTAGAGGCGGGACCGCCGGATCGCAATCTGATGATCCATCTGCCTGCCGGTGTTTACTACGCCTATCGAAACAAGCGCATTAATTGGAACTACCAAAGCGAACCGCAAGCCGCGCTTGGGGGTCGGCGCGTTGGAACGCCGCGCGGCAAAGTCGTTGGCGGGTCCAGCTCGATCAACTCGATGGTCTACATGCGCGGCCATCCGCTCGATTATGACAACTGGGCGAGCGAACACGGGCTTACAGAATGGACCTATGCGCAGTGCCTGCCCTATTTCAAAGCGGGCGAAGACAGTGACCGAGGGGCAGATGAATGGCGCGGGACGGGTGGACCACTCGGCGTCACGAAGGGCAGCTACGAGAACCCGCTCTTTGATGCCTTCCTCGACGCCGGTGAGCAAGCAGGCCAAGGCCGCTCGGATGATCTAAACGGGTTTCAGCCCGAAGGGGTTTCGCGTCTTGACGCGACGAGACGACATGGCCGGCGCTGCAGCGCGGCTGTCGCCCATCTGCGCCCTGCTTTGAAGCGCGACAATCTGACCCTCATGACCGACGCCATGGTTGAGAAGTTATCGATCGCCGGTAATCGCGTCACTGGCCTATCGTATCGGCACGGCGACGAGACCCACAGCGTTGAGGCCGAGCGCGAAGTCATCCTATCTGGTGGCGCGATTAACTCACCACAGGTTCTCATGCTCTCTGGAATTGGCCCAGCCGATCACCTGCGCGCCCATGACATCGAACCAGTGGTTGATCTGCC
>CAZXMX010000200.1:0-6009 GCA_964641645.1 uncultured Neomegalonema sp.
TGGTATGGTCGCCGCCTTGCAGGTCGGTTCCCATCCCAAATTCCACAGCAACCGGGGTAATGGCCATCTATGCGTCCAGTGTATTGAGGGCTTGATTGAAAATCGCCCGATCCACATTACCCCCAGATGCCGTAACAATCACAGCATCGCCTTCGATTTGATCCGGGCGGAAGAGGGCAGCGGCGAGGGCGGCGGCACCGCCCGGTTCGACGACAATCCGCAACCATCGCCAAGCCAGAGCAAGGGCGCGCAAAGCCTCATCATCGGAGACTGCCAATCCGGGACCGAACAGGCGTTGGCCGATGGGAAAGGTGAGATCACCGGGAGTCGGGGTCAGAATGGCGTCCTGTATCGAACCGCCCATTTTGGCATTTGTTACCTTTTCGCCCGCGATGAGAGATCGACCGAAATCATCAAAATCAACGGGTTCAGCGGGCCGAACGCGCAGGTTTGGCGCGTCTGCTTCAACGGCCAGCGCGACACCAGCACTGAGGCCGCCACCGGAGCAGCAAACAACAAAATCGGCTTGTTCGACGCCTGCCGCGCGCGCTTGGTCGGCCACTTCGATCCCGATGGTTCCTTGGCCAGAAATCACATAGCGGTCGTCATAGGGTCGGACGAGCGTTAGTCCGCGTTCTGTCGCGAGCGTATCGCCGATTTCCTCGCGGCTTTCGTTCTCACGATCATAGAGAATAACCTCGGCACCGTAGCCGCGCGTCGCATCGATCTTTGCGCTGGGCGCGTCCTTTGGCATGATGATAACCGCAGGTGTTTGGTGAAGCTGCGCGGAATGGGCAACCGCCTGCGCGTGATTTCCGGAGGAAAATGCCACAACACCGCGCGTCAATTCCTCAGGTGTTAGTAGGGAGAGTCGGCTCCAAGCACCGCGAAATTTGAACGATCCGGTTCGTTGCAAACACTCGGCCTTCACCAAAACGCGGCGCCCCGCGAGGGCGTTGATTTGCGGCGCCTCCAACAGAGGCGTGATCCGCGCCACTCCTGCGAGCCTCTCTGCCGAGGCACGAATGTCGTCGATATTCGGGGAAACGCTTGCGTCGATCACGCGGCTTGTACCTTTGAATCGATCCGTTCAAGGAAGGCATTGATCGCCGTCAGGGATTCTTGCTCGTCCAGCAAGGGGACATGCCCTCGGCCTTTCACGGTTACGGCGGTAAGGTCGGGTTTCGCGCGGCGCATTTCCTCGACTGTTTTTGCAGAGAGCAGATTCGAGTTTTCTCCGCGCAGGACGAGGGTTGGAATGTCTGCCATGGCCCGAAACTGTGGCCACATTTCTGGAACAGGTCCGGTATTCTCAAGCACGGCATCGCGAAGTTTGAGATCGTAGTCCAAAACGGGTTTGCCGCCTTCTTCGCGAAACGTCCGCTTTGCCCATGCGAGCCAGTCGGGTGCACGCAGGTCTGGGAAATCTTCGGCGTTACCGGCTTCAATAGCAGCAGCGGCATCTTCCCACGTTTCCAGCGGCACTGGCGGGATACCGAGATAGTCCTTGATCCGATCAAGGCCTTCAGCTTCGAGCACGGGCCCGATGTCGTTGAGCACCACGCCAGCCACCATCGAAGGACGCACACCGCAGAGGACCATAGCGGCAAGCCCGCCCCGTGATGTTCCGAGGATCATACAAGGCCGTTCAAACTCAGCCGAGATCAGCGACAGAACATCGCCGACTTCAGTCACAAGGTTATAGTTCTGATAGTTTGGATCGTAGTCTGAACGCCCTCGTCCGCGCGCATCAAGCGAGATGACGCGGCGCTCGCTCGCAATCACCGATGCGATGGCATGAAAATCGGCTGAGTTTCTGGTTAGTCCCGGCAAGCATAGCACGGGCGTTGCTTCGGAGAACCGCGAGCCGTATTCGCGAAAACTCAACGTCAGGCCATCGGTCGTCGGCAATGTGCGGTTCTGGTACTCTCGATCCAAGGCTTGAATTCCTTATGACGGAACCAACAATCTAAACTGTCGGAAGATCGACTGATAAGCCGATAACCAACAGTGTGCCTGTGCGCAGGAGTCTGCGCAACCTCGGTCGAGAATATTCTCTCGACCGATACCGCCTAGGTAAGTTTTTGTTTAGCGCAGGCGCGCTCGATAAACCGCAACGTTTTCGAGAACGCGCTGCACGTAGTTGCGGGTTTCGTGGAACGGAATACGCTCGATCCAGTCCACCATGTTGATTTCTCCGCGACGGGGATCGCCATTGCGCTTCACCCAGGCATCGATCCGACTTGGACCCGCATTATAGGATGCAATCGCAAGAGGATAGGACCCCTCAAATCGTTCAAGCATCCGCGAAAGATAGCACTGACCGATGATGGCATTGTAGTCGCGGTCAGAGCCAAGGCGCGCTCGGGAATAACGCATCCCTGTCGCGCCGACCGTGCGTTTCGCGGTGCCCGGCATGACTTGCATGACACCTTGCGCACCCGCGCTGCTTCCCGCTCTTGGATCAAAGCCGCTTTCTTGCCGGGCGATTGCCAAAGTGAGTGCCCGCTCTGGGGCGGTTTCGCCGCGACAACCTTGGACCGGAAGCCGAACGAGCGGGTGAGAAATCTCGGGGATGAAGATGCCTTCTTCACGGACCTTTCGACTCATGCCGATGGAAATCCGAAAAGCGCCTTGCCGCTCGGCGACGAGGCCAAGGGCTTTCACTTCGTTGGCATTGTTGCAGGTCTTTGCGACGTCATAGAAAAAGGTTCTTGCCGGGACGATGGCCCCACCCAACGCAAGCGCGCTGCCGACGGCCACTCGATGGTCGTCCGTGCATTGTCCCGATGCGGGTGCGATCTGTCCGGGGATATTCAGGCGCGCTTGTCCGGTAAGCCGTTCGGACGCGAGTTGACCGTAAAAGGCACTTTGATAGCGCGCGCCTTCGCTGCGCCACTGCATCGCAGCCGATGCGTCGTTCAAAGCGGCTGCTGCTTCACCAGCCCAAAAGGCCGCTCGAGCTTTGCTCACCGGTGTTTTCACACCGCCATGAAGTTGCGAAAAGTGTGCGAGCGCTCTTTTTGGATCGTTGAGGCGGCGCAACGCGATCCAACCGGCGATCCATTCCATGTCTGCGAAGTATTTTCCTTCGGACAATCCATGACCGGCAGCGAGGGCGTATGCGCGCTTGTGCCTTTTAGCATCAAGCGACTCGCGGACGAACAGCGCGCGTTCATCGCCCCATTTATCTGCGTTTCCGAGGCGGTTCTCGGCGGACGCCTCAAGCATCATGTCTTCAGCGCCGGTTCGCAATCCGCGCTTCTTGCGCCAGACCATGCGGGCATAGGCGAGACCGGGATCGCGCCGAAGACTCGGCGGGATCGTAGCAATCATGCCATCGACGTTGTTCTCGTTTTTGAGCAACGCGATACGGGCGGCACCCAAAGCGCGGGCCGACCGGGATGCGCGGCGCAACTGGCGTCTCGCGGGCGTCAGGCGGGTACGCCAAATCAAATTATCAAGACGTTGGTCATTGAGCGGCCTGAGATCACTGCCGAAGTTGGAGAGAAGGCGAGTTTCGTATTCAGACGTCAGGTCCTTCGTCAGCCAAGCATCAATGGCAACTTCGCGCGCACGGCTGTGTTGGCCAACTGATCGTAAAGCCTCGGCATAGAGTGCAGCGCCCTTGCCGGTATAGGGGCTATGGCGGTCGAAAAAGTGCACGAGCTTTTGTGCGGGAAACAAGCCGGGGCTGAGAACGCCTTCACCATGCGACTGGATGCGTCTTTCATCCGGCCAATCGGGATGGGCTTCGATCCAAACGGCGACCCGTTCAAAATCAGTGATTCCGGGCTGGCGTAGACGAAGCCATTCATACGCTTCCAGTGCCACGGGATCACGAAGGGATAGCGCAGTGTTACGTGCTGCAACCCATTCCTTCGACCGTGCCTTGGAGACAATACGCTTCATCGCCTCCGCACGGGGGCTGTCTTGTGTTGAAGCGAGGGTGGTCTGCGCGCCCAAGGCAACGAGGACACCCAACGAGACCGCAAGACAGCGGCTTCGGAGCGTTTTTCGGATCATGATAGCCTGCTCGTTCCACGTTTCGTGGTTGTTAAACGTACACTATCAAAAAAATCGACTTGCTGCAAAGATTGGTTCGCGAAAGGGCTCAGAAGGGCGCTGGTCCGAGCCGCAGTGCCGGACATTAACCGCCGGTTGGCCGGAACTCGATCCGCCGATTTCGTCCTCGGTTGCGGGCGGTGTCATTGGGCGCAACGGGTTGCGCTTCGCCATACCCTACAGCTTGCATTCGGCTGCCACTGACGCCGTTGACGGCTAAGAATTGTGACACGGACCGCGCACGGCGCTCGGATAGGCCTTGGTTATACCCCGCATCCCCGGCAGAATCTGTGTGACCTGCGACGACAATATTCAGGTCGGGGCACCGCTGCACGATGTCGAGAACCGTATTGAGAAGCGGGAGACTCTCATCGTCCAAGTCCGCGCTGCCAGATGCAAAGTAGATCGCGCCTGTCCGCGATAGGATTTCAAAGCGTCCGACGCAGGCTTCGGTATCGAAGTTTCCTTCTGGCTCAAGGGCAGCCGTCTTGGGTTTTTGGACGGCTTCGGCCACTTTTACCGGCTCAGATTGCGATTTTGCCGCGCGGAAAATGAAATCGAAGGAAACCGATGCCGACGGAACAATCTTCACATTCGCGGCATCTTGCAGCTTCGCAACGCCTTCTTCGAGATCGAAGTCTGCGACTGCGACCGAAATGGGGTCCTTCGAGGTGATCGAGACCATTTCATCGGTAATCAGCGTGGCTACCACTTCGGCTTCGCGACCCTTCGTAACGCCGTGAAGGTTGAGGCTGTAGGGCAGGGGAACCGTTACGCGGCGCTTTTCCTTTAGCGATTCAACCAATGCCGGACTGATTTGGGTTTCGATGGTTGCCGTTGGAAAGTTGAACGTTTCGAAGAAGAGAAACCGCATCCGCACGTTGCGAAGGTCGACTTTTGTGTCGACTGATTCCAGCTCGATCTCGACCTTGGCCCCTCCATCGGTATCGATGGTTCCAGTCAGGGTTGCAAAGCTGCTGGTTTCGACTTTCGAGTTGTTCTTCACGGATTGGAAGGTCAGTGAAGAGGCGTCTGAGTCCAAAATCCATTCCTGATCCAGCGTTTCGGCGGAGAGGAAGCTGGGCGTAAAGACGCTTATCAAACTGATCGTGACGAGCCTTTGCAGCATCCGTCGCATGCGGTTCGATCTTAAAGCCATTGGCATTCGTGCGTCTCCCAGTGCGATTCAGCCGATAACGGCCTTACTTTCGTGCAGAGTGAGGTGTTGTAAAGGTTTAACCGTTCATGATTAAAACAATTTATGATGATTGCTTCGGCGACGGTATCCAATCATCTCCCTGCTTAGAGAGGCACAGTAGCTTGGCCATTCGACTTATTCCTGCCGTCACGGCGTTGTCACTACTGTCGATGTTCCCGGCCATTGCCGATACGATTTCGGGCAGCGATGAAGTGCAACTGGCCTTCGCTGATCTCGCAGGCCCTCGGGGCATCACCTTGTCGAATGGAGCTGAGGATCCTGAGCCGGTTTCGAAAGAAGCTGCGAATGTTACGTTCGCGGAGCCATTCGTAGACGTTGATCCCGCCCTGAATGGCCAATCCATTCAGGATTTAGTTGCCGGATCACCCCTTTTTGCTCCGATTGAGGGAATTCCAGATTCTCTGTGGAAGGGCAAAGAGTGTTCGAGCTGTCATGCTTGGACGCAAGAAACACTCTGCGATCAGGGTGGATTCTATAACAAGCAAGGGCTTGGTGCCGTCGACCGCAAAGAACACCCTTATGGCGGAGCCTTTAAGCGCGAAGTGATGCGCTGGGCTGATCGGGGCTGCGAATAACGCTCAGCACGGATTATCATTTTCATCCGATGCTTCCTTCCTCTAGGGTCCGTTTCCACTCTAGATTTCAGGAAAGATTCGACCGATGCCATCTTCTCAATCCCTAGCCGAGCGTTTCAGAGGGTCTATGCCCGCACTGGTCACGCCGTT